>JBKOYV010000139.1:0-2742 GCA_046725585.1 Gemmatimonadota bacterium | reverse complement strand
CCGCAGCGCCGGAACGAGGCCCGAGATCGCCGCGGCGGCCAATGACGCGGTCACGCCGAAGAGCAGCGTCGTACCGTCGAGGGTGATCGCTTCGAGACGCGGGAAGCGTGCCGGTGCGGCGAGCGGCAGCAGTCGAACGAGCATCCACGCGAGGGCCAGACCGGCAGCGCCGCCTGCGGCCGACAGCACCATGCTTTCTGTCAGGAGCTGTCGCACGAGTCGGGTGCGGCTGCCACCGAGCGCCGCGCGAATACTCAGCTCGCGCTGGCGCGCGGCGCCGCGCGAGAGCAGCAGATTCGCGATGTTGGCGCAGGCGATGAGCATCACCAGGGCGACAGCGCTCGCGAGTACGAGAATCGCCGGACGAACCGCCAGCGTCAGGTCGTCGACGAGCGGCCGCGCGCGGACGATGACGGCGCCGCCGCGGCCGAAGAAGAATTCGGTCGACGGTGGCCGTGGCGTGCTGCGAGCGGCGGCCGTACCTTCGGCTTCCGCCTGTCCGGGCGTCGCGCCGGGCCGCAGTCGTCCGAGCGTCGTGAAGACGACCGTGCGGCTCGCCTCGTCTGCATCGGCGGGGATGGCGGCGGGAACCCAAAACAGCACGCGCGGGTTCGGAAACGCGAGATCGGGCCGCGCGATCCCGACGATGGTCCGCCGTTCGCCGTCGATCTCGAGGGTGCGGCCGATCGCGGCCGGATCGGCGGCGAATCGATCGCGCCAGATTCGATCGCTCAGCACCACAGCGGGCGGGGCGCCGGCAGCGTCCTCACCCGCGACGAAGAAGCGTCCGATCGCCGGGGTCACCCGCAGCAGGCGCAACACCGACGGGGAAACCGTAGCCCCGTGCAGGCGCGCGGGTTCCAAGCCGGGTTGTCGAACGAGGTAGTCGTAGGACCCGTAGGCGCCGGCGTCCTCGATCGTCAGGGATCGGTCGCGCCACGCGAGCCGCGTCCTTAGACTGAGCCAACGATTGCCCGCGGGCGACTGGCCGCCCGGATGCTCTTCCCACAACCGAACGAGCCGCGCCGAATCGGGGTACGGCAACGGTTCGAGCAGCACAGCGTGCACGACCGTGAACACCGCCGTCGTCGCTCCGACGCCCAGCGCGAGGGTCACCAGAATGGTGAGCGTCAGTCCCGGCGTGCGCCGCAGCGTGGCCAACGCATAGTGAACATCGCGGAGGAGCGATTCCATGATCGCAAGGATACGCCAAGGCCCGACGCGGCCAGACGCGGGCCATAGCCCTGTCGGCTCTACAGATATCGGACAGGAGTGGGTTGTCGGTAAGCACCTTGATCAGCTCGACGTCCACGTCTCATTGGGTCGCCGCAGCAATTGCGGTCATGCGCGCTGGCGCGGCGCGGGACATACTCGAGCGCGTGAAGAGCCACCCTGATCGCTTGCGCGACGTTGTCGATGCCGTGATCGAAGCGCTCGACGAGGGCCTTGACGGGCGCGCATTGGCGGCGCGGGCGATGCTCAGCCCGTTTCACTTCAACCGCCTGGTGCGCGCCGGCATAGGCGAGGCTCCAGCCGCGTTTCGGCGCCGCCTCTTGCTGGAGCGCGCCGCATGGCGGCTCGGCCGCGGCGCGAGCGTCACTGACGCCGGCCTCGAAGCTGGCTACGACGCAATCGAAGCGTTCTCGCGCGCGTTCACCCGGGCTCACGGCGTGCCACCGAGTCGGTTCGCGGACGAGCCGCGCGACTTCCGACTCTCCGCACCGAACGGCATCCACTTCCACCCGCCCGGCGGCCTGTTGCTGCCGGGCCAATCGAGGACAACGACCATGGATCTCTCCGACCGCCTCGTCGAGCACGACCACTGGCACATCGCGCGACTGCTGGAGCAGGCCGCGACGCTCTCCGACGACGCCCTCGATCGCCACGTTCGGCCCGGGCTGATCGTCCATCACTTCGAGGGCCCCGAACCCGACCTGAGGACCATGCTCGAGCGTATCGTCTTCACCAAGGAGGTGTGGACCGCCGCGATTGGTGGGCGTGACATTCCTCCGCGCGACCAGCAGGGCATCGCGGCGCTGCAGGCGCGGCTGGCTGTGGTGCAGCCGCAGTTCACTGCGCTGGTCCGACGCATCCGCGATCGCAACGAGTGGGACGATGCCTTCGTCGATGCGCTCTGCACGCCGCCGGTCAGCTTCACCTTCGGCAGCGTGGTTGCGCACATCCTGACCGTCTCCCTCGTTCGCCGCCAGACGGTGATCGGGGTGCTGCGGGAGCTCGGAGTCGCAGATGCCGAGGCTCGCGATCCCATCGAATGGGAGCGCATGGTCGCGGCGCGCGGCTGAGCATTTGGCGTCACCATGCTGGTGTCCCAAACTTGCATACACTCGGCGAGAACGCCGCTGCGATGCGGCACACCCGCTGAACGAGCGCAAGGAGCACACGACGATGACGCCAAAGAACACGATCTGTCTCTGGTTCGACAAGGACGCGCATGAGGCGGCGCGCTTCTACGCCGCCACCTTTCCGGACAGTAAAGTGACCGCTGTTATGAAAGCGCCCGCTGACTACCCGGGCGGCAAGGAGGGCGACGTACTGACGGTGACGTTCACGGTGCTCGGCAGTCCTTGTCTCGGTCTCAACGGCGGTCCGGAATTCACGCCCAGCGAGGCCTTTTCCTTCCAGATCGCGACGGACAATCAGCAAGAGACGGACCGGTACTGGAATGCCATTGTCGGTAACGGCGGCAAGGAGAGTCAGTGCGGGTGGTGCAAGGACCGCTGG
>JBKOYV010000288.1:0-26794 GCA_046725585.1 Gemmatimonadota bacterium | reverse complement strand
CCAGGCCAGTGCGCGGATATTCCTTGTAGACGTGCTGGAACCGAATCACTGCTCCACCTTCCTGGTGCCCACTCGCTACCCGGCGCCATCCTCGACCTCGGCGAGCCGCCAGCTGGCGTGGGCCGTCACCGAGTCCACGACCGCCTTGAGCAACCCGATGAGGATCGGACCGAGCAGGATGCCGGCGAGCCCGAACGTGTACACTCCCGTCACGAGCGCGACGAACATCCAGTAAAAGTTCAATACCCCAGAGCGCTCGGCGGCGATCTTGGGGCGCAGGTACGTCGAGATGAACAACGTGTTCAGCAGAAACCCAACGAGCACCATCAATCCAGCGCGAACCGGGCTATCTCGAAACACGAGCAGCCACGCCGCAACCGGTACGTACACGCTCCACGACCCGACGATCGGGAAGAAGCCGATGATGAACGACAGGATCGCCAGCACCGCCGCGAGCGGCACGCCGAACGCGAGGTTCATCAGGAAAATGACGAGCGTCTTGAGGCTTTGGGTGAGGAGCGTCGCGTAGATCGCCCCGTACAGCACCCCTGTGACGTTCGTCACCAGCTCTTCCCGTAGCCGGTCATAGCGCTGCGGCACCTTGCTCCGCACATAACTGACGATCGAGTCGGCATCCGTAAACACATATGCCGCCGTCAGCAGGAAGATCGTGATGGCGACCGAAAGCTCGACTACCGCTTCCTTGACCGCCGCCGGGATCTTGGTCCCATAACCGGAAATGGTCAGGACATAGCCGCGAATCGTTTCCGTCGCGTTCGCGTTGCCTAGGAATGGCAGGCGGCGGATCTCCGTGTCGATCCGATTCGCCACCTCATCCTGGTGCGAGGCGATATAGCCAAGGACGTCCACGAGCTCGACGTAGCTGTATGCGAGGGCGCCCAGGATCGGGATAATCACGACCAGCAGCGTGAGCACCGCGCTCAGGATCGGCTTTCGCGTCTTGCGACGGATCCGCAGGTAGAGCGGCCGGAGGTACGCGGCGATGACGATCCCGAGAATGCCCGCGATGAGCACCCGGCGGACCATCCACAGGAACAGTAGCACCACGATGGCCGTGAGAAGCCAGGTCAGTACTACTCTTCGGACCTCGGGAGCCGGGATGTCAGCGAGTCGCGAGTTCAGTCGCCGCTCGTCGCGCCGGCGGTCGTCGGGGGCTGACTCGCCGGGGACTTCCACCACGCTCATTTGAGCGCCTGCTCGATGTCCGCGATGAGGTCGTCCACGTTCTCGATGCCGACGCTCAGCCGCAGGAACCCATCGGGCACGCCGAGCGCCGCGCGTTCCTCGCTGCTGAGATGAGTGTGCGAGGTGAAGCGCGGCTCCGATATCACCGAGTCGACACCGCCAAGGCTCGGCGCGTGCTTGATGAGGCGGAGTCGCCGGAGGAAGCGCTCCGCGCTGCGAGCGCCGCCCACGAGCTCTATCGCCAGCATGCCGCCGCAGCCATCGAGAAACGTTCGCGCCACTTCGTGATCCGGGTGATCTGCCAGCCCCGGATAGTGCACGCGCCGTACCTCCTTGCGATCGTGGCACCACTCGGCGATCCGGCGCGCGTTCTCGTTCTGTCGCGCGACGCGCACGTCGAGCGTCTTCAGGCCGCGTTCGAGCAGCCAGCACGCGAAGGGGTCGGGCGACTGTCCCCACACCACCATCTTCTGCCGCACTTCCTCGATGTACGGCGCGGTGCCTAACACGACGCCGCCGAGGACGTCGTGGTGGCCATTCAGGTACTTGGTGGCCGAGTGAATGACGACGTCCGCGCCGTGCTCCAGGGGACGGAAGTTGACGGGGCTCGCGAACGTCGAGTCGACGACCAGCGCGAGGCCGCCCTCCTTGGTCAGGTAGCTGATCGGGCGCAGGTCGAGCACGCGGCACGTCGGGTTCACCGGCGACTCGACGAAGATGGCGCGGGTCTCCTTGCGCATGCGCTTCCGCCATGCGCGGGTCTCCATCGGATCGACGAGCGTGACGTCGATGCCCATGGTCGCGAACTCCTGTGTGAACAGGAGGCGCGTGCCCCCGTAGACCCAGTTGCTCGCGAGGAGATGATCGCCGGGGCGAAGCAGCGCCAGGAGGGCGCAGGCGGTGGCGCCCATGCCGCTCGCGAGCACGATCGCCGCCTCCGCGCCCTCCATCATCGCAAGACGTTTCTGCAGGACTTCGGCGTTAGGCGTGTTGCCGTAGCGCGGATACCGGAGGCCGTCGGCCGTCCCGATCTCCTGGATGAAGTTCGCCGATTGTACGAGCGGTTGCACGACCGGCGTGTCGGCCTCGTTGTGTGACGCGCCGCCGGTGACGGCGAGGGTGGACAGGCCCAGGCGACGTTGCGGTCGAGGCATTGGCAGTCCGCGCTGCGTTAGGCGTAGGCGCCGCGGTCGGGGCGCGCGTCGAGGTTCGGTTTCACCAGGCGCACGATCTCCGTCACCGTGACGCCCCCGATGTCCCGCAAGACGACGCCGCCCCGCGGCACGGAATCGTCGATGGCCACCGGCGCGAGCTCGTGACGCCGCGGGCCGTAGATCCACACCAGCTCGCCGTCGAGGATCAGCCGGAAGCGCGCCTCGTCCGAGTTCAGGCGGATCTGCGGCCCGCGGTCTTCATCGCCGGCCCGCGTGCCGATGAAGCCGACGACCTGCAGCGGCGGGTTGTAGAGTTGACTCACGGCGTCGCCCCGAGCGGCACGTAGGTGTCGTCGAATCGCATGACCAGTCGCCGCTCGTGCAGCGCCGCGAGGAGCGCCGCGGCGTCGGCCAGCTCCTCGCCAAGCGCCGACGCGAGCTCCTCGGCCGCGCCGCGCCCGAGCTCGCGCAGCGCCTGCCACGCGCGCCGCTGGTCATCGTTCACGGTGCCCACGAGGAGCAGCGCACCGTCGTCGGCCTGCATAACGAGGGCGAGCTGGTAGCGCTCGAGCGCGGCCTCGATGGCATCGAGATGGTCCTCGCGGACCCCGCGCAGGAGAAAATACGCGTCCTGGGGCGGCGCGCCGCCCTCGAACCGCAGCAACAGCTTGGCGACCACCTCATCGGCACACGAGAAGTGCAGCAGGTTGACGTGCGAGAAGTCGATGACCGTCAGCGACGGGCCGCGCCACGCCGCGAGCAGATTCTCGATCTCCGTCCGTACGGCAGCGCCCGTGGGTCGCGTCACGAGGTTGGAGTACAGGTCGCACACGGTGCGTCGCAGCACCGAGCTCACATCGATATGGTTGATCACCGCGGAGGTATCCGTTCTGGAATCGTGATCTGAACCTGCGCGCCGGGAAACGGCGCGAGGTCCTCAGCCAAGGGGACGTCCTCATCCCAACTCGGCACGATCGCGATCCGCGCGGTACCACTGCGGATCGACAGCTTGCCATCCCACTTGCCGACGAATCGCCGAACGCCGGCGAGCCCCTGTCCGCGTCCAGGATCGCGGAATCGACTCACGCCGCGAATCACCGCGTCCTCGAGCGCCATGGCATCATCCCACCGGTCGCTGATGCGGCGGCCATGCGCGTTCTCGAGCGAGGCGCGAAACCCGATGCCGGCATCGCAGACGGCGATCTGCACCACGCGGCGTCCGAGCCGCTGGCGCCAGGTATACGTCTGCACGGCCACCCACCCGCCGCGCTGCGCGTGCTCGACGATGTTCTGACACGCCTCGGAAAGCGTCATCGCGAATCGCATGGTCGCCTGCGGGTCGAGGTGGAGCTCGTTCACGAGGATCGCCTGCGCCTTCTGCTGAATGCGCTCGACCACGTCGTGCACGTCTTCACTCTTCGAGACGGGCGTGATCTCCAGCAGCACGCTCGACTCGCCACCGTTGCGGGCGCGAGGAACGTGACCGTGAAGATCGAAGAGCTGCTCGGCGTGCTTGTAGAAACCCGTGCGTCCCCAATACGACGCCGTGTCATCGTTCTCCGGGCCGGCGAACGCCGCGCGCTCAGCGCGCGTCTGGCCGAGCGTCAGCATCGTGGTCAGCGCGTACGGCGACGCCCACCGGGTGTGTCGGGCATCGATGAGAACCTTCTGATCGCGTGGGAGCGGGGCCACCTGATCCAGGACCTGCTCGATCGTCGCGTCGTCGAGCGAGGGCGGAACGTTGATGACGGTGGTCACGTCGGGCTGAGCTCTCCGCGAAGGTAGTGCGCGAGCCCGGTGGCACCCCGGTGCTCCACGTTGCGTGCTGCGGCGCGCATCGCCGCGCGCATCGCGTCGGACAACTTATCACCGGCAACCAGCCGTGAGAAATAGGTCGCGCCCCAGACGTCACCACATCCCGTCGGATCCCCGGCATCGACCGTGCCGCGCAACCGCTCGGCGGGCACGAGCTCGGTGCGCACGGGACCGATCGCCGGTGTGGAGGCAAGTGGTTGGCGTGTAAGGTCGGAGAGCGCGTCGAAGCCGGGCGCCGCGAAGTACACGACGCCTCGACGGCCCAGCGTGACGACGAGACACCGAATCCCGTTCGCGAACGCGGTCGCCGCGAGTGCCATCGGATCGGGCGCTATCATCGCGAGCTCATCTTCGTTGACCTGCAGGAGATCGAAGCAGGCGCACCACGCGGCAACGTTCTCGAGCGGACGCGGCGCACGAAACCCCGTCGGCTGCACGCTCAACATGAGCGAATGCAAATCGCAGTAGATCGGACCCCGATAGTGATGTCGGATCAGTTGCGCGGTCTCGAGCTCGAGCTCGAAGCCGCTGATCATGTTGATGTAGAGCGCGTCGATGTCGCCGAGCAGCGGCTTGAGTCCGAGCCAGCTCCACGGGGGAACGCCGCCCGAGAGACGTTCGCTGCGTCGCTCGTCGCTGAAGTAGCGCAGCTCGACACGGTTGTTCGGGTAGGGGACCGCGATGGGCGCCGCATCAGGCGCCGCGCGTCGCAGCGTGCGAATGAAGCGCCCCGCCTCGTGCGCCAGGTCGTCGCCCACGCGCACGAGCGGAACGATCTCCCAGTCGTCAGGCAGAGCGGCGTCGAGCGCGGACAGCGCGTAAGTGATTCCGCCCCACTCCTCGACAGGAAGCTGGCGCGGGTCGCGTCCGTAGATCACGTCCCAGACGAACGTCCCGATGACGCCGAGTCGCTTCTTTCGGGCGTCGGGAGTCACACCCCGCCCAGCACCTGCTGCTTGAACGTGGCAACGGCGCCCACGACGCCCGCAGATCCGCGCAGCGTTCCGGGGACGATCTTGCACGCCTCCACTGCTGGTCTGAACGCGCGACGTCGAACTTCCGCGCGGAGTGGCTCGAAGAGCGGCGCGCCCGCCTGCGTGACGCCGCCGGCAATCACGACCACGTCGGGATTGAAGATGTTCAACAGATTCGCCACGCCGGCGCCCAGAAAACTGGCCGTCTCGCGCACGACCTGGCGCGCAACGTCGTCATCCTTCTTCGCGGCGTCGTACACGAGCTGCGCGGTGATCTTGTTGAGATCATCATTCACGAGCTTCGTCAAGATCGACGGCTCCCCGCCAGCGAGCGCCTCACGAGCGCGCTCCGCGATCGCCGGGCCTGACGCGTACGCCTCGAGACACCCGTAATTGCCGCACTTGCACCGCCGCCCCGTCGAGTCGATGGTCGTGTGCCCGATCTCGCCGGCCACGTCCGACGCGCCGTGAAAGAGGCGACCGTCGAGAATGAGCCCCCCGCCGATGCCGGTGCCAATCGTTATTCCGATGACGTGCCTGGCGCCTTTCGCTGCGCCGCACCACCACTCGCCTAGCGTGGCGCAATTCGCGTCATTGTCGAGCGATGCCGGCAATCCAACGCGCTTCGAGATCTCGTCCCGCAGCGGGAAGTTCCTCCACCCGAGGTTGGGCGTCATGATCACGATGCCGCGCTCGCGGTCGAGCGGGCCTGGCGAGCCAATACCGACCCCGGCGAAATCCTCTCGCTTCGCGCTCGTCTCGGCGATTGTCTCGGCGAGCACCGTGTCGATCATCCGCGCGATGCGATCGACGACGGCGTCGGCGCCCTGGTCCGGGCGGGTTGGCTCGGATCGCATCGCGATCTCGCGGCTCCCGTCCTCGGGCATCGCGCCGGCGACGATGTTCGTACCGCCAAGGTCGACACCGATGATGTAGCGCTGTCGTTTTCGAGGCGGCATCTGAGTCGCGGGGAAGAGGGTCGAGCGCGCGTCAGCCCGCGCGAAAAAGCGGCTGGGTTCGCGCGCCTAGTGCGTGAGGCGGCGGATCACGAGGTACGAGCCAAGAACGAGGATCATTATAGCGAAGCCCTGCTTGATACGCGCGGCGGGGACGCGCTTCATGAATCGCGTCCCTGTCACCGCACCAGCGGCGGCGACCGCCGTGAACCATCCGACGAGCGCCCAATCAAAAGTTACCTGGCCGAGGTAGCCGGCTACTCCGCTGGCAGCGTTCATCGCGATGATGAGAAGCGAGCTTCCGACCGCCTCCTTCACTGGCACGTTCGCCATGAAGACGAGCGAGGGGACGATGAGAAAACCTCCGCCGGCGCCGATGAGCGCGGTCAGCACGCCGACGCCGACGGCCTGGACGCCGAGCAGAGCGGAGAAGCGTAGCGGGCCGGCGTCGTGACCCTCACTCGCGAGCCGTGGACGCAGCGAGTCGCGCAGCATGAAGATGGCGGCGGTGAGCGCGAACGCGGCAAAGAGGGCGAGCTGCGCCGATGCGGGCACGAAGCGAGCGAGACGTGCACCGCCGAACGAGCCGATCATCGCGAGCCCGCCGAAGAGCAGCGCGATGCGCACGTTGATCGTGCCCTGTCGCCAGTGCGTGATGAATCCCACCAGCGCGGTCATGCCGACGACCACGAGGCTCATGGCGATGGCCGGCTTCGGCTCGACGTGAAAGACGTACAGGAAGGTCGGCACGGCGAGGATCGATCCGCCGCCGCCGAGAAGTCCGAGCACCAGACCGATGCCGAGTGCCAACAGGGCGCCAAACGTGGTCATGAAGAATGTTGCTCCACGTGCGCGACCACCTCGGCGACCACGTCGGATTTGAGGTCACGCATGCAGCGCCAATGGCCGAGTGGACATTGCTGCGGACCGTGGCGATCGCATGGCCGGCACTCCAGTCCGCGCACGCCCGCCGTCTGTGACCCCGGCGCCAGCGGCCCGAATCCGAACTCGGGCACGGTCGGGCCGAAGACGGTGATGGTGGGCGTTCCAACGGCCGACGCGAGGTGCTGAGGCGACGAGTCGTTGGTGACGAGCAGCGCGCAGCGCCGGATCAATTCAGCCGAGCCTAACAACGAAAGCTTGCCGGTCGCGTCGATGGCGCGATCGCCGACTACCGTCACGATCTCCGAGGCGAGCGGCGCATCGTCCCTGCCTCCGATGACTGCGATGCGCGCCGTCGCCGATAGTGATCGCGCGAGCGCTGCGTAATATGGCCAGCGCTTCGTGGCCCAGACGCTGCCCGGTGCGAGCGCGATCAGCCGTGGTGTGCCGTTACCCGCCTCCGCGAGCAGCCGATCCACCGCTTCGCGCTCGGCTCCGCCAGGGAAGAGTCGAGGACGCAGCTGCTCGCGCGTCGGCGACGCGTCCGCGCTCTCCGCGGAGAGACTCCAGAGCCGCTCGGCGTGATGACGATCGTCGCGGTACGGAACGCGGCGCGTATACAGCCAGCGCCCCGCCGACGTCGTAAACCCGACGCGCGCGCGGAATCCGGCGAGGCGTGCGAGCGCCGCGCTTCGCACGGAGCCCTGCGCGAGGTAGGCAACCGCCTCGCCGGCGCCGTCGTTCGCGGCACGCGATCGCGCGGCGCTGAGCTCCGCGGCGACGTTGGCGAGCCCTCCGACGCCGCGTGCGGTGCCGCGCTTGTCGTAGATCGTGACGCCCGCCACATCGGGATTGCGCGCGAGCAGCGGAGCGCCTGCCGGCGTCGCCACGACGTGCACGGGACCGCGCTGCGCGAGCTCCGCGATGAGCGGCGTCGTGAGCACGACGTCGCCGAGGAACGAGGTCTGGATGACGAGAGAGAATTGCACGCGGCGGGGCGTGGTGGGCGCCCTAGTCGACCTGCAGCACCGCCAGAAATGCTTCCTGCGGAATCTCGACGGCGCCCACCTGCTTCATGCGCTTCTTCCCCTCTTTCTGCTTCTCGAGGAGCTTGCGCTTCCGCGTGATGTCGCCGCCGTAGCATTTCGCGAGCACATCCTTGCGGAGCGGCTTCACCGACGACCGTGCGATCACCTTGTTGCCGATCGCCGCCTGGATCGCCACCTCGAACAGCTGACGCGGAATCAGCTCCTTCAGCTTGTCGGCGATCTTGCGACCGTACTCGTACGCCTTGTCGCGGTGGATGATGACGCTGAAGGCGTCGACGGCGTCGCCGTTGATCAGCATGTCGAGCTTCACGAGATCGCTCTCGCGGTAGCCGAGCACCTCGTAGTCGAGCGAAGCGTATCCTCGGCTGATCGTCTTGAGGCGATCGAAGAAGTCGAGGATGATCTCGGCCAGCGGAAACTCCCAGTCGAACTCGACGCGCTCCTGATCGAGGTACGTCATGTTCTTGTAGACGCCACGGCGCTCGGTGCCTAACGTCATGATCGGCCCGATGTAGTCCGACGGCGCCATGATGCGCGCCTTGACGTACGGCTCCTCCACCCGGTCGATCACGGCCGGCGGCGGCATCTTCGACGGGTTCTCGATGATCTCGTCGGTGCCGTCGGTGCGGTGCACGTGGTATTCGACGTTAGGCACCGTCGTGACCAAATCGAGGTCGAACTCGCGCTCGAGCCGCTCCTGCACGATCTCCATGTGCAGCAGGCCGAGGAAGCCGCATCGGAACCCGAACCCGAGGGCGGTCGACGTCTCCGGCTCGTAGTGCAGCGACGCGTCGTTCAGGCGCAGCTTGGCCAACGCGTCGCGCAGCGCCTCGTATTGCGTCGTGTCCGTCGGGTAGAGGCCCGAGAACACCATCGAGTGCACGTCCTGATACCCCGGAAGCGCCTCGGCGGCGCGGTTCGCGGCGTCGAAGATCGTGTCGCCGGCGCGCGTCTCCTGTACGCTGCGCACGTTCGCTACGACATAACCCACCTCGCCCGGCCCGAGCGAGTCGGTCGGCACCGGACGAAGCTGCATGTAGCCGAGGTCGCTCACCTCGTATTTCGCTTCGTTCGCGCCGAAAGTGATCTCCATGCCGCGACGAATCTCGCCGTCGACGACGCGGATGCTCGGGACGGCTCCCCGGTATCGGTCGTAGTACGAGTCGAAGATGAGCGCCCGCAAAGGGCCGTCGGGATCGCCGGTCGGAGCAGGGACGCGCGCTACGATCTCCTCGAGCAGCTGGGGAACGCCGTGGCCCTCCTTCGCGCTCACGAGCAGGATCCGGTCGGGATCGATGCCGATCAGATCGTGCACCTCCTGCTTGCGGCGCTCCGGCTCGGCGCCCGGCAGGTCGATCTTGTTCAGGACGGGAAGGATCTCGAGCCCCGCGTCGAGCGCGAGGAAGAGGTTCGAGAGCGTCTGCGCCTGAATGCCCTGCGACGCGTCGACGACGAGAATCGCGCCCTCACAGGCGGCGAGCGATCGCGAGACCTCGTACGTAAAGTCCACGTGGCCCGGCGTGTCGATCAGGTTCAGCTCGTAGAGTCCGCCATCGCGCGCCGTATAGTTCATGCGCACGGCGTTGAGCTTGATCGTGATGCCCCGTTCGCGCTCGAGGTCGAGCGTGTCGAGCACCTGGGCCTTCATCTCCCGCTTCTGCAGCGTCCCGGTGGTCTCGATCAGGCGGTCGGCGAGAGTCGACTTGCCGTGGTCGATGTGGGCGACGATACAGAAGTTGCGGATGTGGTCGAGATTCACGGAAGTCGCGGCGAGGAAGTACGGCGAAAGCCCTCAAAGATAGCCGCCAGAGCATTATCTTCCCACCCCGATGGAAAGCTCCCGCGCCGTCCGCGCCGACCTGTTCGACCCCGCGAGTCTCGCCTCACTTGGCCATGTCGAGATCATCGCGCGCTGGGTCGTCGACGGGTTCCTCAACGGTTTGCACCGATCGCCGAAAAAGGGCTTCTCAGTGGAGTTCGCCGAGTACCGCGGCTATCAGCCCGGCGACGATCTGCGCTTCATCGACTGGAAGATCGCTGCGCGATCGAACAAGTGGGTCGTCAAGCAATTCGAGGAGGAGACGAACCTCCGCGCGACGATCATCCTCGATGTGAGTCGATCGATGGCATGGGCCAGCGCGCCGACCGTTCTCTCCAAGCAGCGGTACGCGGAACAGCTCGTGGCCGCGCTGTCGCTGCTCCTGATTCGCCAGCGAGACGCGGTCGGCTTCATTCGCTACGACGACAAGCTTCGCACGGTCATTCCACCCAAGGCGCGCACCGCGCAGTGGCGGCGCATCCTCCACGCGCTCGAGGAAGATGGTGCCGGCCTCGCCTCCATCGCTCCCGAAGCGCTCATGCAGGCGGCGCGACTCATTCGCCGGCCGGGTATGGTCGTGCTCATCTCCGATCTGCTCGTCGAGCCTGCGGCTGTCGCCGAAGCAGTGAGGCTGCTCAGGGCAGTGGGGCATGACGTGACCGTCCTGCACATCATGGATCCCGCGGAACGTGATCTTTCTCTCGGCGGCGAAGCCGTGTTCGCGGACCCGGAGTCGGGCCTCGAGGTGACGGCGACTGTTGCCGACGTCCGCGCCGCCTATCGCAAGACGGTCGAAGAAGCCATCGCCGAGTGGCGCACCACGCTGCAGTCCACCGGCGCGGGCTATGAGGTGTTCACCACCGACGAGCCGTTCGGCGTTCCGTTGCGAAAAGCGTTCGCCGCTCGCCAGCGCCTGCCGTGAGCTTCCTCGAGCCACTCTACCTGCTGCTGGCAGGCGCTGCGGCGGTCCCGCTGCTGCTCCATTTGCTGCGGCGACGCATCTCACTGCGAGTGGAGTTTCCGGCCGCGCGCTACATCCTTCGCGCCGAACGCGAGAACTCGCGGAAGCTTAAGCTGAGAAACTTCCTGCTGATGTTTCTCCGCATTCTCGCCGTGGTCTTCATCGCGCTCGCAGCCGCGAGACCCGTCGGACGCCTGATCGGGTCGGGGCACGCACCAACGGCCATCGCGATCGTGCTGGACAACTCCCTCAGCACATCCACCATCGTCGATGGAGCGCCACTCTTTCGCCGGTTGCGCGCGGCAGCGCTTGCGGCAGCGCGCCACGCGACGCCGTCGGACCGCATCTGGCTCGTCACCGCCGATGGGCGCGTCGTCGGAGGGTCGAGCTCCTCGGTTGCCGACGCGATCCAGCGGCTCGAGCCGATCGCCGGCGCCGGAGACTTGCCGGGCGCGGTGACCCGCGCCGTGGGTCTCGTACGAGCTGCCGGCCTCACCGCTCGGCACGTCGCTGTGGCGACTGACGGACAGGCGACAGCGTGGCGACGCGCGACCTCGACGCCCGACGTCGGCGTGAGTGCGTTCGTTCCTCCGGGCGCTCCGGCCGCGAATCACGCGGTGATCGTCGCCGAGGCCCGTCCCACTCGGTGGACTCCACGCGGCAGCGTCATCGCTCGGACGCTCGGCGCCGACTCGGCGACGTATCGCATTGCCATCGGCGGTACGGGGGCTGCGGCGCGGACGCTTGCGCGCGGAACCGCCGTTGCCGATGGCGAGATACTCGTTAGGGCGGCACCTCCCGAGCGCGGCTGGGTGGCCGGGTCGGTGGAGCTCGAGCCTGACGAGCTTCGCGGCGATGACGTGCGTTACTTCGCAGCGTGGATTGGCGCGGCTCCGTCGGTGACCGTCGATCCGAGCCTCGGGACGTTTGTAAAGACGGCCACGGACGCACTGGTGCAGAGCGATCGCCTGCGCCTTGGGCCCGATGCCGCGATCGTGTCGGCCGATGGGCTCACGCGACTGCCTGCTCTGATCGTCGCGCCCTCCGATCCTGTGCGCATCGGCGCGGCCAACCGCGCGCTCGAGCGGTTGGGTATGCCGTGGAGGTTCGGCGCCGCGCGTCACGAGACCGGCACTGCTCGCGAGCCGGCGAGCGCATCACTCAGGCTCGTCGATGGCGCGACCGTGTCGATGCGGTTTCCGCTCACGGCTCAGGGCGAGCCCACCGCAGACACGCTCGCGCGCGTGGGCGCCGAGCCGTGGATCGTTGCGGGCGATCGGTACGTCATCATCGCATCGCCGCTGGATCCGTCGGCAACCGACTTTCCCGTTAGGGCGGGATTTCTTCCCTGGCTCGCGGAAGCTGCTTCGCAGCGCCTTGCCGGCGATGCGGGGATTGTGCTCTCGGCGAAGCCGGGCGCGCGGTTGCGTGCCCCCGCTGGAGTACAGGCCGTCGATGACGCTGCCGGTCAGCCCGTGCCGATCGCGAACGGCGAGATCGTCGCGCCGGATCGCGCGGGCGTCTACTTCATGCGACGCGGCGGCAACAAGGCCGGCGCCGTGGTCGTGAACGGGGAGCCGGAGGAGTCGTCGCTCGGGCGGTTGTCTCCGGCGGCGCTCCGCGCTCGCTTCGACGGCCGCGACGTGACCCTAACGACGGACGGCGAGCGCTGGGCGAGCGATGCCTACACCGGGTCGGCTCGTCGCCCGCTGTCTACCCCGATCTTGATTCTCGCTGCGCTCGTTCTCCTTGCCGAAGCCATCATTGCGCGCGGCAGTGGCGAGCGCTCCAGTCGCGGGACGGTGAAGGCGGCGGCGTAAGTGGCTCTACCGACCCTCGTCGAAGCGATTTCGTCGCTGCCGTCGTTCTCGCGTGTCCTGAACACGATTCCTGCACCCGGGCAGCGCCTGACCATCGGCGGTCTCGCCGGCTCGAGCGACGCGGTGACGCTGGCGGCGCTCGTCCAGCGACTCTCGACGCGGTTCTTCGTCGTCGTCGCCGAAGGCGTCCCACAGGCTGAGCGCTGGCTCGCGGACTTGCAGGCGATCCTCGACGAGACGCCGGTCGCGCTGTACCCCCCTCGCGAGGGTTTCGGCGAAGCCGAGCCGCACGCGGAGATCGCGGGGGAGCGCGTGGAGACGCTCGAACGCGTCTCACGGGGCGACGTCCGGGTGCTCCTGACCACGGCGCGCGCCGTTCTGGAGCGGACGCGGCTGCCGACGACGCTTCGCGCGGCGCGCCTCGAGCTCCGCAAGGGTGACGTTAGGCGCCCCGAAGAGATTGCCGAGCACCTGGAGCGAGTCGGATTCGAGCGCGTGCCGATGGTCGATGACGTCGCCCAGTTCTCCGTGCGCGGCGGGATCTTCGACATCTACAGCTTCGGCATGGCGGATCCGGTGCGCCTCGAGTTCTGGGGCGACGAGATCATCGAGCTCCGCCACTTCGACCTGCACAGCCAGCGTTCCACGCGCGAAGCCGATGTCGCCATCATCCTCCCCGTCGACGGCCACGTTGCCGAGGACGAGAGCAGCGATTTCGAACGCGTCTCGGTCCCGTCGCTCTGGCCGCCGGAAACGATCGTCATCCTCCCGAGCGATGCGCACATCGAGCCGGAGCTCCAGCGCACGTGGGATGAGGCCCAGCATCACCTCGACCTCGCCCGGCGCCGCGGTGAGGACGTGCCGAAGCGCGACGAGCTCTTTCAGTCGCCGGCCGATGCTGTGCAGTCGCTGCGCGCGTTCGGCACGATCGCGGTGGTGCCGGGCGCCGGAACCGGTGCCGATGCGGTGTTCCCGATACGCCACCCGGACGCGATCGACCGCGACATTAAGCGCCTGCGTCGCGTCGTCCGCGACGGGATGCCGACCATCATCCTCTGCGACAACGAAGGCCAGGCGGAGCGCCTCGATGAGCTGCTGAACGAAGACACGTTCAGCCCATCGCCGGCAGCGCTGGTGATCGGAGTGCTCGACGGCGGCTTCGTGGTCCCCGGGATGGGAGAAGTCGATTCCCGATTCCCGATTCCCGATTCCCGACAAGGTCTTCGTGTCCTCACCGACCACGAGATCTTCCGCCGTGAACGGCGCCTCCGCCGCGCGCGTCGTTATTCGACCGGCGCGACTCTCGAAGCCATCACGGCGCTCAAGTCGGGCGACTTTGTCGTGCATCTCGAACATGGCGTCGGCATCTACCGCGGGCTTCAGACCATCTTCGTCGGCGAGAGCACCGTAGAAGTCGCAGTCATTGAGTATGAGGGTGGCGACCGATTGAACGTCCCGCTCTATCGCGTCGACCAGATCGAGCGCTACCGGGCGGCCGGCGACGCCGACGGAGACGGTGCGCCACCCCGACTGCACAAGCTGGGCGGAAAACGCTGGGCACAGCAGCGCGATCGAACGCGGACTGCGATCCAGGAGATGACCGTCGAGCTCCTCGATCTATACGCTCGCCGCCAGGTCGCGTCCCGGCCGGCGCATTTTCCCGATACGCCGTGGCAACGCCAGCTGGAGTCGTCGTTTCTATTCGAGGACACGCCCGATCAGCGCAACGCCACGGTCGACGTGAAAGAGGATATGGAGAAGCCGCGGCCGATGGACCGGCTTCTCGTGGGCGACGTCGGCTATGGCAAGACGGAGATCGCGGTGCGCGCGGCATTCAAGGCGGTGCAGTCGGATCGCCAGGTTGCGGTGCTCGTTCCGACGACGATTCTCGCCGACCAGCATCAGCGCACGTTCAGCGACCGCTTCGCCGATTTTCCGATCCGCGTGGCGGCGCTCAGCCGATTCCAGTCGGCGAAGGAGCAGACCGACGTCCTGGCCGATCTCGCTGCGAAGAAGATCGACATCGTAATCGGCACGCACCGATTGCTCAGCCCTGATGTCAGGTTCGCGAACCTCGGCCTCATTGTGATCGACGAGGAGCATCGCTTTGGCGTGAAGCACAAGGAGCGACTCAAGCACCTCCGCCTGGAGACCGACGTCCTCACACTCACGGCGACGCCGATCCCGAGAACGCTGCATCTCTCGCTCGCGGGGCTCCGCGACATGACGCTCATGCAGACCGCACCGCGCGACCGGTCGCCGGTCCTGACGTTCGTCGAACCGTGGGACGAGGCGTTGATCGAGGAGGGAATTGCCCGCGAGCTCGATCGAGGCGGACAGGTGTTCTTCGTTCACAATCGCATCGAGACCATCGAGGCCATCGCGGATCGCATCCGTCGGATCCTTCCGCGCGCGCGCGTCGCCGTGGGACACGGACAGATGCGAGAGCGCGACCTCGAGGATGTGATGCATCGGTTCGTCGCCGGCGAGGTCGACGTGCTGGTCTCGACAATGATCGTCGAGTCCGGGCTCGATGTTCCGAACGCGAATACGATGTTCGTGAACCGCGCAGACAATTTCGGGCTGGCGCAGCTGTACCAGTTGCGAGGTCGGGTAGGGCGCTCGCACCGGCGGGCGTACTGCTATCTCATGGTTCCCGACGCGATCGATCCAGACGCCGAACGGCGCCTCCAGGTGCTCGAGCACCATACGGAGCTGGGGTCAGGCTATCGAGTCGCGCTCAAGGACCTCGAGCTCCGGGGCGCCGGGAACCTGCTCGGCCCGGAACAGTCGGGTTTCGTGCACGCGGTCGGTTTCGACATGTACCTGCGCATGCTCGAGGAGACGGTCCGTCGGGTCATGGACGGCGGAGGACGGCCGAAGCTCGTTCCCTCGGACGTATCGCTCGACCTGCCGGCCTACCTGCCCGATGAATACATCCCGTCTCCGGACGCCAAGCTGGACGTGTACCGGCGTTTGAGCGCCCTCGCGGCCCCCGAGCCGATCGAGGAGCTTCGCGTCGAGGTCCGTGACCGTTTCGGGCCGCTTCCAGCCCCGGCCGAGGCCTTTTTCGCCACGGCAACCCTCCGCGTCGTCGGCGGGGCGCTCGGCATCGACGGGCTATTGGTGCGCGGGGACGAGGCCCGTGTTACTTTTCGCGACACGGCTGTGCCCCGTATGAAAGGGTTGTCGGCCGCGTTCCACGAGGTCCAGTTCCAGGCCGAGGTGCGACGTACGCACCCGCTCTCCCTCAAGCTGACGCGTGTGGGCGGCTCTCCGATCCTCGACGGGCTCGTGCGAGCCCTCCGAGGCCTGGCAGCCGCCTAGAAACGCGGCAGCTTTCGCCGTGTAAGAGTCACCGCCCGAAATCGTCGAGTCGCACGTGCCGTGTCTGGTTGTCCTCGGGCCCACGGTGGCGCGCCGATTTGGCTCGAACTCCAAATCTCCATTTCGATGAAACGTTCACTCGTCCTCGCCCTCGCCGTTTCCGCTCCACTTGCCGCATGTGACGGCTTCAAGGAGGCGATGACTGCGCACGTCGATGTCGCAGCACGCGCCGGCTCGCAGGAGCTTTCCGTTACTCGACTCGCCGAGCTCCTCGGCGCGTCGAAGGTCCCGCTCCGGCGTGATGTCGTGGAGACGGTCGCCGGGATGTGGGTGAACTACCAGCTGCTGGCCCGCGCCGCCGCGCATGACGACTCGCTCAATCAGCCCCAGCTGATCGATGAGGCGATGTGGCCGGCGACCACGAACACGCGCATCAAGAAGTGGTACGACGTGATCGCGAAGAACTGGGCGTCGACTGACACGGCCGGCAATTCGGCCGCGTACGCGAGCGGCAAATTCCTCGCGGCGCGCCACATTCTGTTCAACGCGCCGCCGGGCAACAGCCCCACCGCCGACTCGGCCCTGAAGAAGGCGCAGTCGGTTCGCGCGCAGCTCACGTCGGCGAACTTCGCCGAGATGGCAACGAAGTACAACGGTCCGAACGCGGCTGGACCGGGCGGCGACTTGGGTCTGTTCACGAAGGAGCAGATGGTCCCGGAGTTCTCCAATGCCGTGGTCGCGCTCAAGCCGGGCGATATCTCGCAGCCGGTCCGGTCGCAGTACGGCTACCACCTCATCCGCCGCTCAACGTACGACGAGGTGAAGGATCAGTTCGCGCAGATGAACAATCAGGCCGCGACGCGCGTGGGCGAAAGCACCTACGTGGCGAAGCTCGACGAGACCGCGAAGGTCCAGGTCAAGCCTAACGCGGCGGCCGTCGTGAAGGCCATCGCGGCGTCGCCGGATGCGCACAAGGATGACAAGACCGTCGTCGCGACGTCCGCGATGGGCGATCTCACCGCGGCTCGCGTTACACAGTGGATCCCCGCGATGTCGCCGAACGCGCAGCAGCTTCGGCAGCAGATCCAGCAGGCGCCGGACTCGTTGCTGCCCGGCTTCGTGAAGGCGGTGTTCCGCAACGACATGCTCCTGCGGCAGGCGGACAGCGCGAAGGTCGGCCTCGATACGTCCGAAACGAACGAGATTCGTCGCGCGTTCGTCGGCATGGTCGCGAACACCTGGTCTGGCCTCAACATCTCGCCGAACCGGCTCGCCGACAGTGCGAAGACCGTGGCCGAGCGCGAGCGGCTCGCGGCTGCGCGAGTGGACAACTACCTCGATCGCCTGCTGACGAAGGATGATCAGTTCATTCCGGTTCAGCCGCCGCTCGAGTCGGCCCTGCACTCGAAGTACGACTTCAAGGTCAACGCGGCGGGCATCGACCGGGCGCTCGAGCGCGCGCAGCGCATCCGGGCGGTGGCGGACTCCACGCGAGCCGCGCAGCAGCCGCAGTCGGCGGTTCCGCTCCCGGGTCAGCCGGGTGCAGCCACGCCGAAGGCGCCTTCGCCGACCCCCGTCCCTGATTCCGCGAAGAAGCCGTAGTAAAATCGACGAGCGGGCGGAGACTCCGCCCGCTCGTGCTTTTGTGGCCGCAGTGGACCAGCGCCACTCGGGCCGGGTAGAACCAGCTATGACGCCTTTGAAGACGCTTCGATTCGTCAGCCTCGCGACTATCCTCGCATTGCCTGCGGCGGTCGCGCAGAACACGCCTCCTGCACCGCCAGCGGCTCGCCCGCCGCTGACTGCCGACAGCTCGGGCCTCCCGGTGGATCGGGTCATCGCGGTCGTCGGTGACCGGCCAATCCTGCTCAGCGAGCTCACGGAAGAGCTCAGCGAGCGCCGCGCACGCGGTCTCAAGGTCCCCACCGACTCCGCGGGATGGATGGAGACGGCCCGCGGCGTGCTTCAGGAGATGATCGATGAAGAGGCGATCGTGCAGCATGCGTTGCGCGATACGTCGGTGCACGTGGCCGACCTCGACGTTCAGAACGCTGCGGACGCGCAGGTGAAGCGCGTCCGGAGTCAGTTCAAGACCGATGCGGAATTCGCGCAGGCGCTCAAGAGCGGAGGATTTGGGACACCCGAGGAGTACAAGCGCTGGATTAACGAGCGCTCGCGACGGAATGCGCTGCAGGAGAAGCTGTTCGCGAAGCTGCGCCAGGCTGGCAAGATCGTGCCCGTTCCAGTGAGCGAGCAGGACGTCAACGAAGCGTTCGAGAAATCGAAGGGGAATCTGCCCAAGCGTCCCGCAACAGTGACATTCCGTCAGATCGTCGTTCCCGCGTTGGCCTCGCCCAAAGCGAAGGAGGCCGCACGGGCGAAGGCGGAGTCACTGCAAGTCGAGATACGAAAGGGTGGCGACTTCGAGCAGATCGCGAAGCGCGAGTCGATGGATCCCAGCTCGAAGGAGCTCGGCGGGGATCTCGGCTGGAACAGACGTGGGCAGATGGTCGTCGAGTTCGACCGATGGATGTTCGCCCTCGCGCCGGGGCAGTTGAGCCCCGTGATCGAGACACCCTTCGGCTTCCACATCATCCGCGTTGATCGGGTCCAGCCGGGCGAAGTGAAAGCCCGCCACATCCTGATCAAACCACACATCGACTCCACGGATGTCGCGGCCGCGAAGCTCCGGGCCGACACCGTGAAGATGCTCTGGCAGGGCGGCGCGAGCTTCGATTCGCTCGCGGCCAAGTACCACGATTCGGAGGAGGAGAAGGGGAGCCTCCAGCCGTTCGACCGGGCGCAGCTTCCCGATTCGTATCGAACCGCGTTCGAGGGAAAGGGGACCGGCGCTTTCGTCGACCCGTTCCCGATCGATGATCCCGCGCGCGGCGCCAAGAAGTACGTCGTCGCCCAGGTCGTCAAGGCCGACGACGGCGGGGATTATACGCTGTCCGACTTCAAGAATCAGATTCGCGATCAGCTCGCGCAGGAGCGTGGCATGCGGCGCGTGATCGATCAGATGCGCAAAGATCTGTACGTGTCCGTGCGCATCTAGCTGCGCGTCGCGCACGGCCACCGCCCGTGGCGAATCCCGTCCGACTCGCCCTCACGTTAGGCGACCCCCGCGGCATCGGCCCGGAGATCGTGGCGGCCGTGCGGGCGGACGCCGGTCTGACATCCGGCGCCGACCTCGTCGTGGTCGGCCCTGACGGCACCATGGTCGAGGTCGACGAATCGGTCGGCGCGTGGGCCACGTTAGGCAGCGACGCCGACACCGCGGCGGAGGCCGGTCGTCTCGCTGGTCGCGCCATAGAGCGCGCGGTGGAGCTCGCGCAGGCGGGGGCGGTCGACGGGATCGTCACCGCGCCGATCGACAAGGCGGCGCTGCTCGCCGGTGGATACGATTATCCCGGCCACACGGAGATGCTCGCGTCGCTCACGGGAGCGAGGGTGGCCATGATGCTGGCGTCTTCCGCCGGCCGCGACGGCCTGACACACGCGTTGCGGGTGATCCTCGCGACGACACACATACCTCTCCGCGACGTGCCCGACGCCGTGACGGTCGAGGCGATCGAGAGTGCCGCCGAAGTTACTCGGCGCGGCCTCATGGAATGGTTCGGGGTTGCCGCGCCTCGCATCGCGCTGTGCGCGCTCAATCCGCACGCGGGCGATGGAGGGCGCTTCGGAACGGAGGACGACACCGTTCTGCGGCCGGCGGCGCAGCGGGCTCGCATCAGTGGCCCCTATCCGGCAGACACCGTGTTCGTGCGCGCCTTACGCGGGGAATTCGACGCCGTGATCGCCCCGTATCACGACGTGGGCATGACGGCAATCAAGGTCGCGGCGTTCGGCCGCGCCGTCAACGTGACGCTGGGGTTGCCGTTTCCGCGTACGTCCCCCGATCACGGCACGGCCATAGACATTGCGGGCCGGGGCATCGCCGATGCCTCGAGCATGAAGGAGTCGGTTCGCGTCTGCGCGATGATCGCTCGGCGGTTGTCTAGCGGGGCTCGAGAGCGACCGACTCGATCCGCCGGCCGTTCATCTCGCGCACGGTGAACACCGCACCACCGGCGGCCACGCGGTCGCCGACGACGGGCAGCCGGCCTAACGAGCCGAACACGAAACCGCCGATGGTCGTGTAGTCGTCCTGACTCACGGTGAGGCCGAAGCGCTCGTTGAGCTCTGCAATATGCAGAGAGCCCGGAACTACGGCTTCGCCGGCCGTTGCCGCCGGCTCCGGCGGTGAAGGCTCGTCGTGCTCGTCGAGAATCTCGCCAACGATCTCCTCGAGCAGATCCTCCATGGTCACGATGCCTGCTGTGCCGCCATATTCGTCCAGCACGATGGCCATGTGCTCCTTGAGCCGCTTGAAGTCGGCCAGCACTTCCTCGACCTCGCGTGAGCCAGGCACCACGTGGACGTCCCGCATGATCGATTCGACGGTGAATCCCGGCGGTGGCTGCCGCAGCACGCGCAGCAGATCCTTTGCCAGCACGAGGCCGACGATGTTGTCGATCGATTCGTCGTACGCCGGGTACCTCGAGAAGGCGTTGTCCTCGACAATCGCGAGCGCCTCGTCGAGCGTGGCGTCGATCGGCATGGCGACCACGTTCGTGCGCGGCGTCATCACTTCCCGCGCGTTCTTCTCGGAAAACTCGAACACGCCTTCGATCAGATCTGCGTCCCGCGCGTGAATCGCACCGCCCTCCTGGCTCTGCTCGACGATGAGTCGCAATTCGTCGGGCGAATGGACGGGTTCCTCGAGTACGTCGCCGCGTTGTCCGAACACCTTGAGCACCGCCTGCGACGACCGATTCAGAACGGCGATGAACGGCGTCACGAGCCACGCGAACACCATCAACGGCGGTGCGAGCCAGCGCGCGACCTGCTCGGGGTGATTCAACGCGGCGGCGCGCGGGGCGAGCTCGCCGAACACGACGTGCAGGTACGTCACGCTCGCCAGCGCGACTATGGCGCCGAAGCTCACGCGCAGCGATTGTTCGATGGCGATAGGCAACGAGCCGAACCAACTCGCCAGAACGTCGCCGAGCGTGCTTTCAGCGACCCAGCCCAGCGCAAGACTCGCGAGCGTGATGCCGAGTTGGCTGGCGGACAACAGACGCGGGAGGGTGCCGGTGGCGCGCAGCGCGAGCCGCGCTTTCGCATCGCCGCTGCGGGCCATCGCATCGAGCCGGGTGCGTCGCGACCGAACGAGCGCAAACTCGGCGGCGACGAAGAACCCGTTCAACAACAGGAGTACGACGATGGCGAGGAGCCGACCGATCACCGAGGCAAGATACCGCGCGTTTCGATGTAACCGCCAGCGCTCGGACGCGCGATGAGTCATCTGCACGTTCACGGTCCGGGCGAGGACCACCACCACGGGCACTCACATCACGGGCACACCCACGGGCGCGTTGTCGATGCCTCACGCGCCGTGGACCACGCGACCCCTGTGCGTCGCCTCCGCGGAGCGCTGGCGGTAACGGCGATCTTCCTCGTGATCGAGGTGGTAGGCGGATTGCTTGCCAACTCGCTCGCGCTGCTCGCGGATGCCGGTCACATGCTCACGGACGTCGCTGCACTGGCACTCTCGCTGTTCGTCGCGTGGTTCAGTCGGCAGCCGGCGTCCCCACAGCGGACCTACGGCTACTTGCGATGGGAAGTGCTCGCCGCGTTCCTCAATGGCGCCACGCTCCTGCTGATCTCCGCATGGATCGTATGGGAGGCGGTCCTGCGCCTCCGGACGCCGGAGGCGGTCGAAGGTGGCCTCATGCTCGGCGTGGCCATCGCCGGCTTGATCGTGAACATCATCGCGGCGCGGATGCTTCACGCGTCGGGCGAGTCGAGCCTCAACGTGCGCGCCGCATACCTGCACGTCCTCAGCGATCTCCTGGGCTCGGTCGGAACGGTGGCTGCTGCGGTGATCGTCAGATGGACGGGGTGGGTCGCTGCAGATCCAGTCGCATCGTTGGTCATGGCCCTGCTCATTCTTCGCGGCGCCTGGCGAATCGTGCGCGAGTCCGTCGATGTGTTGTTGGAGTCGACTCCGTCACACATCTCGCTCGGTTCCGTGCGAACACAACTCGAAGCGATTCCCGGCGTCGAGTCCGTGCACGACCTGCATGTGTGGACGGTCACATCGGGACTCGTCGCGATGAGCGCACATGCGATCGTGCGGGAACCCGACCGCCATCAACACGTGCTCGAGCACGTCCACGATGCGATGCGTCTCTTCGGCATCGATCACGTGACGGTACAGCTGGAGCGCAGTGAGATGTACGAACGGGAGCGCCACCTTCACGAGTAACGCACCGCGCTGAAAGCGGTTGTGACCTTCAGAGCTCGTGGGGTGACGCTCTAACCTACGCCGGTGACCACACTTGCCGGTGGCGCGTCCTCATTCGTCAGCATGGTGGAGCGGCGAGAATGGGGACGATGAACAACAACGACTTTCGGATTCAGAAAGACCGCTTGGCAGCCGTGCTGGTGACGGCCGGTGGCGAGCGGCTGGCTGGTGAGCTGTTCGTGCAAGCGAGCCCTCGCAATCGGTATGGCAGGGAAGAAGCAGCCGACATTCTGAATTCGGCTGAGCCGTTTTTCCCGCTGCTGACGAACGAGGGTGAGCTGTTCCTCGTGGCGAAGGATCGTGTGCGGGAGCTCGAAAGTCGCGACCCAATGCCAGCCGACGAGTGGCAGATCGGCGCGCCGGCCACGATCGAAGTCGTGCTCACCGGCGGTGCGGTGCACACTGGCAACGTCTATCTCGAGTCGCTCAGCGGCCGCACGCGCGTGCTGGATTATCTCAATCGCGTCGGTGAGCGTTTTCTGCTGCTGTACACCGAACGCGGCACTGTACTGCTCAACCGAAGTTTCATCGAGCGTGTTCATCCGCTCGACTGACGGAGCCTAATGCCACAGCTGGACCGACTGCTCTCCGTGATGGTGAGCAACCGTGCCGAGGCGCTTCGCCTCGTGGAGAACGAGCTCGCTTCGCTCGTGAAGGATGGTACCACGGTTCCGTTGACCAAGCAGGCGCTTGGGGCGACGCAACTGCTCGGGCTGCTGCGCGAGATCGCGCCGCCTGACGCTGTACGTCGACTCGACGAAGGAACGACCGCGGAGTTCCAGTATCGTAGCGGCGACGGCGTGTTCAACGCGCGCGCGTCGAACGAGAGCGGCAAGTGGACGGCCGCGATCACGACGGGCGGGAATGGCGGAACGCCGATCGCCACACCAGCCATCCCCTCTGGCGCGGGTCGTCCGACCCCATCAATGGCCGCGTCCCGCATCGTGCCCGCGGCGGCGCCCAAAGCGCAGGTTGGCGAAGACTCCACCGCCCGCATGGCGATGGACAACCTGCTCCGACAGCTCGTCGAACAGGGCGGATCGGACCTGCACCTGCGTTGTGGCGAGCCGCCGATTCTTCGGCGCCACGGCGAGATGGTCCGCCTCGAAGACGAGCCTCCGCTCGACGATGCGACGCTCCTGCGAATGCTGCACGTCATCATGCCGGAGCGGAACCGGACCGAGTACTCGGAGACGAACGATACCGACTTCGCGTACGAGATTCAGGGACTCGCCCGCTTCCGCGCGAACGCGTTTCGCGAGCGGAAGGGTGCGGGAGCGGTTCTGCGCGTCATTCCCGCGAAAGTGGTGTCGGCCGAAGAGCTTGGGATCACAACCGAAGTTCAGGCGCTCTGCCAGCTGACCAAGGGACTCGTTCTGGTCACCGGCCCGACCGGATCGGGAAAGTCGACGACCCTGTGCGCATTGATCGACCTGATCAATCGCACGCGGACGGACCACGTCATCACCATCGAAGACCCGATCGAGTTCGTCCATCAGAACAAGAAGTGCGTCATCACGCAGCGGCAGGTCGGCGTTCACACCGGCTCGTTCAAACACGCGCTCCGTGCGGCGCTTCGTGAGGATCCGGACATCGTGCTCGTAGGTGAGCTCCGCGACCTCGAGACCGCCTCTATCGCCATCGAGACGGCCGAGACCGGACACCTGGTGTTCGGCACGCTGCACACGACCACGGCCCCGAGCACCATCGACAGGCTCGTCGATCAGTTCCCCGCGGACCGCCAGGAACAGATCCGCGTGATGCTCTCCGAATCGCTCAAGGGCGTGATCTCACAGGTGCTCTGCAAGAAGATCGGTGGAGGTCGGGTCGCCGCGCGTGAGATCCTGCTGTCCACGAACGCGATCTCGAACCTCATTCGCGAAGCGAAGACGTTCCAGATCACCTCTGTCATGCAAACGTCCCGGCGTTCCGGGATGTGCACGCTCAACGACGCGCTCATCGAGCTCGTCGACGGTGGTCAGGTGGAGCCGAAGGAGGCGTACATGAAGGCCACCGACAAGTCCGGCTTCTCGCAGGCGCTCCGGTCGCGCGGACACGACACGTCGTTCGTCGACGGCGAGAGCGCGGCAGGTCAACTGGCGAAGCCGGAGGCCACCATCACCAAGACCCCGTCGCCGCGCCCCGGATACGCGGCGAAGCGCTGACGACGTCAGCACTTCGTTGGTGGATGTAAAACGGCGCCCGGGAATCTCCTCGGGCGCCGCTGTTGATTGTTGACGGAGGGTTGATCACGGACCGGCTGAATTGGTCGACAGCTCGTCCGACGGGCCCACGTGGTCGTGCTCCCCTGTAGTCAGGAGTTCCCCGCGAGGCGTTTCGTACTCGGCCCGGGCGCTGTAGCCGTAACCTCCGAGGACCTCACCGCCACGCATATAGTCGTGGCCGTATCCGCGCCCGTGGGGATAGCCCGGTTCCGTGGGCTCCTGTGCCTGCTGCATGTACACCTCCGGATAGCGTGACGAGGGTACGGTGACCAAAACACCGGAACCATGCAAGCGCTTGAATGCATTCCGGTGGAATTGCTATACTTACAGGCTATGCAGATTCGTAACATCGCCATCATTGCGCACGTCGACCACGGGAAGACGACGCTGGTGGACAAGATGCTCCGCCAGGCCGGTGCGTTCCGCGATAATCAGGTCGTTCAGGAGCGCGTGATGGATTCGAACCCGCTCGAGCGAGAGCGGGGGATAACGATCCTTGCCAAGAACACCGCCATTCGGTGGCGCGGCACCAAAATCAACATCGTCGACACGCCGGGCCACGCCGATTTCGGTGGCGAAGTGGAACGCATCCTTCGCATGGTCGACGGGGTGCTGCTGGTCGTCGACGCGTTCGACGGCCCGATGCCCCAAACGCGGTTCGTGCTCAGCAAGGCGCTCGCGTTAGGCAGGACGCCCATCGTCGTCATCAACAAGATCGATCGGCCCGGTGCTGACCCGTTGCGCGTGCACGATGAGGTCCTCGAGCTGCTGCTCGAGCTCGAGGCCGATGCCGCGCAGCTCGACGCGCCGGTGGTTTACGCATCCGCGCGGGAAGGCGTCGCCACGAGCGACATGCAGGTGATGCCGGTCGACCTGACGCCGCTGTTCGATGCGATCGTCCAGCACGTGCCGGCGCCGCCGAGCGACGCGGCCGCGCCGTTCCAGATGCTCATCTCGACGATCGATCACTCGCCCTACCTGGGGCGCCTCGGGATCGGTCGCATCGAGCGCGGAACGGTCGGTGTCGGCGACACGGTCGCGTTGCTGCCCATCGACGGGCAAACGCCAACGAGCGGCGTGGAGCCGCAGGCCGTCGAGCGGTCGCGTGTAACGAAGTTGTATGTCTTCGATGGACTCGACCGCATCGAGGTCGAGCGTGCAGGCGCGGGAGAGATCGTCGCGCTCGCCGGTCTCGAGGGCGTGGAGATCGGACTCACCGTCACCGACGTCGAACACCCGGACCGCCTCGCGGGCATCGCTGTTGAAGAGCCAACGATCTCGGTCGACTTCCTCGTCAACAACTCGCCGTTCGCGGGCCGGGAAGGGAAGTTCGTGACGTCGCGTCAGGTGCGCGAGCGATTGTACCGAGAGCTCGAGCGCAACGTTGCCTTGCGAGTCGACGATACGGATTCCACCGACGCCTGGACAGTATCGGGGCGCGGTGAGCTGCATCTCTCCATCCTCATGGAAACGATGCGACGGGAAAGCTACGAATTTCAGGTATCGCGCCCGCGAGTCATTACGCGCATTGGCGCGAACGGTGAACGACTCGAGCCGTACGAAGAACTGATGATCGATGTGCCGGAGGGCTTCCTGGGCGCCGTCATCGAGAAGCTCGGGCCGCGCCGAGCCGAGATGCTCGAGATGAAGAATCCCGGACAGGGGATGGTGCGGCTGCGCTATCGCATTCCCGCGCGAGGTTTGTTTGGCTATCGCAGTGAGTTCTTGACGGACACGCGGGGGACTGGCGTGATTCATCACCGGTTTCTCGACTATGGTCCGTGGGCTGGTCCGCTTGCCGGC
Source organism: Gemmatimonadota bacterium (assembly GCA_046725585.1). Taxonomy (GTDB): domain Bacteria; phylum Gemmatimonadota; class Gemmatimonadetes; order Gemmatimonadales; family Gemmatimonadaceae; genus JAJKIV01. Next base: position 448 of record JBKOYV010000288.1, on the reverse strand, counting down.
CGCACGCGGGGCACGTTGGTGTCGATGGAGGCGGGCACGATTGTCGCATTCGCTCTCGCGAACTTGCAGGAGCGGTCCACGTTGTTCGTGTCACCTGGTGACACGGTCTACGAGGGTATGATTGTCGGTGAGAACGCTCGGCCGGGCGACATGGACGTCAATCCGACGAAGGAGAAGAAGCTGACGAACATGCGCACGAAGGCGAGCGACGAGAACGTACAGCTCGAGCCGCCGCGGGAGTTGACGCTCGAAGGCGCCTTGGAGTATATCGAGGACGATGAGTTGATCGAGGTGACGCCCGGAGCGATTCGTCTTCGGAAGCGCTTCCTCAGCGCGAACGATCGGAAGAAGCTGTCGCGGGAAGCGAAGCGCGAGCGAGAGCGCGCTTCGCTGTAAACTTCCTCCAGGAGACTTGTACAATGTTGGACTGGCTCGACTCGTCGGAGGC
>JBKOYV010000090.1:0-12106 GCA_046725585.1 Gemmatimonadota bacterium | reverse complement strand
AGGGGACGGCGGCATCGAGCTGGCGCGCGAGATCATGAACATGCTCGAAGCCGGTGACAGCTGCTTCGCGCCGATCTATCCGACGACGGCGCCCATCCGTCAGAAGATCGACGCCATCGTACAGAAGGTGTACGGCGGAGTAGGCGCCGATTACTCGCTCAAGGCGGAGCGCTCAATCCAGTATCTCGAGGCGATCGGGCTCGGCGAGACACCGGTGTGCATGGCGAAGACCCAGTACTCGCTCACCGACGATGCCTCCCGACTCGGCCGCCCACACGGTTTTCGCATTACCGTTAACGAAGTGTACCCCGCGGCCGGTGCCGGTTTCGTCGTCGCGCAGGCCGGCGACATCATGACCATGCCTGGACTCCCGAAGGAGCCTGCAGCCGAACGAATGGCCATTCGCCCCGACGGATCGATCGTCGGGCTGTTCTAAGGAGAATCGTGAGCGTCCGCATCGTCCACACCGAGAATGCCCCGGCTGCCATTGGCCCGTACTCGCAGGCCATCGTTGCGGGCAACTTCCTGTTCACTGCCGGTCAAATCGCTCTCGACCCGGCCACTGGCCAGATCGTCCAGGGCGACGTCACCGAGCAGACCGAGCGGGTCATGCGCAACCTGACCGCGGTGCTGGAGAATGCCGGCGCGAGCTGGTCCGACGTCGTCAAGACGACCGTGTACCTTCAGGATATGGCGGACTTCCCGCGCGTGAACGAGGTGTACGGTCGCATGATTGGTGACGCGCGGCCGGCGCGATCGACCGTGCAGGTGGCCGGTCTTCCCCGCGGCGTGCTCGTCGAAATCGACGCGGTCGCGATCGTTAGGTAGCCCGACTGGCGGCCGTCCCACCAGTGGCACGCAGCCACCGGCACGGGCACCCCACCCACCATCGAGTAGTCGGTATGACGCATACCCGTGAGGACATCTTCCGCTTGACCCAGTTCGCGCGCTGCGCGGGTTGAGCGTCCAAGATGGGTCCGGGCGACCTGTCCCACGCGCTCGCGCCGCTCGCGCGAAACTCCGATCCGCGCATTCTCGTCGGCCACGAAACGTTCGATGATGCGGGGGTGTTTCGCGTGTCCGACGACGTCGCGATCGTCCAGACCGTCGACTTCTTCGCGCCGATCGTCGACGATCCCTACGAGTTCGGCCAGGTCGCGGCGGCAAACGCCCTGTCGGACATCTACGCGATGGGTGGCACGCCACTCACCGCGCTGAATATCGCCGCGTTTCCCTCTGGACAGCTTCCCCTCGAGATCCTCACCGAGATTCTTCGCGGCGGGCAGGACAAGGTCCACGAGGCCGGCGCGCACATCGTGGGCGGCCACACCGTCATCGACGACGAGATCAAGTACGGTCTTTCGGTCACCGGACGAATCGACCCGCGCGCGATGCTCACCAATGCGAACGCGAAGCCGGGCGATCGTCTTGTCCTGACGAAACCGATCGGCAACGGCATCCTTGCGACGGCGCTCAAGCAGGAAAAGCTGGACGCCAACGCGGTGGAGGCAGTCATCGCCCTGATGTGCGACCTGAACGCAACGGCGAGTCGGGCGGCCCTCGATGTGGGTGCCCGATGCGCCACGGATGTGACCGGCTTTGGGTTGCTGGGTCACCTCTCGCACCTTGCTCGCGCCAGCAACGTTACGATACAGGTTCGTATCTCGTCTGTTCCGATTCTCCCGCGCGCTATCGATGCGTGGCGCTCGGGCGCGCGCCCGGGCGGCGGGTCTCGAAACCTCGAGTACGTGCAACAGTTGGTGGACTGGGGGCCCGCCACGGAAGTCGAGCGCGCGTTGTTCACGGATCCGCAGACGTCGGGCGGCCTGGTTGTGGCGATCCCGCCGTCGCGCCTGCTTGAGTATCTTGAAAAAGTCCCGCGCGCCGTTGAGATCGGTGAAGTGCTGCCACGAGGTCGGTCCACAATCGTTCTCGGGTGACGCGTGGGGGCGGCTGGGGTCTGGTGGTCCCCTCAGTCTTCAAAACTGATGCGACCCGACGCCGTCGGGTTGGGTGGGTTCGATTCCCACACGCTCCCGCCACACTGTTTCCCGGATCCCACGTGGTCGCTCGTCGTCGTGCTGCAATCGTGAAGGCAGTGCTGGTCGCTGCGGCGCTCATTGGACTTGGGCTGACCCCCCTGGCGCAAGGCTACGCCCAGCAGGTCGACAGCGCCCGGGCGGGCGCCAGGCGCGGGCCGCCGGCCCGTACGCCGGCGCCCGACACCGTCAAGCCGCCGATCTCACCCAAGCGTGCATTCTTCTACTCGCTGCTCGTCCCCGGCTACGGGCAATCGGTACTCGACCGCCCGATCGCAGGCAGCCTCTTTTTCGCCGCCGAGGTGTCGTGGATTGCGCTCGCGACGAAGTCGGCGTTCGACCTTCGATACGCGCGCGCTCATGAGCGCGACAGTCTCGTCACGACCTACGCGTTCACCGACTCAGGCACCGTCCAGACGGATTCGCTGGGGAGGCTGGTCGGCGCTACGTACGCACCGAATCGTTATGCATCGGAACGTGTTGCTGCGCGTCGCAAGCATCTCGAAGACTATTACGCGCTGCTGATCGCGAATCACCTCCTCGCCGGCGCCGAGGCGTTCGTTGCGGCACAGTTGTGGGACGTGCCGGAACACGTGTCGATCAGGGCGCTGCCGTTCGGGCCCGCACTGGTCGCGACATTCCGTTGGTGACGCGGCGTCCGCCGCCGTAGTCAGAAGGTTGTGAGCACACCATCGTCACCTATCGGCATCTTCGACTCGGGAATTGGCGGCCTCACAGTCGTACGCGAGGTCATTCGGCAGCTCCCGGACGAGCGGATCATCTATTTCGGTGACACGGCTCGCGTCCCCTACGGACCCAAGAGCCCCGACACCGTTCGTCGCTACAGTCTGGAGATCGGGCAGTTTCTCAGGTCGCAGGACGTCAAAGCCATCGTCGTTGCCTGCAACACCGCCACCGCGCACGCGCTTCCGACGTTGCAGCGTGAGTTTCCGCTGCCGGTGATCGGCGTCGTCGAGCCAGGCGCGCGAGCCGCGGTTGCGGCCTCGCGTCGCGGAGAGCTGGGCGTGATTGGCACCGCGGGCACCATCGGTTCTGGCGCGTACGAGCGGGCGATCAAGGAGATTGCGCCTAACGCCCACATCATGGCGCGGGCGTGCCCGTTGTTCGTCCCGCTGGTCGAGGAAGGGTGGCTCGACACCGAGCCGACGCGACTCATCGCGCGCGAGTACCTCGCTCCGATGAAGGCGGCGGGAGTCGACACCCTCGTTCTCGGCTGCACGCATTACCCACTGCTCAAACCGCTGCTCGCCGAGCTGCTCGGACCCGACGTTGTGATGATCGACAGCGCGCATGAGACGGCCGCCGAGACCGCCCGCGTTCTGCGTGAGCGCCAGCTGGTCGCGCCGACCAACGGCCATGGTTGGCGACGAAGCGCGCCGGTCGTCCACCGCTTCGTCGCATCCGACGCGCCGGACCATTTCCTCCGTCTAGGTCAGCGCTTTCTCGGTTCGGCGATCGAGTGCGTCGAGACAGTCACCCTCGGCTGATCCGGTCCACTCCATCAGCGCCACCCGGCGTTCGTCGACGCGGAGAAACGTCGGCGTGGTCATCCACGACCCGGCGTTCGCGTAGACGCTGCCGGTCGGAGACCGCTCGAGCGCCGAGACGTGTGAGTGGCCATAGATGACGAGGTCGATCGAAGGGTCGGCGACGAGGTGCGCCATCGCCACCTCACGAAGCCCACGCCCACCATCACGCGCCTGATACGTCCGGCTCGCGTGCGAGGACCCCGCCGCGAGGCGACTGCCGAAATCGGGATGCAGGAGATGACGAAAGGCCCAGATCGATGCCGGATGGCGCAGCACGGCCCGCAGGCGGCGATACTTTCGATCCTCGACCTCGCGTAGCCCGTCTCCGTGTTCGATGACGGTCTTCCAACCGGCGAGCTCGCCGGCCCGTGCGCCCACGTGATAATCAACGCCGACGTCTGTGCGGAGCACCTCACCGCCCCAACAGTCGTGGTTGCCCGCCACCCAGAGGACCGGAATACCGGAATCCACGAGATCGGCGAGCGACGCGAGGACTCGAAACGCTGGTCGAGGGATTACGGACCGCCATTCGAACCAGAACTCGAAGAGGTCGCCATTGATGATCAGCGATCCCGCGCGCCCGCTCAGATGGCGCAGGAATGAGAGCAGCTGTCGCTCCACATCGCTGGGCGCGGCGCCCAGGTGAGTATCGGAAAAAACGTAGCACGGTGTCGGGAGCACGGGCTCAGTCTACTCGGCTCGTGCTCTCTTTACAAACGCTCCGGGAGCACCCATTTTCGCGCGCGATGCTCCAGCATCGGTGCCACGGCGCCGATAGCGCACTCACCGGTCGTTCGGAGGACTGATGGCACAGAACGCACTTGGCCTGATCGAGACGAAAGGACTCGTCGGCGCAATCGAGGCGGCCGACGCGATGGTCAAGGCGGCCAACGTTCGGCTCGTTGGAAAGGAGAAGGTCGGCGGCGGATACGTCACTGTTATGGTCCGCGGAGACGTTGGCGCTGTGAAGGCCGCGACCGATGCCGGGGCCGCGGCGGCGGAGCGAGTCGGTGAGCTGGTCTCGGTTCACGTGATCCCGCGCCCGCACGCCGAGCTCGAGTCGATTCTCCCGCAGGGCCCCGCGGGTGATGCCGGCTGATCCCTGGGCCTACGGGGCGCTCGGACTCATCGAGACGCGCGGACTTGTCGGCGCGATCGAGGCGACCGACGCCGGACTCAAAGCGGCAGACGTTCGACTACTCGGAACGGAAAAGGCCGACGCTGGTCTCGTCACCGTGAAGTTCGTTGGTGAGGTGGCGGCCGTGAAGGCTGCGGTCGATGCAGGTTCTGCCGCGGCGGAGCGCGTCGGTCACCTGATTTCGGCGCACGTCATCCCGCGACCGCATCCCGAGATGACGATCGTCGTTGCGGACAACGACGAGCCGGCGGCGACGGTTCCCATGCACGGTGGGCGCATCGACATGGCGACGCTCGAGAACGCGCGCGTCGTGGATCTGCGCGCCATGGCGCGTCGACTCGACAACTTCCCGATCAAGGGCCGTGACGTCGCACGCGCCGGCCGAGACGAGCTGCTCGCCGCGTTTCGGACGCTGAACGCCTGAGCGCGTGGCCGTGGACGCTGACCTTCGGAGCGTTCAGGAGGCGCGCGACCTCGTCGCCCGGGCAGCCGAAGCGCAGCGGCGCTTCGCGAGCGCTGACCAGCGGGCCGTCGATGCCGTCGTGCGCGCCATGGCGACGGCAGCGTCCGCAAACGCTGAGCGCCTCGCCCGGCTCGCCGTCGACGAAACGGGGATGGGCGTCTACGAGCATAAGATCATCAAGAACCGGTTCGCGTCCGATTTTCTCGCCGAATACATCCTGCCGATGCAGACCGTCGGGGTGCTGCGCGAGGACCGGGCGCGAAAGGTCCGCGAGCTTGCGGTGCCCATGGGCGTGGTCGGCGCGATCATCCCGACCACGAACCCCACGTCGACCGCGATCTACAAGGCGATGATCTCGGTGAAGGCACGCAACGCGATCGTGATGTCTCCCCATCCGCGTGCTACCAAATGCGTCGTGGAGACCGCCCGCGTGCTGGAAGACGCGGCGTTAGGTGCCGGGGCACCGGCGGGGCTCATCAACTCGATGACCGTGCCGACGCTGGATGGCACCAACGCGCTCATGCGCCACAAGCTGACGGCGGTGATCCTGGCTACCGGCGGCGCGGACATGGTGCGCGCGGTGTACGCGGCCGGAAAGCCGGCGTACGGCGTGGGTCCTGGCAACGTCCCGGCCATCATCGAGCGAACGGCGAACATCGAGAAGGCCGTTGCCGACGTCGTGGACGGCAAAACGTTCGATGCCGGTGTGCTCTGTTCCGCCGAAAACTCGGTTGTCTGCGACGCCCCTATCGAGCGACAGGTGCGAGAGGCGTTTCGCCGCGAGCGCGCCCATTTCTGCACGCCGGAGGAGAAGCGCGCACTGGAGCGCCTGATGATTCCGCCGTCCGGGAAGGGGATCAACCCGGACATCGTGGGACAGCAGCCGCAGGCGATCGCTCTTAAGGCGGGGTTTTCCATCGCGCCCGACGCCAAGCTGATGATCGTCGAGCTGTCGAAGGTGGGTCGCGAGGATCCGCTCAGTCGAGAGAAGCTCTGCCCGGTGCTCGGCTTCTTCGTCGAGGATGGTTGGGAGCGGTGCTGCGAACGGGCCATTGAACTGCTGAACTACGGCGGGCTCGGTCACTCGTTAGGTATTCACAGCCGCGACCAATACGTCGTCGACCGGTTCTTTGCCGAGAAACCCGCGTTCCGCATCGTCGTAAACTCAAACGTGGCGATCGGTGCGGTTGGCTACACGACGGGCTTCGCCCCGGCGATGACGTTGGGGCCGGGTTCGTGGGGTGGCAGCATCACCTCCGACAACGTCACCCCGTTACACCTCATCAACATCAAAAGGCTGGGCGAAGAGATCCGGCCGTACGTTGACCCGCTGCGCAGCGCCGCTCCGTCCAGGGGTGGAGCGCCGGCGGCAACGCGGTCGGCGGGGTCGGCCGTTGCGACGCCACCCGCGGCTCCCCTCGCCGCCGGTGAAGTACAGCGCATCGTCGACCAGTTCCTCGCGGATTTCCGGAGCGCGCGACGGTGACCGACGCCGAGCTCGATCGACTGGCTGAGATGATCGCGCGCGCGCTGCTCGACCGGGCATCTGTGTCTGATGCCGGTGCCCGCGCCGCCACCTGGTTGCCAACTCCGGTTCGCCCGACCCCACCCGCCCGGGGCAGCGAGCCGCCGGTCTGGTCCGCTGCTGCGCAGGAGCTCGATGACGTCGCGCCCTCGCGCGACACGGATCGGTCGCCGAGGTACCGCGCGTCCACTGCAGATCTGACGCGCGCAACTCGAGCCGCGGCGGCGGGCAAAGGGCCGCCGCCGGAGCGAAATGCGCGCGAGCCCGAACGGCGCCTAACGCGTCGCCGGCCCGCGAATGCGCCGGCCATCGACGTCCGCATCGGCGTGTCGAACCGTCACGTCCACCTGTCCGAGGCTGACGCGCGCACACTGTTCGGCGGCGCACCGCTCACTGTGTCGCGGACGCTGATGCAGCCTGGGCAATTCGCGGCCGCGGAGACCGTGACCGCTCAGGGGCCGAAGGGGAATATCGAGAAGGTACGCGTCGTCGGCCCGACGCGAACCGAGACGCAGTTGGAGATCGCCGCCTCCGACGCCGCGGTGCTTGGTATCCAGCCACCGGTCGCGGCGAGCGGGTCCCTCGACGCGTCGATTGGCGACGTCACGCTTGTCGGGCCGGTCGGCCGCGTCGAGCTTCGTCGAGGCGTAATCGTCGCGGCGAGACATCTCCATCTCTCGCCGGCCGATTCGAGAAAATGGGGACTTCGCGATGGCGATCGCCTTGACATACGGTGTGGCCTTGCCGCTCGCGCGGCGACCCTGCATGACGTACTTGTCCGGTCAGGCGAAGGCCACGCAACCGAGCTGCACCTCGACAGCGATGAGGCGCGCGCGGTCGGAGTCGCGAGCGGCGATTCCGCGACCGTCGTTGCGTGGCGGTCGGAAGGGCCCGCCAAGCGGCCGCTCATTACGGAACGCGACGTCGTGCGCATCGCACGGGAGGGCGCGCGAGTTCCCGCGAACGCCATACTCACGCCGAGCGCTCGCGATCGTGCTGCGGCGTTAGGCATCCTGGACCGGTGAGACGCGAGCACGTCAGCGAGTTTCGGGTGCGATACTCCGAAACGGACCAGATGGGCGTCGTGTATCACGCCGAGTACCTCGTCTGGTGCGAGGTAGGCCGCACCGACTACATCCGCGGCCTTGGGTTGCCCTATTCGGAGCTCGAGCGGCGAGGCACTGCCCTCGCCGTGGCGGAGGCCTCCATTCGCTATCACGCGCCCGCGCGCTACGATGACCTGGTCCGGGTCGAGACGCGACTGGTCGAGGTCCGCTCACGGGCTATCACCTTCGAATACCTCATTCGAAATGGCGACACCGGTGAGCGGCTTGCCACGGCGCGTACGCTGCTCGTCTCGCTCGATCGGTCCGGAAAGCCCGTCCCCATGCCACTCGACGTCCGCGCGCTCATGGAAAGTGCGACCGCCGAGACCTAACACTCGCGCGGTCTGGGCCGCGTTGGCTTTCATCGCCGGCGCTGCGGTGGCCTGCACGTCCGCCGCGGCCATTGGGTCAGCGTCGCCGGGCGCACCGTCGGAGGTTCGCCTCGGCGACCCGGACGTCCAGGTGCTCGCGGCGCTGCTCGAGGCCGCGGACACCCGGCGGCCGGATACGACGCTTGTCGATCAGGCTCTGACATCTCCGACACCTTTCATCCGCGCGTATGGCGTCCGTGTCGTCGGTCAGGTCGGGATCAGCGCTCGCGCCGCGCGGCTGCGGTCGCTCGTCGCCGGTCCCGATTCGATGATCGCCGCCGACGCGGCATTCTCGTTAGGCTTGCTGCGGGACTCGGCGGCGGTGCCGATGCTGTCGGACGCGCTCGCCGGGCAGCCGACCGTGGTCGCCGCGTCCGCCTGGAGCCTGGGCGAGCTTGGAGAGCGCGGGCGACCGGCGCTCGAGGAAGTCCTCCAGCGCGGGCAGCCGCGGTCCGCACTACCGGAGGTGCTTCAGGCGGCCGCGAAGCTGCGTCCAGTCCCCGCAGCGCTGATACTCCCGTACGTGCTCGATCCCGCCGTTGTGGTTCGGCGGAGCGCCGTGTACGCGCTCACACGCTCGCGCGTTGCCGCCGCGACGCCGGCATTGATCGAGCTCGCGCAGCGCCTTGCCGCTCCTGGCGAGCCAGGATCCGGCCGTGAGGACGCGGACGTCGAGCTGCGAAGCTACGTCGCTCGCGGTCTCTCGAAGGCGGTCACCGCTGATTCGCTGGCCGCCGGCGCTCGTGTCGCCCTTCATCGGCTGGTCAACGACGCCCACCCGCATGTTCGTATCAACGCCGTTCGGTCGCTCGCGACGTACGGCCCTGACGCGCGCACGGACCTCATCGCTCGGCTTCGCGACACGGATGGGAACACGCGGATCGCCCTCGCACAGTCGTTAGGCGGCGTAATCCCTCCCTCGTCGGTTGCGGACTGGGATGACGCGTGGCGTGCCGACACCGGTTTCACGTATCGCAGAGCGTTGCTTGCAACCGCCTTCCGTGTTGGAGTGCGCCTGCCGGCGATCGAGCTGACCGCACCGGGCGCCTGGCAACGGTCGGGCGATTGGAGGCACCGGGCTGCGGCCGCCGAGGCAGCTACGGGGGGATCCCCCGCGGACCTCGATGCCGTTGTCGTCCCCCTGTTTCACGACCCGGATGCACGCGTTAGGAACGCCGCGTTCAACGCGGCGGCCAGTTGGGCGGGTTCGACCGCCGCCGAATCGAAGGCATACGGCCGGAATGCACTCCGAGCGGCGTTGAGCGACTCTGATCTCTTCGTCAGAGCAACGATCCTCGATGCGCTGCGGTCGCGCGCGCGCGCGCCCGACGCATGGACGGCGTACAACGCCTGGCGTCGCGCGGCGCGCGATCCGGAGAGTGACGCGCGCCTCGCCGCCCTCCGCGTTATCGCGGCGGCGTGGAGGTCGGATAGCCAGTCGTTCGGTGCGCTTCGCGACTCCTTGCTCTCGCTCCAGCCGCCCACCGATCCGCTGGAGCGCGCCGCCGGGCGCGCGATCGGGATACTCCAACACTGGCCGACGACGGGCGTCTCACCGCGCGAGCGTGCATGGTACACCCATCAGGTCCGCGAGTACATGGCGCCGGCGCTCTTGGGCCACGCCTCCCGCGCCGTCATCGCCACCTCGCGCGGGCAGGTGATCGTGTTGCTGCGCGGCGCAGACGCGCCGCTGACCGTCGCAAACTTCTCCACGCTGGCGCGACGAGGGTACTACAATGGCCTGGTCTTCCACCGCGTCGTTCCGAACTTCGTGGCGCAGGACGGCGATCCGCGCGGGGATGGAAGCGGAGGCCCCGGGTACGCGATTCGCGATGAGTTGAATCGTCGCTGGTACGATCGCGGCGCGATGGGAATGGCGCTGTCGGGCCCGGACACCGGCGGCAGTCAGTACTTCGTCACGCACTCAGCACAGCCACACCTCGACGGCCACTACACGGTGTTCGGTCACGTAACCGCGGGATTCGATGTGCTCGACGCTCTGGTGCAGGGCGACCGCATTCTCAGCATCAGCGTCGAGTGACGCGCGAGCCGGGACCGTCAATGCGTCACTTGAGACGCGCATCCCGGTGCCAGCGGTGGATCGCGGTCTCCGTGCTTGCTGCCATGGCCTGTGCACCGCGCGCGGGGCGTCTCGCCGGCACTCCGGCCCCGGCTCGCTTTCCGAGCACCGAGCTGCCGCGCGGAAGCCAGCGCATCGTCTTTCGCTGGGAGTACGTCGACCAGGCGTTGGCCGCGAAAGGGGAAGGCGTTGCTCGCGTCACCTCGCCCGACAGCGTTCGGATGGATTTCTTCCTGGACGGCGGACTTGGCGGAGGGTACGCGATCGTGATCGGCGATTCGATATCGACACCCGGCGGTGATCAGGTTCGTCGGTATCTCCCGCCCGTCGCGCTTCTCTGGGCGGCGCTGGGCAGGCTTGCCGTACCGCCAGTGCCGGACACCGTCGCCAAGGTTGACGGAGCCACGTTGCGCGCCGACATTGGGCGTGATCCCGCTTGGCGAGTAACATTCGTGGGCGACCGTCTCACGCGACTCGAGCGGATCGTCGATGGCCGCCGGCTCGAATGGGTCGCCCGCGATGGCGCAGACATTCGTTACCAGAACGAACGATCCGCGCGATCGCTCACGCTCAAGATCTCCAGTAGCAATGAAGCCCCACCGTTCGATCCGGCGATTTGGCGTCGCTAGCCTACTGCTTCTCGCTGGCTGTCTATACAATTTCTCCGGCGGCGGCCTCCCGAGCCACATTCGGACGGTCGCCGTTCTGCCGTTCGAGAATCAGACCGCGGCGGCGGAGCTCACACGCGAGCTGTCCGATGCGCTCCGAAAAGCGATGCAATCTCGCCTCGGCCTTCGTGATGCCTCCGAAGCACGAGCGAACGCAGTCGTGCGCGGTACCATCACGAAGTACGAGCCGGATGTCCCGGTGGCGTTCAGCTCGGACCCCAACCAGGCGACGTCCGCGAGACGACGCCTTCAGATCAGCATCGACGTGCAGATCGTCGATCAGACGAGCGGCAAGACCCTGTGGGAGCGAAAAGGGCTCTCCGCCGAAGGTGAGTACGCGGAGCGTAACGAACCTGAGGGGCGACGCCAGGCGCTCGAGCGGATTGTGAACGACGTGATCGACGGAGCGCAGTCTCAGTGGTAGGGCGTCGCCGGGGACGCGCCAACTTCGGTTGTTTGTTCAGTGTCCTCTTGCTCGTCACCGCCGTTTATTTCGCCGTGAACGTTGGCGAGCCGTACCTGCGATACTACCGCTTTCTCGACGGAATGAAGCAGGAAGCGCGCTTCTCGGCGCAGTTCACCGACGAGCAGATACAAACCCGGCTCGCAGCGCTCGCGGATTCGCTCGGGCTGCCTGAGGCGGCAGGACAAGTGCGGGTCCGGCGCGAGTCGAACCGCATCTCGCTCTCGAGCTCGTACTACGAACGGGTCGAGATGCCGCTCATCGTGCGCGAAATCCTGTTCTCTCCGCAGGCCGAGTGGACGCACTGACGGGCCGTGATCCCCGCCGGAAAGTGATGTCCTGGGAGTTGCTCGCCGCGTGGCGCGGGCGACAGCCAGGTCGCGTGGTCTTCACGAACGGCGTGTTCGATCTGCTGCACCCCGGGCACGTGGACGTTCTCGTCGGCGCGCGCGCGCGCGGTGACGTGCTCGTCGTTGGCGTGAATAGCGACGCCTCGGTGAAGCGCCTCAAAGGGCCCGATCGGCCGGTTCGTTCCGAAGGCGAGCGGTTATACGTGCTGGCCGCTCTCGAGGCGGTCGACGCCGTTACGTTGTTCGAACAGGACACGCCGCTCGAGCTGGTTCAGCTCCTCCAGCCCGACGTGATCGTGAAGGGCGGCGACTACTCTCCCGACAAGGTGGTTGGCGCCAACGAAGTGCGAGCA
>JBKOYV010000480.1:0-1979 GCA_046725585.1 Gemmatimonadota bacterium | reverse complement strand
CGGACGCAGGCACTGCGGACGTAGGCGAGGACCTGCGCGACTCGCTCGTCGGGCGTGCCAGACACCTCGATGGCGTGTGGAATGAATCCCCACGTGTCCTCGACCACGATCTCACGCAGCGCATCGTCCGCTCGCCGCCTCAGCCTCGGCCGCTCGAACGTCGCGGTGTCGATCCGATCCGGGTGCTCGATCGGCACGAAAACGACGAGGTCGAGTGTCGTCATCGCGGCGGCCGCGCGCTCGAACCAGCGGCCGAGAACCTCCGACAAGGGCCCTGGCGCGGCGACCAGGTAGCCGAGGTAGTCGGCCGGGCAGCGGTCCACGAGCAGATCGGCGGCGTCCGTCGCCGCGAGCGACAGGCACGACCGTTCGAGGAGCAACTCGAAATCCTCGCGGGATGGCTCCGCCGCAAAGGCATGCCCTTCCGCCAGGAGCGCGTAGTACGACTCCTCGCCAATCCGATAGCCCGGCAGCTGCCGGGCGAGGTCGGCGATCAGCGTCGACTTTCCGGTTCCGTGAGCCCCCGAGACGGCGATTCGCACGCGTTAGGCTGCGGCACCGCGCTAGGCCGCGGCGGCGAGCTCTTTGAGTGCCCGAACGAGCACGTCGAGCTCCCTGGGCGTCGTGAAAAGCTGAGGCGTAATGCGCACGCCGTGAACGTTCGCCGTATCGATCGCAACCGTCCAGACCTTGTAGCGGTCGAAGAGCGTCTTCGCGAGGTCGGCCGGCTTCATGCCGTTCACGCCGACGTTCGCGATCGCGCACGAGCGCTTCGGGTCCGACGGCGTGTTTACCATGATGTTGGGGACGCCGCGCACCTGGGTCGTCCAGTAGCGCTGCAAATACCGCAAACGCGCCTCCTTCCGCTCGGCTCCGATACTGTCGTGAAAATCGATCGCGTTGTCGATGCCGAGGTCGGTGTGAACCGGGTGCGTTCCGGTGTGATTCAGTTTCCGGATGTCGGTGTCCGCCATGCTCTCGTCGGCGTAGATCGGCCAAAGCGCCGCGATCTTGTCCTGCCTGACGTACAGGATGCCGGCACCAAGCGGGGTGCCTAACCACTTGTGGAGCGAGGCGCCGTAGTAGTCACAGCCGAGGTCGGGGATCCGAAACGCGAGCTGGGCGAAGGCGTGAGCGCCGTCGCCCATGACGTCGACGCCGTGCGCGTGGGCCATGTCCGAGATCGCGCGCACGGGCAGAATGTGGCCGGTGATGTTCACCATGTGCCCGACCATGAGCAGACGGGTCTTCGGCGTGATGGCGTTCGCGTAGAGCTGAACGATCTCGTCGTCTGACCGTGGGTCGAGCGGCAGCGACACGATACGGTTCACGATGCCGTGGCGACGCGCCTGCAGCTTGAACATGTCGAGCTGGCGCCGTAGTCCTGCGCGGCCATGACGGCTTCGTCGCCTGGCTTCCAATCATATCCGTTGATTACCGTGTCGAGCGACTCGGTGGTATTCCGCGTGATGATGAGCTCTTCGGGGCTGACGCCGGCCATCGTCGCGAGGCGCGTTCGGACGCGGAGCTTGTCGTCGGGTTGACGCGTGCGCATGTAGCGCGAGGCCTGGACGTTGATGCTTCGCACGTGGCCGATGAACGCGTCGAGCACCGGCTCGGCCTGCATGCTGTAGTAGCCGTTCTCGAGGTTGATGTAGTCGGGCGTGAGCTTGTACTTGCCGCGAATCGTTCCCCAGAACGCCTCGTCCTGCGCGAGCTCGGTGTGCGGGATCGCCATGTAGCGGGCGAGGACCGACGGGCTGAACATGAGCCCGAGCGATGCGCCGCCTAACGTTCGTACGAATTCTCTCTTGTTCACGCCACGCTTCTCGAACTAGTGGACTGAGTGGGAGGTGTTGATAGCAGGCGGTTAGGGTGATATGGCAGTATTGCCATGGGGAGACTCTATCGTGTGGGCCAGTCCGATGTCCGCCATGGCAATACTGCCATACTGCCCGTCTCCGCCTGCTATCAACACC
>JBKOYV010000070.1:0-6505 GCA_046725585.1 Gemmatimonadota bacterium | reverse complement strand
CCGATCTCGGTCGACGACGCTCGCCGTGTCGCTGAGGGCTCGGACGCGAGTGCCCCTGACACCACGATCGCGCCGCAGCGGCCGACGAAGTCTGCCGCCGTGTTGCCGTCGGATGGCCAGGGCGTGAGCAGCACGGTGATCGGTTACCTCCGCGACGCCGATGACGGGCTGCCCTCGGACTCGGCGATCACCGAGCGGCCGTATCGCACGGCGTTCCGTCTCGCCGCGATCGGGCAGCCGTCGGTCGGCATTGGGACGAGCAGCGTGTTCGGCACCCAGTTCTCGGGCGGCGTGTCCGCGCTCTTCAGCGACATGCTCGGCAACCAGAACATCGGGATGGCGGTGCAGGCAAACGGCCAGCTGCGCGACATCGGCGGGCAGCTGCTGTACCTCAACACCGCGAACCGGTGGAACTGGGGCGCGAACGTATCGCGCACGCCGTACGTGTACGGGTATGGAGCGCTCACGAATACCGGCGTGCAGTATGTGTTCGAGCATGTCGCGATCGACAACCTGTCGGGAATCCTGCAGTACCCGTTCTCGCAGACGCGTCGCCTCGAGCTCTCCGCCGGCTACACGCATTACGGCTACAGCATTCAAACGACGACGCAGGACTTCAATGGGCGGACGAGCGGGCTCACGAACGTCGCGGCTCCGTCGCCGTTAGGTCTCGCGTCGGCCTCGATCGCGCTGGTCGGTGACGCGTCCTCGTTCGGCTTCACGTCGCCGATCTCGGGGTCGCGGTTTCGGTTCGAGGTGACGCCGACGCTGGGCACGCTCGACTACAACACGCTGCTCCTGGACTACCGGAAATACTTCTTCATGAAGCCGTTCACGCTCGCGGTGCGTGGAATGCACTACGGGCTCTACGGGAAGGACTCCGAGAGCGATCGGATCGGCGCGCTCTACCTGGGTGATGGCTCGCTCGTGCGTGGGTACTCGTACAACTCCTTTACGTCGAGTGATTGCACATCGAGCGGGACCGGCACGCTGGCCAACAGCAGTTGCCCACAGTTCGACCGTCTCGTCGGCAGCAGGCTCGCGCTGGCGAACGCCGAGCTTCGCATTCCGCTGTTCGGGACGAGTGGCTTCGGGCTGATCGCGAGTCCGCTGCCGCCGATCGAGATCGCACCGTTCGTCGACGCCGGCGTCGCGTGGACGAAGGCGAGTGGGCCGGTGTGGAACTTCGCGTCGAACTCCGGGGACCGCACGCCCGTGGTGAGCACCGGCATCGCGTCACGGATCAATCTGTTCGGGTTCGCCGTCTTCGAGGTGTACTACGCGCACCCGTTCGAGCGGCCGGGGCGGAGTGGCGTGTGGGGGTTCAATCTGCAGCCAGGGTGGTAGGGTGCGTGGAGAGCCAGCGATTGAGCTCAATGTGTCGCGGTCATCGTTGCGCGTCGTTAGGTCCGAGAACGGGAACCCTGAAAGAGTTCTGAGTGGCCAGTTGTGAGTAGTCAGTTTCCAGTCGCCGAGATCTCGACACGCCGGACTGATTACTGGCCGACTCAAACCTGCTTGCTCAGAACTCTTTCAGGGCTCCCGATCTCGGACCTTCCACGCAATAGGAAGATTGAAACACGCGGAGCTCAATCGCTGGTTTCCCTTACCCCAGAGCCCTAAATATCGACCGATAACAGCCTAACGCCTATGACGATCAATCTCATTGCCCGCCTGACGGCGCTCGTGGTAGCGACGCAAGTCGGGCTCGCATGCTCGCGGTTCGTGTTCCACGAGGACCCCTTCACGCCCGATCCGGCTCCCGCGACCGAGACGGTCGTGGCCGGCGGCGACACGACCTACGTGCTCAAGGGGTCGTGGTACTACCTGCTCTCGAGCCAGCGTGCCGCGTTATGGAATCGCGAGGTGATGGACGACGTCGCGTGGCGCTACCACGCGCTCTTCGGCGAGCAGCCATTGCGCATCGCGATACGCCTCGATTCCACGGCGGTCCCGGACGATTCGACGACCACGTGGCGCGGTGTTCCATTCGCGCGGGTCGCCCTGCGGCCGCGCACGAGCGACGCACCGGGAGCGAAGAACCCGAATCGCGGTCGTGTGCCCGCGATGGATGACTCGGTTCGCGCGCGGATACTCGCAGGGCCGATGCTTGCCGCGACGGCCGCTCAGACGTGGCTCAAGGCGCGGACGCTCGACGCGACACGCGTCGCGGACAGCCAGCCTGGCGGCGCGGTCCGGACGTCGGCCACCGGTGGTGCGCTGCCCGCGTGGATCGAGGCCGGAGCGTTGCGAATCCTGGGAAGCGCTGGAGCCGTCGATCGTGCGGACCAGGAGCTCCGCGCGGACCCGAAACACGTCGTACCGCTCGCGTCGCTGTTCACGACCGGGTGGTCCGCGCCGCCTAACGCCGTCGAGATCGTGCGCGCGGGTGCGAACCCATTCGACCTCGACGCCGAGGGACAACAGCAGCACGCGGCGACGCGCGCACGAGAACGGCGCGACGCTGCGCCTGGCGTGTCGCCGCTGTTCATATCCCAGTCAGTTTCGGTGTTGAGCTTTCTCCATGAACGCGATCCCGCCCTCGTGGCGAGGCTCGCGGACGAGCTCACACGTGGCGGGTCGATTGCAGACGTCCTCGCGTCGAGCACGACACTCCCGCACGACGTGGCCGGACTCGACGCCGCGTGGCGTGACTGGCTGAAGAAGGGGCAGCGGAATCGGCGCTGACCTGACGCGACGCGAGCCCCCGATGGCTGACTTCCCATCGGGGGCTTGACGCGTTCAGTTTGATCCGCCAACGATGCGTCGCCGGCGGACGTCTGCTGCTCGGGCGGCGCCTGACGCCCGCGCGCGAGGTTCGACGTATTGCCGAGAGAGCACGACGACCGAGCACCCGACGCCGTCCTGCTGGAGCGCCTCGCGGTCGACGATGCGTCTGCGCTCGACACGTTGCTCGCACGCTACTGGTCGCCGCTCACGCTCTTCATGACGCGGATGACCGGCTCGGCGGAAGCGGCCGAGGACGCGGCGCAGGAGGCGTTCTGCCGCCTGTGGGAGCGGCGCCGGTCGTGGCGCGGTGAGGGCTCCGTCAACGGGCTGCTCTTCCGACTGGCGAGGAACAGCGCGATCTCGGCCCACCGCCGCCTGGATGCGGAAGCGCGCGCCGCGGCGGCGGCGGGTGAGGCGATGCCCCTGCATCACGAGATGCCGGCGCTACCTAACGACGAGCTCCGTGCCGTGCTCGAACGGGCCATCGCCGAGCTCGCGCCGCGCCGCCGCGAGGTGTTTCTCCTTCGCGTCGTGCACGACCTCTCGTACAAGGAGATTGGGGCGGTGATGGGCACCTCGACACAGACGGTGGCCAATCAGCTGAGCAGCGCGCTGCGCGAGCTGCGGACGCGGCTCGCGGATATCAGCTGACGGTCATCGGTCCGCGTTTCACCGCGAATACGGGGTACCGCCCTTCATGACCCACTTCACGCGAGTCAGTGCCGCAGGGTCGGCGAGCGGGTCACCATCCACCGCTACGAGATCGGCGAGCTTCCCTGGTGCAACGGTGCCGACATCCTTGTCGCGCCCAAGCAGCCTGGCGGCGTTCGTGGTCGCCGTGCGGATCGCCTGGATGGGGGTCATGCCGTAACGCGCGTAGAACGCGAACTCCTGCGCGGGGTTCTCGGTCCACGAAAATCCACCGGCATCCGTACCGAACGCGATGAGCTCCCCCATGCCACGGCGAACCGCCTCACCGAACGCCTTGCGCTTGAGCTCCGCCATCGTGGCGCGAAGCGGTGGCGCGCCGGCCTGTGGACGCGCGCCCACGTACACGGTCGGGCACCAGTAGACCCGCTGCTTGATCATGCGGTCGATGAGGTCCGGCGTTAGGCCATCGCCATGTTCGATGGTCTGCACACCGGCTCGGAGCGCGGCGTCGATGCCTTCCCAGCCGCGGGCGTGCGCGGCGACCGAACGACCGAGCCGCCGGGACTCATCGACAATGGCCTTGAGCTCATCGTCGGTCCAGTTCGGCCAACTGTGGAGGCGGCCGTCATCGCCGACGTAGGCGTCGCGGTCGGCGTAGACCTTGATCCAGTCCGCGCCGTACTTCACCTGCTCGCGTACGGCCTTGCGAAGGTTGTCGGCGCCATCCACGAGCTGAGCGCCGGCCGGCATGTCGAGCTCCCACGAATAGCCGGTGAGCGGATACATGCCGGTTGGCGCGAGCGCGCGCGTGGCGACGAGCATCCGCGGGCCGGGAATGATGCCGCGGTCGATCGCGGTCTTCACGTCAACGTCCGCGTACATCGCGCCCTCGGTCTCGAGGTCGCGGATCGTGGTGAACCCGAAGTCGAGCGCGGCGCGCGCGGCGGTCACCGCCTCGATGGTTCGGAACGGGATCGACTGCTTGAGGAGCTGCGTCGCGTAGTCGCTGCCGTCGAGAAACACGTGCGTGTGCGCGTCGATCAACCCCGGCATCACGGTGAACCTCGAGAGGTCCACGCGCTCCGCGGTGCCCGCGCTCGCCGCGACTTCCGCGTACGGTCCGACTCGCGTTATGCGGTCGCCGGTGATGAGTATGCCCTGATCTGTCTTCGCGCCGTCGGTCAGGAGATCCACGAGTCGGCCGGCGCGCACGAGCACGCGGCGCTCGGCGGGCGTCGCCGTCTGCGCCGCAACGGGCGTCGTGAGCGTTGCGAGCGCGAGGAGTGCGAGGAGCGTCCTAGCGGTCATCCTGAGCGAAGCTGGATTTGTCATCCTGAGCGCGGGTGCCCGCGAAGCGGGCGGGATAAGGATTCTCATCATCCCGATAGAGCCCTCTGTCGGGATGATGAGGATTCCTCGCTGCGCTCGGAATGACAAGGGGCGCTTGGTATGAAAGGGGTGCTCGGAAGGACAAGGGTCAGACCGCGTCCAAAAGTCATCTTGACACGTGACGGTGCGACGCCGAAGCTGTTGCGCGTTCGTACCCCAGCGATTCGCCTTTTCGCGCGGACATGATCGAGATCCGAGACGTCTCGAAATGGTACGGCCAATTCCGCGCGCTCGACGGCTGTACGACGTCAGTGGCGAAGGGGTCGGTCGTCGTGGTATGCGGCCCGTCAGGGTCGGGCAAGAGCACGCTGATCCGATGCGTGAATGGGCTCGAGCCGGTCGACAGCGGAACGATCGTCGTCGATGGCGTCGTCGTCACGGCGCCGAACACGAACCTCGTCGAGCTTCGCTCACGAATCGGCATGGTGTTTCAGAGCTTCGAGCTGTTTCCGCATCGCACGGTGATCGAGAACCTCGATCTCGCGCAGATAGAGGTGCTGAAGCGTGCGCGAGCGGCCGCAACGAAACGGTCGATGCGTTTACTGGAGCGTGTGGGACTCGCGGATCAGGCAGGGAAGTACCCGGCGGCGCTGTCGGGTGGACAGCAGCAGCGTGTGGCGATCGCGCGCGCGCTCGCGATGGACCCGGTCGCCATGTTGTTCGATGAGCCCACGTCGGCACTCGACCCGGAAATGATCAACGAGGTGCTCGACGTGATGGTCGGACTCGCGGACGACGGAATGACCATGATGGTGGTGACGCACGAGATGGCGTTCGCTCGGCGCGTCGCCGACCGGATCATCTTCATGGACGAAGGGCGGATCGTGGAGGATCGTGACACCGACGCATTCTTCACGCAGCCGCACACCGAGCGCGCGAAGGAGTTCCTCTCGAAGATTCTCCACCATGTCGACAATGGCGTCTAAGAACGGTTCGTCGCGGCGCTCGCCCCTCCGGCCACGGTATCAACGCGTTGCCGACGACCTCACGAAGCGGATCGGGAGCGGCCGGTATCCGGTCGGCGGGAACCTCCCGACGGAGATGGAGCTGTGCCAGCAGTACGGGATCAGCCGCCACACGGTGCGTGAGGCGCTTCGCCAGCTGCGTGATGCCGGGCTCATCTCCCGGCGTCGGCGCGTGGGCACCGAGGTCGTTGCCCGGACGCCGAAGCCGTCGTATCGGCAGCCGACGAACTCGATCGGCGACCTGCTGCAGTACGCCGAGGAGACGCAGCTGTCGATTCTGGAGACGAAGGAGATCGCATGCGACGCGGCGCTGGCCGAGCTGCTCGAGTGTCGCGAGGGGACGAGGTGGCTGCGCGTGAACAGTCTTCGCGCGGTGCCCGGCGATCCGCGGCCGGTGTGTATGACGACGGCGTATATCGACCTCCGCTTCCCGGACCTGGCGAAACACCTCGAGGAGCTGAGTGGTCCGATATCGGCGATGCTGGAACGTGAGTACGGCGTTCGCATTGCGCGGATCGAGCAGAGCATCCAGGCCGTGCGCCTCGGAAAGCGCCAGGCGAAGCTGCTGCGTGCGCTCGATGGCGGGCCGGCGCTGCGCGCCATTCGTCGCTACTACGATCAGAACGGCCGGCTCCTAGAGCTCTCTAATGCCATCCACCCCGGAGAGCGATTCACCTATGTCACCAGTTTGCTCAGGTCATAGGTAAGCATCGGCACCAACACTCGTTGCTGTCAGCTGCAGGTTGAAGGAACGGGGGTCGGAGTCGCAT
>JBKOYV010000080.1:0-19198 GCA_046725585.1 Gemmatimonadota bacterium | reverse complement strand
GATTTGCTCCGTGAACATTGACGCCTCCGACGGCGGCTTCGGGTCTCGCTCGTTTTGTTGGTGAACGGCGTCGGGACACAATGGCTTCCCGAGGCCATTCCCAACAAAGACAAGCGACACTGGACGTGCCGTCGGAAGGTTCAATGCCCTCGGGACAAATCCGCGAACATTCGCGGAATCGCCGTCACAATCCGCGTTAGGTGTTGCCGTTTTGGTCCCGCGGGAGCGAGCGTACGAGGTACTCGGCGGTCGCGGCATCGGCCGGGAAGAAGCACTCGAGCGCCAACTCCGCGATCGTCACGTCCACCGGCGTGCCGAATACCGTCGTCGTGCTGATGAACGAGAGCACGCCTGTCGGCGTCTCGAACTCGAGGGGCACGAACACACGGGTATCGGCGTGGGCGATAGAAGAGTTGCGCGACGACGCGCGTGCCGGGACCGGATAGCCCTTCAACTCCGCCAACAGGTCCTCGAGCTTCGGGTCGCCCGTCAGCTCGCATTCGCGCGTTAGGCGCTGCAACAGGTACGCGCGCCACTGCGCCAGGTTCACGATGGCTGGCGCAAGACCCTCGGGGTGGAGACTGAGGCGCAGCACGTTCACCGGAGGTGCGAGGAGCGCTGGTGACGCGCCGGCGAGCAGCCGAGCGACGGCGCGGTTTGCAGTCACCAGGGTCCAGTGGCGATCGACCGCCAGTGCCGGATACGGCTCATGTGCCGCCAGCACACGATCGACCGCGTGGCGCGCCGCGTCCAGCGCCGGGTCGGCGAGCGGGCGCTCCGGATACATCGGCGCAAAACCACCGGCAGTCAGCAACCGGTTGCGCTCGCGAAGCGGAACGTCGAGCTGCTCGGCGAGTCGTAACAGCATCTCGCGGCTGGGCTGCGCCCTGCCCGACTCCACGAAGCTCAGATGCCGCTGTGAGACTCCCGCCTCGAGGGCGAGCGCGAGCTGGCTCTGATGACGCCGCCGTCGCCACTCGCGGAGGAGGTCGCCGACGCCCGCACGGGGCGGCGGCGGGGGCGGCACTTCGGATCGAATCACGGTGGCCATACGGGAACGATAGAGACCGCCCGTACACCCGCCAATTACCTCCGGCGTAATTGAACGCCGGCGCGGGCGCGGCTAGCTCTACACCTAACGACGCGTCGCGGCGCGCGTCGGCGCGGACTGGCGCTTTCTGGCCGCGATCAACGCATCCACGGAGCGCACGAGATGTTCACCCACCCGCTTGAGCCCGATGCACCCGACGCACGCCTTGGCGCCTTCCAGCAGCATGTAGAACTGGTCTGCCGCCAGGTCCGCCTCGGGGAAGCCCGCTTCGCGGCACACACGCAGGACGCGCGCATGTTCACGTCGGCGGTGCTCGTCGATGACCTTCCGCGCCGGGTGGTCAGCCTCGGGGAGCTCGGCCAGTGCGTTGCCTAACGCCGAACCGCGCTCCTCCATCTCGGCGAACTTCTTCGCCACGCGCCGGCTCCAGTCCACGAGCTGGGCTTCCGGGTCGCCCGGATGCGCGGCGGCGATCACGTCCCACTCCGCTTCCTTCTTCTCGACGATGCCACGCACCCACTCGGCAATGAGCTCGTCCTTCGACTCGAAGTGCCGGTACAACGTCATTTTGTTCGTCCCGGCCGCCTCGGCGATCGCCTCGACACCGACGCCACGAATCCCGATCCGGCGGAACAGATCGTCGGCCGCCTCGAGAATGCGCTGGCGTGGTGGGATACGGAATTCGCCGGTGGTCATGTCAGGAACGGGTATCACTCGAAAGTATGAGAACCTTTTACTTGACTTCCATGTTACCGCTCGGTAACATGTCGGAAGTTACCGATCGGTAACATCACACGGTAGATACCCGCAAGCGTTCCCTTGGTTCGCCGTCGCGCGCCGGAAGCCGAGGCTGAAAAGACAACACAGAACGCCTGCGCACCAGAGGAGTCAATACAATGTCTGGCACCACCTTTTCGATCAATTCGGCCCGCGCTCTGGCGGCTGCACTCTTTGCGTTCTCCGCCTTCGCCACTAGGGCCGCCGCCCAGGACGCTGTCGCCTACCACTCCAAGGGCTTCGAGGTGAGGCCGTACGTCGGCGCCTATATCCCGACCGGTGACCAACGCGACCTCCTGAAGGACGCAGTTCTCGTAGGGGGGCAAGCGTCATACCGACTCAACCCGAACTTCGCCCTCACCGGCACGCTCGGATGGTCGCCGAGCGAGGATCGGATCACGCCGGGGAACGAGAAGCTCGATCTGTGGTCGTACGACGTTGGCGCCGAGCTGCGCGCGCCTTCCTGGCTGCAGTCCGGCGCGCTCGACTTCACTCCTTACTTTGGCCTCGGCGCCGGCGCGCGTACGTACAACTACCGCGACCTCGACGTCGACTCCAAGACCAACTTCGCCGGCTACGGCGCCCTGGGCGGCGAGCTCGGGTTTGGACGCTTCGGCTTACGGCTCGAGGCGCGTGACTACGTGTCGCAGTTCAAGCCATTCGACGGCGGCGACTCGAAGACGCGGAATGACGTCACGCTCGCGACGGGCCTGACGCTGAGATTCTGACCGCTTTTGCGCTTTAACTGACGATTAACCCAACGCGTGCCGGCGCCCGGACAGATCCATCGTCGCCGGCACGCACGGGAAACTCCGGGAGAACGTGGGAGAACGAATGTCCTTCATCGCAGAGAACACGGATCGCCTTACCAGTCTCAGGAGCACGCTGGACACCGCATGGAGGCGTGCGCTGGGAATCGGGATCATCGCCGGAAGCGTTGTCTTCGCGGCGTGCAGCAAACCGGTGCCGCAACGGCCACCCGCGGAGGTGACGGTCGCGCCGGCTGTCGCCAGGCAGGTCGGCGACTGGGATGAGTTCACCGGTCATTTCGAGTCGGTGGACGCGGTCGAGATCCGGCCGCGAGTGTCGGGCTTCGTGCAGCGCGTTGCGTTCACCGAAGGGGCGATCGTTAGGCGCGGCGACCCACTGTTCTACATCGACGCCCGGCCCTACCAGGCCGACGCCGCTCGTGCGGAGGCCGAGCTCGAGCAGGCGCGCACGCGCGCGCAGCTGGCCCAGGGCGAGCACGAGCGAGCCCAGCGGCTCGTCGCGACGCAGGCCATCTCCCGCGAGGAGCTCGATGCGCGCACCAGCGGCAAGGCCGAAGGCGACGCCGCGGTTCGCGGCGCCGCAGCCGCGCTCGAGACAGCAAAGCTCAACCTCGAGTGGACCGTCGTCCGCGCCCCGATCACGGGTCGAGTGAGCCGGGCGGCCGTGACGCCGGGCAATCTCGTTCAGGCCGGTCCGCCGTCGGCGACGCTGCTGACGACGATCGTCTCGCTCGACCCCATCTACGTCTACTTCGACAGCGATGAGCAGGCCTACCTCAAGTACGTGAACGGGATGCGGGGCCGCGCGGCCGAGCTGCCCGTGTACGTCGGGCTCACGAACGAGAGCGGGTTCCCGCACAAGGGCAGGCTGAACTTCGTGGACAACCGGCTCGATCCGGGCGCCGGCACCATCCGCGTCCGCGCCGTCGTGCCGAACCCGACGCAGCTGTTCCTGCCGGGGCTGTTCGCCCGCGTTCGTCTCGAGGGAACGGAACGGCGCGGGGTCACGCTGGTCCAGGACCAGGCCGTCGGTACGGATCAGGATCGCAAGTTCGTGCTCGTTCTCAAACCCGACTCGAGTGTCGAATACCGTCCGGTGACGTTAGGCCGCCTCGTGGATGGCTTGCGCGTCGTGAATTCCGGACTGACGCCGGGTGAAGATGTCGTCATCAACGGGCTGTTACGCGTTAGGCCGGGCATGAAGGTGCTGGCCAAGAGGTCCACGATGGCCGATTCAGCGACACTGGCCGCTCGTTGATGTCATCCGAGCCCTGTTGTCGTCCCGGCCCTGATGTCATCCCGAGCCGACAGGCGAGGGATCTTCAGGTTCCCGATAGAGAGCCTCTATCAGGACGATGAGGATCCTTCGCTTCGCTCAGGATGACAACACGGCTCGGGATGACATCAGGGCTCGGAGCTGATGGCGCTGCCCGACAACTCCAGAGGCTACTCCTGTGCGTTTTTCACGATTCTTCATCGACCGCCCGATCTTCGCGGTCGTGTTATCGCTCGCGGTCCTCGCCGCCGGGCTGATCTCCATCTTCGCGCTGCCGGTGAGCGAGTACCCGGAAGTCGCGCCGCCGACGATCGCCGTGCGCGCGGTGTATCCGGGCGCGAACCCCACCGTGCTCGCGCAGACCGTCGCCACTCCGCTCGAGGACGCGATCAACGGTGTGGAGCACATGCTCTACATGTCGTCGTCCTCCACGGCCGATGGCGTGCTCAACCTCACCGTCACCTTCGAGATCGGCACGGACGTCGACCTCGCGCAGGTGCAGGTACAGAATCGCGTGAGCCAGGCGCTCGCCCGACTTCCCGAAGAGGTGCGCGCGTTAGGCGTCACGACGGAGAAGCGCTCGCCCGACATCACGATGGTCGTGCACCTCGTGTCGCCGGACGGCCGCTACGATCCCGTGTACCTCAGGAACTACGCGCTCCTCAACGTCAGGAACGAGCTGTCGCGCATCCCGGGTGCGGGGCAGGTCGCCGTGTTCGGCGCGGGCGACTACGCGATGCGCGTGTGGCTCGACCCGAACCAGGTCGCCTCACGCGGCCTCTCCGCGAGCGACGTAGTTAACGCCATCCGCGAGCAGAACCTGCAGGTCGCCGCAGGCGTCGTCGGCGCTCCGCCCATGCCGGACCCGCAAGCCTATCAGCTCACGGTTCGCGCACGCGGCCGTCTCGTCGACGAGGCGGAGTTCGGCAACATCATCGTCAAGACCGGCGACAACGGCGAAGTCACGCGGCTCCGCGACGTCGCGCGGATCGAGCTCGGCGCCGGCGACTTCGCGCTGCGCGCGCTGCTCAACAACAAGTCGGCCGTCGCGGTCGTCGTCTTCCAGGCGCCGGGCTCGAACGCGCTTGCGCTGTCGAGTGGTGTGCGGGCGAAGATGGACGAGCTCAAGACCCGCTTCCCGCAGGGAATGGATTGGTCCGCGGTCTACGACCCGACGATTTTCGTACGTGACTCGATCAAGGAAGTTGTGCGCACGCTGCTCGAGGCCACGCTCATGGTGGTCATCGTGGTCGTCCTGTTCCTGCAGACGTGGCGCGCCTCCGTGATTCCGCTCGCGGCGGTTCCGATCTCCATCGTCGGGACGTTCGCGGTGATGCTGGCGTCGGGCTTCTCGGTCAACACGCTGTCGCTGTTCGGGCTCGTGCTCGCGATCGGCATCGTGGTGGACGACGCGATCGTCGTGGTCGAGAACGTCGAGCGGCACATCGAGGAAGGGCTCACGCCGCTCGAGGCGAGCCACAAGGCCATGGAGGAAGTCAGCGGCCCGATCATCGCGATCGCGCTCGTACTATGCGCCGTGTTCGTGCCGGTCGCCTTCATCAGTGGTCTGACAGGCCAGTTCTACCGGCAGTTCGCGCTCACGATTGCGTTCTCGACGCTCATCTCGGCCTTCAACTCGCTGACGCTGTCGCCGGCGCTGGCCGCGGTGCTGCTCAAGCCTCGCGGTGCTGCCGCCGATCGTCCGACCCGCGTCCTCAACCGGCTATTCGGTTGGCTCTTCCGTCCCTTCAACCGCGCGTTTGCGAGCGGCTCGAGTCGTTACAGCATTGTGGTGCGCCGAGTGATCGGCAAGTCGGCTGTTTCACTCGCTGTGTACGCCGGCCTCGTCGCGCTCGGCGTGCTCGGATTCTCGCGGGTACCGCGCGGCTTCGTGCCGACGCAGGACAAGCAGTACCTCGTCGCAATCGCGCAGCTGCCTGACGCGGCGTCGCTCGATCGGACCGAAGCCGTCGTTCGTCGCATGGGCGAGATCGCCATGTCGACACCGGGCGTCGAGGCGGCGGTCCAGTTTCCCGGGCTCTCGGTGAACGGCTTCACGAACAAGCCTAACGCCGCCGTGGTGTTCATCACGCTCAAGCCGTTCCACGAGCGGACGAGCAAGAACGTGAGTATGGGCGCGCTCGTCGGTACACTCAACCAGAGGCTGAGCAACATCCAGGACGCGTTCGTCGCCGTGTTCCCTCCACCGGCCGTGAACGGACTCGGTACAGTAGGCGGCTTCAAGCTGCAGCTCGAGGACCGCGCCGGTCTCGGAGACTCCACGCTGTACGCGTCGGCTCAGACGCTGCTGGGCAGGATGTATCAGACCCCGCAGATCGGCGGACCGTTCTCGAGCTTCCAGATCAACGTGCCGCAGCTGTTCGCGGACGTGGATCGCGACAAGGCGAAACAGCTCGGGATCCCGCTCCGCGATCTGTTCGAGACACTGCGCGTCTATCTGGGCTCTGCGTACGTGAACGACTTCAACAAGTTCGGTCGCACATACCAGGTGATTGCACAAGCCGACGCGCCGTTCAGGGCGACGGCCGAGAACATCACGCAGCTCAAGGTTCGGAACAACCAGGGCGAGATGGTCCCGCTCGGGTCGGTGGTCAACGTGAAGCAGTCCTACGGGCCCGACCAGGTGACGCACTACAACGCCTACCCGTCCGCCGACATCAACGGCAGCGCGGCGCCGGGCGTGAGCTCGGGCGAGGCGGTGGCGATCATGGAGCGGATGGCCGCAGAAACGCTGCCTAACGGCATCAGCGCAGACTGGACCGAGCTGACGTTCCAGCAAAAGCTCGCCGGCAACACGGCCATCTTCGTGTTCCCATTGTGCGTGCTGCTCGTGTTCCTGGTGCTCGCCGCGCAGTACGAGAGCTGGTCGCTGCCGCTCGTGATCATCCTCATCGTCCCGATGACGCTGCTCTCGGCGATCGCGGGCGTGTGGATCACGCGCGGCGACAACAACGTGTTCACGCAGATCGGGCTGCTCGTGCTCGTGGGACTCGCGTGTAAGAACGCGATCCTCATCGTGGAGTTCGCGCGCGACCTGGAGCGTCAGGGCCGCGACCGCTTGAGCGCCGCGCTCGAGGCATCGCGGATTCGACTGCGTCCGATTCTCATGACGTCGTTCGCGTTCATCGCGGGCGTGATGCCGCTCGTAGTGGCGAATGGCGCCGGCGCCGAGATGCGGCGGGTGATGGGTATCGCGGTATTCTCCGGCATGCTCGGCGTCACGTTCTTCGGCTTGATGTTCACGCCGGTCTTCTATGTTCTCATTCGCGGCCTCGTCTCCAGGCGGGCGCCGCACGTGAAAGCCTCATCGGGCGATGACGTACGTCCGCTCAGAATTCCCGAGCGCCTGCGTGCGATCGGTGGGGAGGGAGCTTCTCATGCGTAATCTCTTGCCGCTCGCACTCGCGGCACTCGTCGCCGCGTGTGGTGCGCCGGCCTATCAGCCTCCGACCGTGCGGGTGGCGCCGTCGTACAGCGCGCTTGCACGCGAGTCGACTGTAGCGTCGCGGGATTCCGCCGTGCCTGCGTCGCCCACCGGGGTGACGCAGCGTACCGCGTCGTCCGGACTCATCACGCCGCTTGGCGTCGAGTCGGCACAGTATAGCATTGCCGTGTCGGCCGCACCGTTCTGGCGCGATCTGGGCGACACGACGCTCGCCCATCTCATCGACGAGTCGCTGCGGACGAGCGTCGACGTCGACGCGGCCGAGGCGCGCGTGACCGGCGCCCGGGCGACACGACGCGCGTCGGCGTTCGCCCTCGGTCCGACGATCACGGCGGTCGGCAGCGCGA
The DNA here is from genome assembly GCA_046725585.1 of Gemmatimonadota bacterium. Lineage (GTDB taxonomy): Bacteria > Gemmatimonadota > Gemmatimonadetes > Gemmatimonadales > Gemmatimonadaceae > JAJKIV01. The sequence goes on along the minus strand of JBKOYV010000080.1, from coordinate 11,511 downwards.
CGAGGCAGCGGGCGTCGATCGCCCAGGGGCCGGGCCTAACGACTCAGCTGCCACAGCAGGACCTGTACGACGTCGGCTTCGATGCGTCGTGGGAGCTCGACGTGTTCCGCCGGGTCAATCGGACGGTCAGCGCCTACAGCACGCTGGCCGCGTCCGCCGAGAACGGCTTGAAGGACGTGCAGGTGACGCTCGCCGCCGAGGTGGCGCGCACGTACTTCGAGCTGCGCGGTGCCGAGCAGCAGCTCGCCGTCGCGCGGCGCAACGCGGAGAACCAGCGTCGCACCGTCGCGCTCACGGAGGACAGGCTCGCTGCGGGGCGCGGTACCGCGTTCGACACCGAGCGCGCGAAGTCGGTGCTGCAGCTGACGCTCGCGGCGATCCCGAGCATCGAATCACAGGTTGCCGCGGACCGCAACCGGATCGCGACACTGGTTGGTCGCGCGCCGAACACGCTGCCGGCGAACTGGCTCGGTGCAGGCGAGCTGCCGACGCTACCGGACACGGTGCGCATCGGATCTCCGCAACAGCTCGTTCGCCAGCGTCCCGATGTGCTTGGCGCCGAGCGGCAGATGGCGGCACAGAGTCTGTTCGTCGGGGCGGCTCAGGCCGAGTACCTGCCGAAGATCACGCTCGCCGCAAGCGCGGGCTATGCGGCGACGAGCTTCGACTCGCTCAGCCGTCGCGGAACGTCGCGGATCGTCGCCGGTCCGGTGATCACATTCCCATTTCTCGACCTCGGACGGGTGAAGGCAAACGTGGACGTGGCTCATGCGCGCGAGGACGAGGCCAGAGCGCAGTACAACGCAACGGTCCTGAGAGCTGTAGAAGAGACCGAGACCGCGCTCGTCACCTACGATCGGGCGCACGCGAGGCTCGCGTTGTTAGGCGAAGCCGTGCGGGCGAGCACGCGCGCGTGGGAGCTGGCGCAGCAGCGGTTCGAGGCGGGGCTCACGGACTTCCTGCAAGTGCTCGACGCGCAGCGCACGCTGCTCGACGCCGAGAATCAGCTCGCGCTGGCGCATACAGCGGCGGCGACGGCGTTGGTGTCGGTCTACAAGGCGACCGGAGGGACGTGGCCCATCCAGTAAACGGCTATAGGTAATTGGGTTATTTGAACCCCGGGAGATCAAAGGGGTCAGAGTCGTTTGAATGTCAGGACCTCGGCCCACAGAGATCTCGAATTCAAACGACTCTGACCGCTTTGATCCCGATACTCATTTGCTTCGAGGAGTGATGGCCGTTCAGCATCTGACGATCGACGATACCCGCGCGTGGTTCCTCGCCGGAGACCACGATGTGATGGTTGGTGACGTGCTCGACCTCGTCACGAGTCCGGCGATGCGAGTTCGTTTCGCCCGCTACGCTGAAGGCGCGCAGCACGAGTGGGTCGTGACGCACGAGGAAACGCTGATCGTTACGCGGGGAATGCTGCGCGTCCGGTTCGATGGTGGTGAGCAGGTCGTGCGAGCGGGGGAGGTCGCCGCGCTGTCGAAGGGAGCGCGAGTAGTCTACCGCGGCGAGGAGGATGGAACCGAGGTCGTGTTCGTGACGCACGCGCATCGGGCGGACTCGCATTGGTCACCGCGAGCGCCCGTGGAAGCTCAGGTGCGCCGGCTCAGTAGCGGGCCGAGGCTCCTTCCCTCCGAGCCGGCCGCCTGACAATCGGGAATCGGGAATCGCGAATCGAACGCCTGTCCGCGCGCAGATGTGTCTGCATTGCGCGATTTAGTAGCAAATTCGGCAATAATTCCGGGCTCTGAACGTGCGCCATGGCGAAGGTATTGCACTCGACGCCTTCATCATTACGCGGAGAGAATTCCCATGGCACTTGAGTCCCTGCAGGAGCTGTATCTGGAGCAGCTCAAAGATCTTCACAGCGCCGAGGAGCAGATCATCGAGGCGCTTCCCAAGATGATCGACCAGACGTCGAACGCCGAGCTGCGTCAGGCATTCCAGCTTCATCTCAAGCAGACGAAGGATCAGCTTCGTCGCCTCGATCAGATCGGCCAGCGAGCGGGTCAGAAGCTCACCGGCCACAAATGCAAGGGAATGGAAGGACTCCTCGAGGAAGGCGAGGAGCTGTTGAAGGAGCGTGCGGACTCCGACGTCCTCGACGCAGCGTTGATCGCCGCGGCACAGCGGGTCGAGCACTACGAGATGGCCGGGTACGGCTGCGCGCGCACGTACGCGCGCCTGCTCGGACTCAACGACGACGCGAAGCTGCTTCAGCAGACGCTCGATGAGGAAGGCGAGACGGACCACCTCCTCACGGATCTCGCGGAACGCGTGGTCAACATCGAAGCGCTGACCGGGGATCGTCAGGTCGGGCGTGGCGTCGACCGCGGCGCTGACATGGCGAGCGGATCGTCAGGCACGTCGAGGAGAGGCCGGACGGATTCGGAAGCCACTGCATAGTCGGGAATCGGGAATAGGGAATCGGGAATAGCAAACCCTTGGGAGGCCGCTCTACACGAGATGAGCTTCCCGAGGGTTTCCCGTCTCCCGTCTCCCGCTTCCCGCTTGCCGCTTCCCGCTCACTTCAGTCCGGCGACGTACTGCGCTACAGCACGCAGTTGCCGGCCAGAAAATACCGAAAGCGTCGGCATGAGCGCTCCGGGCTTGATCGACTGCGCGTTCGCGATCCACGCCTCGAGGTTGCCGGGCGTGTTCGGCAGCGTTCCAGCGGCGATCGTGGATCGGCTCGCGACGTGGGTCAGGTCCGGGCCAACTGTCGCGTTCGCCGACGTGCCACGTACCGCGTGGCACAGCGCGCACGGCCCGGACTCGAAGAGTTGCTTTCCTTCCGCGGCGAGGCTGTCGGTCGGCGCTGCTCCGTCGGCAAGCTGCTGCCGGGCCCACTGACGGAACGTCGACGAGTCTTCCGCGACCACAACCATGCCCATCTTCGCGTGCTCCGCGCCGCAGAACTCGGAGCAGATGCCGCCATAGGTGCCCGCACGTTTGACGACGAGGCGAAGGTGGTTCGTGTCGCCGGGGATCAGGTCGATCTTTCCCTGCAGCTGCGGGACCCAGAAGCTGTGAATGACATCCTTCGTCGTCAGCGCGAGCTCGACCGGCACGCCGACCGGCACGTGGATCTCGTTGGCCGTGTCGAAGCGATCGGGCAGGTCAGCGAACTCGTAACGCGCCTCCCACCACCACTGGTGTCCCGTTACGTGAATCGTGAGCGCTGGTCGCGGGTTTCGGTCGCGCCCCATCGTGCCAAGCGCGGCGACCAGGACCGCGGCGAGCACGATCGTCGGCATGATGAGCCCGCCGACCACGACCCACTGGCTCCCCGGGTCGGACAGGTCGACGCGGCCGACGTCCCTCCGGCGGTTGCGCCGCATGGCGACCACCATGACCGCCATCACGGCGGCGTACACCACCGCTGCCAGGATGATCATGAACCACGTTAGGCGCGTCACGCGCGCGGCAGCGTCGGTGGCGTCCGAGAAGATGCTCAGGTCACTCATCGGTTGCTCACCGCGGTGCGTCGGGCTCGTTCGGTGTTCGGAGCGACTTGATGTAGCTCACGATCTTCCACCGTTGGTCCTGCGGCACCTTGGGTCCCCACGCCGGCATCCCGTGCTGTCGGCCCTCGGTGATGGACGCGAAGATCGACGCATCGTCGCCTCCGTAATACCACACGGAGTCGCGGAGGCTCGGTCCCATGCCGCCGCCCGCGTGGTCACCGTGGCATCCGGAGCAGTTGTACCAGTTGAAGAGACGTCGTCCCTCCGCGAGCACCGCCGTGTTCCCCGCATACGGATTCACCAGCCGCGCGATCGCGCGGTCCGCGCCCGGTTGCGGCCCGATGAGAAACGGGCTTTCCGACGTTGCTCCTGCGGCCGCCAGTTGGCGCGCGTCCGACGCCTTGCACGCGGCCAGCGCGGTCAATGCCACGAAGCTGAGAACATTCAGCCGACTCGTACGATTCATGAGCGACTCCTCCACCCGTTCATCGCTCGCCGACCGGCACGAGCGGTACGAGCGGCACCCCGTACTCCTCGAGAATCCGGCGGATGTCGCCGTGCCGCCTGGCGAGCTCGCCGTCGAGGGTCGCACGCCAGGTACTATCTCCACGCCTAACGCCGAGCGATATGCTGTACGCGAAACCGTCGGTGGGTGGCGAAACGGGCGTCAGGACGAGCCGTGTTGGTGAACGCTTCGCGAAATACCCGGCCAACGGACCCCATGCCACCGCGACGTCCACCGAGTCCGTCGCCACGGCACGAATGAGACGCGCCGGCGGGTTGGGCTCGGAGTAGTCACCGTAGATCATGTACGGCACGATCTGCCCGCCCAACCCGCGCTTCGCCAACGCAGCGGCCGCGGGCGAATTCGCATAGTCGTCGCCCATCATGTGGATGCCGATTCGGAGGTGCCGGAGCGCGGGATCGTCGAACGAGCGAATCGCGAGATGGCGGTCCGCGCGCGAGACGAACACGTACGTGGACCGGTAGTACGGCGCCGTGTGCCCCGTCAGCTCGTACCCGCTGGGCACTTCCATCACGACATCGCACACACCTGCCTTGAGCGTGTTGCGCACGAAGCCGCGACGCTGGGGCCACCACGTGTACCGGACGGGCACGCCGAGGTCGCTCGCGATGAGCGACGCGATCCGATTCTCGAACCCCTGCTCCTTGTCGTTGGAGAAGGGGAGATTGTTCGGATCCGCGCAGACGCGGAGCTCGCTCGCCCTTGGCGCCGCAACGGCAGCCTCGTGGCCGAATGCGTCCTGGCGGCCCTCTGATGCCGCGAGCGCGAGCAACAGGGCCGGCAACAGGAGCACCAGCACTTCCGTGTGAAGAGAAACGTGGAACCGAGCCGCTCTATCGGGACCCTGAGGATTCCTCCCTTCGTCGCTTGTGCTCCTCAGGGCAGGCCGTTGGTCGCTCGCGCTCCTCAGGGCAGGCGCCTGACGGCCCGGAATGACAAAGCACTCCCGCTGCCTAACGGCGGCCGGCACGTCAGAGGGCGAAGACATAGAGCGTCCCTCCCATGGCCGATTTCAGCTTGAGGTCGGGGACCGCACCGGCGACGCCTAACGCGGTGTACGGATCGTCGGTGGAGATGTCGGGGAACGCGACCGCACCCATCCATCCCCCGATCCCCGAGTACACGGCGATGTACTCCTTCCCGTCAGGTCCCTTGTAGGCGATCGGATTTCCCACGATCCCCGAGCCCGTCTTGAACTTCCACAGCTCGGCGCACGTGTGCGCGTCGATCGCCTTGAACCAGCCGTCCATCGTGCCGTAGAAGACGAGATCTCCCGCCGTCGCGAGTACGCCACTCCAGAGCGGCAGGTCCTCCTTCACGCTGCATACGGTGCGTGCCCGCACCGGGTCCCACGCCACGAGCTCGCCACGGTAGTTGCCGGGTCCGGGAAACATCTTCACGCTGGCACCGAGGTACGGCGTGCCGGCGATGTAGTTCGCTTCGACGCCCTCGTAGTCCATGCACACGTTATGGGCCGGGATGTAGAGCAGCCCGCTGCGTGGCGAAAAGGCCGACGGCTGCTGGTCCTTCGCTCCCGTGGAGGACGGACAGATGTCGCGCGTCACCACGCCCTCGTGCGTGCGCTTCGTCGGATCCTCGATCGTCTCCCCTGTCTTCGTGTCCACACGTAGCGCCCAGTTGGTGGGCTGATACTTCTCGGCGCTGAGCAGCTCGCCAGTCGTACGGTCGAACGTGTAGACGAACCCCGTGCGCCCCGGATGGATGAGCAGCTTCCTCGGCTGCCCGTTCACTGACATGTCGACGAGCACGTTCTCCATGATCTCGTCGTAGTCCCACGCGTCGTGCTTGACGAACTGGTACGCCCACTTCGCGTGTCCGTTGTCCGGATCGCGCGCGAAGAGTGTGATGGACCACTTGTTGTCGCCGGGCCGCAGGTCCGGATTCCACACGCCTGGATTCGCGGTCGCGTAGAAGAGCGAGTTCGTCTCGGGATCGTACGAGATCCACCCCCACACCGTGCCGCCGCCGAGCTTCCACTGGTCCTTCGTCCACGTCTTCACCCCGAGGTCGGCGCCGCGGTCCTTGGCGTAGAACGGCTTGAAGTCGGGGCCGATGAGGACGTCGGCGTCGGGGCCGGTGCTGTAGGCCTTCCAGAGCTGCCTCCCGCTCGTTAGGTCGAGCGCGACGACGTAGCCCCGTACTCCCAGCTCGGCGCCGCTATTGCCGACGATGACTTTGCCCTTCACCACGAGCGGCGCCATCGTGATGGTCTCGCCGATGTTCACGTCGCCGATACGGACCTTCCATACCTCCTTGCCCGTCGTGGCGTCGACGGCCACGGTCTGCGCGTCGAGCGTGTTGTAGATGATCTTGCCGCCGGCGTACACGGCGCCCCGGTTGATGACGTCGCAGCACGCGATCCCGACGGCTCGCTGGTCGGTGGCCGGCGTGTACGACCATCGGAGCACGCCACCAGGCTTCGTGAGGTCGATGGCGTAGAGCATGTTCGGGTACGGCGTGACGACGTACATCGTGTTGCCGACGACGAGCGGCTGGCCTTCGTGCCCGTGCAACACGCCGGTCGAGAAGGTCGATGAGACCTTCAGGTTCTTCGCGTTCGATGTGTTGATCTCGTCGAGCGTGCTGTACCGGCTCGCGGCGAAATCGCGGCCTGGCATCCACCACTCGCCGCCCGTTTGCGCCCCGACCGCGCCCGCCGGCAGCGACGCCACGGAGTCCGTGCGAACGTCCCCCGCGGACGACGCCACCTGTGACACACCCGGCCTTGGTGGGAGCGCAGCACGCGTGGTGTCACGCTGTTCCGGCTTCTTCGCGCTGCACGCCGCCGCTGAGACGGCCGCGGCCGCCGCAAGCACCAGCGTCATCCTGTGCATCGGGATCATCGTCGCTCGAGCTCCTCCCGTAAGTCGCGCCATCAGCGGAGCGTATACAGGTACGCGACCATGTCGCGCGCCGTCTCCTCGCTCACCTTCAGGTTCGGCATTGCCGTGTTGGGTTCCACCGCCACCGGATCGCGAATCCACCGGACCATGTTCTCCGGCGTGTTCGGCAACTCGCCGGCGATGATGCTCCGACTCGCGACACCGTCGAGCGGCGGCCCGACCTTTCCGTGCGCGCCGGTGACGCCCCGGATCTCGTGACACGACCCGCATCCGGAGCCGGCGAGCGACTGACGCCCTCGCTCGACGCTCGCGCCGGGTATCACGCTGCCTTCTGCCGGTCGACACGCGCCGCCACTCGCGATGACCAACGCCAGCAACACGGTCGCGCTTTCGGTACGGAGAACGCGAGCCATCATCATCGCACCTGGTCACACGTGTTGAGGAAGAGCGGCGGCAGCGCAAACAGCACGATGCCTAACACGAAAAGCGCGCTCGCCACGACGCCGCCCAGCGCCATGAAGTGCGCCCGACCCCGCGCTGTCTGCTCGCCCGCGGTCGATGCGTCGCGGACGCGACGCCAGTTGCCTACGGCGATCACGAGTCCCACCACCGCGATGATCCCGAGTCCGATCGCCACGATGTCTTGCGTCACTCCGGCGTGCGCCATCATGCTGCGCGTCCCGCGGTCGCATGCGCGCGCGACGAGGACGTAGCCGAGGAGCTCTGCGACGCTCCATGCCACTGGTGCGAGGACGACGCCGGCCCAGAGGCGGGCGGAGGGGACGGGCAATTGCTCACGGTGGCTGAGAGTCGTCATGACGCCCTTGTCAGGTGAGCCGAGGCGAGATGTAGAGCGAGGCGAGGATCGCGAGCCACACCGCGTCCACAAAGTGCCAGTAAAGCGACGACACTTTCACCACGATCGGGCGCTCGGGATCGATGCGGCCGCGTGCGTCGCGCAGGAGCGTGTACAACAGAAGCAGCAGCCCGAAGGCCACATGTGCGCCGTGGAAGCCGGTGATCGTGTAGAAGAGCGACGCGTACGCGTTTTCCGTGGGACCCATACTGCGGAGCTTCTCGCCGTACTCGGTCGCCTGGAGCGTTAGGAACGCGAACCCAAGCACCAGCGTGAGCGCCGTGCCGACTCGATACAGCGCGCGCTTCCCGTGCTCGCGTTGCTTCTCGGCAACGATCAGCACGATGCTGCTCGAGACGAGCAGCGCCGTCATGATCAATGGAATCTCGAGCTTGGGTTTCTCGATCCCGGCCGGCGGCCACGCCGGGTTCTCGACGCCGAGGTAGAAGTAGCCGACGAGGAAGTAGGCGAAGAGCGCCGCTTCGGTCATGCAGACGAGCGTCATCGCCCACCAGCCGACTTCCTGGCTGGGCTTCCACGCTCGTGGCAGCAGGTGCTCCGATCGGAGCTCGGCGACGGTCATACTTCCGTCTCCGCCACCTTGGCCTGGAGCGGCCACATCCACCGGGCGCTACCGAGGAGCGTCGCGGCGAGCGCCAGGCCGAACACCCAGTACCACCGGACGAGGAGTGCCCCGAACGCAACGAGCAGGGTGAGGGAGGCGGCGACCGCCCAGTAGTTCTCGTGCGGCAGCTCGATGGCGGTCTCGAGGTCGGCGTCCAGCGTCGACGTGCGCGGCGTTAGGCGCGCCTCGTCGAACGCCGGGCCTGGCGAAACGGCGTTGAACCAGAGCGGGTCGCGACCGCTCACCACCGGCATGCTCGCGAAGTTGTAGTCCTCAGGCGGCGACTCGGCCAACCATTCGAGCGTTCCCGCGCCCCACGGGTTGGGTCCTGCCACCACGCCCGCGGTCCGGCTTCGAACGACGTTCCAGAGCGTCACCACGATTCCGACGGCGAACACGTACGCGCCGATCGTCGAGATGAGGTTTGCCGCGTCCAGCCCCGCGCTCGGCGCGTAGGTGTACACGCGGCGCGTCATTCCGAGCATCCCGCTCACGTGCATCGGGAAGAACGCCACGTTGAACCCGACGAACATGAGCCAGAAGCTGAGCTTCCCGAGCCGCTCGTCGAGGAGGCGGCCGAACATCTTCGGGTACCAGTAGTAGATCCCGGCGAAGACGCCGAAGAGCGTGCCGCCCGCGAGCACATAATGGATGTGCGCGACGACGAAATACGTGTCGGTGATCTGCCAGTCGAACGGGACGGCGGCCGCCATGACTCCGCTGATCCCGCCGATCACGAACTGCACGATGAATCCGATCGCGAAAAGCATCGACGTCCTGAACACGACGCGGCCGTAGTACATGGTCGCGAGCCACGCGAAGATCTGCACGGCGCTCGGGATGGAGATCGTGATGCTCGCCGCGCCGAAGAAGCTCATGGAGAGCTGCGGGAGTCCCGTGGTGAACATGTGGTGGACCCACACGCCGAATCCCACGAGCCCCGTGATCATCGTGGCGAGGGCGACGTACGTGTGCCCAACGATGGGTCGCCGCGAGAACGTCGGGATCACCATCGACAGCATGCCGGTGGCCGGCAGGAAGACGATGTAGACCCAGGGGTGCCCGAACACCCAGAAGAGGTGCTGCCAGAGCAGCGGGCTGCCGCCGAATTGCGTCTCGAAGAACACGAAGCGCCAGTGCCGTTCGAGCTCCAGGAAGATGAGGGCGGCGGTGAGTGCGGGCATCGCGAACACGACCGAGACGGACATCGTGAGCGAGCTCCAGAGGAAGAGCGGCATTCGGTCGATCGACATGCCGGGCGCGCGGAGCTTGAGGATCGTGACGATGGCGTTGATCGCGCCCGCGGTGGTCGAGATGCCGAGAAAGAGGAGCCCGAGCGCGTAGAAGTCGATGTTCGGACCGGAGTTGAAGAGCGAGCTCGAGAGCGGCGTATAGTTGAACCAGCCCGCGTTAGGCGCCGCGCCGATCAGGAAGCTCGCGTAGATGAAGATCCCGGCGAGCAGGAAGACGTAGTAGCTGAAGCTGTTCAGGCGCGGGAACGCGAGCTCGCGCGCGCCGATCATGAGCGGCGTGAGGTAGAAGCTGAACCCCGACAGGACCGGCTGGACGAACAGGAACATCATCGTCACGCCGTGCATCGTGAACAGCTGGTTGTACGCTTCGGGCGAGAGGAGCTGCGCTTCGGGTCGGGCGAGCTGCGCGCGCATCACCGCCGCTTCGACGCCGCCGAGGGCGAAGAACACGAATGCGGTGATGATGTATCGCTTACCGAGCTTTTTGTGATCGACCGTCGCGAGCCAGGAGAGGACCGACTGCGGCGGGGGCCAGAGGCGCGTTAGGCGCTCCGTCGTCGCAGGTGCGCTTTCCAAGGGCTCCGTCGCCAATCCCACAGGTCCTCCGAACCGACGATTCGTCGTTGTCCCAGTGTCGCAAACGCGAGACATTGCAAAGCATGTTCCGGGACACGCGACAGCCCGCGAGTGAAGGCATTAAGAAGGGGGAGAAGGAATGAGCGATCACCATGGTCGCGCGTGGCACGGCCACGGGCCGTACCTTGGTGTTCCAACGGCAGGCAAGCGTCGTCGCCCGGATTGTCGCTGCGTCTCCTCGTGAGCGGGAACGGGCTCGAGCATTTAGTAGCAGAAAGCGAACCATTCCGCCCACCAAGCCACGTCACCTGCGTTCTGGCTCGCGTGTATCGTGCTCGTCGCGCTCCGCGACGGTGCCCGCGCTGCTGTTCGCGCCCCTGCTCGACACATCGCCGGACCGCGTAGCGGTGGGATTCGCATAGGCGTTCGCGGCGCCCTCGCGATAGACCAGCAGTCCGCCGCTGTGGCCCACCTGGACGCCGGCCGCGACGAGGCCAAGCGCCCCGGCGGCCGAGACGAGCCGAGCCGCGCGGCCGACGGTGCCACGCGCGAGTCCCGCGGCGGTCACGAGCACGAGTACGCCGGACAGAACCAGAAAGCGCTCCGCAGCCTCCTCGTGACCGTGCAGCGCGCCTCGCGCGACCACGTTCTCGACCCGGTCCTCCTGCGATTCGCCGGTGCGCGTGGCCACCCAGGCACTCACCGCAAGAGCTGTCGCAAGCGCGAGCGGTACGGACCATACCCGACGCGGTGTAGCCGCTTTCCTGATAACCCAGAGCGCGACGGCGATCGAGATTGGAAGGAGCACGACGAGCACGATCGGGAAGTGCACGACGAGGGGGTGTAGTGGGATGCCGGACATGAGTGCTGCCTCCGTGAATCAAGGGTCGACCCTAACGTCGGCAGTCGGTGCCCGCGCGGGTATCCGCTCTTTGTCGGAGCCCGCGGCAGTGGCGTGCCCTCCGGCAAATGACGGAGAGCATGAAATGCACGGAACCGACGCGAGCGACGGCGTCAATGCGCGCTTGAGGTGGATTCTCGCGCTGGCACTCGTCTCCATCGTGGTCGGCGGCACCGCCGACCTCGTGATGGACAAGCCGGCGACGTGGCTCTCCTTCCACGTCGTCTTCGAAACGCTGATGATTGCGGGCGCGCTGGTCATGGCCACGACTCTGTGGCTCGGCTGGTGGCGATCGGTGCACTCGACCGTGTCCCTCCGCGAGTCGCTGGAGGCACAGCGGGCAGAACGCGACGCGTGGAAGGCGAGCGCAGAGGCGGCGCTCGACGGGCTCGGTCGCGCGATCGATTCGCAGTTCAGGACCTGGCACCTAACGC
>JBKOYV010000054.1:0-8172 GCA_046725585.1 Gemmatimonadota bacterium | reverse complement strand
GTAGAAGATCCAGCCGGTGAACACCGCGTAGGTGAGCAGCTGACTGAAAGTTCCGCTCGCCGCGAGCAGGCCGCCCCAGACCGTGAGCGTCACGATCGCGAACGCCGGTGTCCCATACCGCGGGTGCACCGACGTGAGGCGGTTGAAGAAGAGCCCATCGCGCGCCATCGCGTAGTACATGCGCGGGGTCGTGAGCACGAGCCCGTTGAGCGCACTGAAGATCGAGACGAGAATGAGCGCGCTCACGACGGCTCCGGCGATCGGGCCGAGGATCGTGCCGATCGCATCCGCCGCAACGCGCTGACTGTTTGCCACGCCCGCTGGCCCGAGCGCGCGCACGTAGCCGAGGTTCGCCATCAGGTACAGGACGATGAGGAGGAACGTCGCGATGCTGATGGCGCGTGGGAACGTGCGCTGCGGGTCCTTCGCCTCGCCGGCCGAGAACGTCACATACTGCCACCCTTCGTACGCCCACAGCACGCCGATCATCGCCGCCCCGAACCCGGCGGCGAGCGAAGCGTTAGGCGCCTCGATGGGTGTCGTCGGGAGCCCGGCGCCGCCGTTGCCCCGGAGCGTGAGCACCACGCTGAGAAGGAACAGGGCGCCGAACTTGGCACCAGTCGTCCAGTTCTGCACCGTCGCGCTGCCGCGCGTGCCACGAATGTTGATCAGCGCGACGACCGCGATCACGACGACCGAGATGACCGGCCCCGGAACGCGGAAGGGCAGCAACGGCGACAGGTAGTTCGCAAACGCCACGGCAAGCGCGGCGATCGATCCGCTCGCGATGACCAGGAAGCTCGCCCAGCCATAGAGGAAGGCGGGCAGCGGCCCGAACGCGTCGCGAAGATACGCGTACAGGCCGCCGGCTTCGGGCTTCATCGCCCCGAGCTCCGCATACGTGAGCGCGCCGAGCAGCGAGAGGAAACCCGCCACCGCCCACACCGTGAAGGCGAGCCCCGTATGGCCGCCGGTCTGCCGCAAGACGATGCTCGGCACGAGATAGATCCCCGAGCCGATCACGGTCCCGATCGTGATCAGCATGAGGTCCGTGAAGCCGAGACTGCGACGAAGTTCGTTGGAGCCGGTCATGAGCGTCCGGGATTGGCGTCGGCGGATGGCGACGCAACCAGCGTATAGAAGGCGCGGTTCGTCGTTAGGTCGCGGTGCAGACCGGTCACCTGGTAGCCACGTCGTAACGCGCGCTGGAAGCTCGCGCGCGTGGCGAGTCGCCACGTGCCGGCGAGGTCAGGCGTCGTCACGATGACCTGGTGAAGGTCGGTCGGGATCTCGATCAGCACGCTCGGTACTGCCGTGTCGTCGAGGTCCACCTGAATGTCGCCGCCGCGAGGGAAGGGCGTCAGCACCGGTACCGATCCGTCCGCTGCCGTGGCCCCGTTCGACGTCACCCGCTCGACCACGACAGGCGTCGTGGGCAGCATGACGACGAGGCGATCGGTGGCCAGCCCGTGGTGGAGCGGGCTCGCGGTGATGCCGTACATGTTCTCGACGTAGTCGAGCAGGCTGACGCCCAGCCGATTGAAGTTGAGATGGGCGTTCCGTGCCTGGAGCGGATCGAACGTCCAGAGCACGCGTGCGATCCCTCGGCGCGCGAGGATGGAGCGCTGCATCTCCTTGAGGTGCCGGCCGACGCCCATGCCGCGGGCCTCCTCGCGGACGCCGAGCATGTGCGACCAGTGAATCGGCTCGCCGTTGCGCAAGCCGGCGAGGCTGAACACGAAGCCGACGAGGACGCCTGTGTCATCGAATGCGCCGATCGCGAGCCCGCCGATGCCGGTCGCGACTCGGAGCAGGGATGCAGGAACACGGTCGAATGCGCTCCCCCAGATCCGGCCCTGCAGGTCGAAGCACGCGGCGGCGTCCTCGGGCGTGAGGAGTGGCCGGTATGTCAGACCCGAATGCGTTTCGACGTCGACACGGTGGCTGTCGTCGGCGGATCCGGAGACGCGGGAGGGATCGTCGAGATCGAGCGGCATGGGCCTGCTGCCTGGTGGGCGGGAAAGAGCGAGCGACAACGTACGGTGCGTGCGGGCATACCACAATGGTCGACCAAATCGGTCGCCCCGCGTGCCAGAAGGTCGATCGAACCCGCGTGCGGGTCACGCGCGCGTCACCGTGGTTGCGGACCGCATGGGCGCGCACTAAGCTTGGCCGGCGTGTCGACCTCGGTCCCGCGGCGTGCCGCGCGCAGATCCACCTCTCCGCCCAGCGTGAGTGCGCCGGAGGAAGCGCACGCACGATCCGACACGGTATCGCGCGTCTATCAGGAGCTGCGCGGGCTGATCGTGTGGGGCCATCTGCCACCCGGCGCCCGCATCGCCGAGCGCGCCGTCGCCGAACGCTTGGGATTGAGTCGAACGCCGGTGCGCAGCGCGCTGCACCGGCTGCAGCAGGAGGGCTTCGTCTCTTCGGTGGGCCGCGGGCAGGATCAGCGTCTCATCGTCGCCCCGCTCACGCAGGAAGACGGGCGTGAGATCATTCTCATAGTCGGGCACCTCGAGGGCCTGGCCGCGCACACCGCGGCGTCGCTGCCCGACGATCGCCGGAAGCGTATCGTGGCGCGGTTGCGGGAGATCAACCGTGACCTCGCCGAGGAGTCGAAGCGGCGCGAGTTCACGCGGATCTTCGATCTCGACCAGGAGTTTCATCGGGCGTACGTCGAAGGGGTGGTGGGTCCGCGGCTGCTCGCGCTCCATCGGTCCATCAAGCCGCAGATCGAGCGGTACACGCGCCTGTACGTGAGCGCGCTGGTGGACGAGTTGCCGACGTCGGTGAAGGAGCACGAGGTGATCGTACGCGCTATCGCCTCGGGCGACGCGCGCGCGGCGCAGCGCGCGGTGGAGACGAATTGGCGGAACGCCGCCGGCCGCCTGTCGCGTGTCATCGAGCAGCTGGGGGAGCGTGGAGCCTGGCACGCGTGGGACCCGGCGTCGTCGGCTCGTCGCTCTCGTTAGGCTGGCTGGCTGCTGGCTGCGTGCTGGCTTGACGATCGGCATCCTCGCCTGGTCGGCGGGGCGTCGGTCCTCCCACATTGGAGCTGAGCGTCAGGAGCCAGCAGCAAGCGCGCGCCCGCACCGGGACGCGGCGAGCCTCCGTCACTGGTGGTCGCGCACTGGCTGCTTGCTGAGCGCGCGGCGCGCTCGCGCCGCGCGTCGCCTTGCCGAGATTCGTGTGGACCAGCGAGCACTCACCCGGCGGGCGTGGGCTGCCGAGTGCCCCGCGCTAGCGCCACGATGATCCCGACCAGCCCAGCGCCACGACGAGCCCGCCGACGCGAGGTCCAGACCAGGCCCGTCGGCACGATGACCTCGACGCGCGGCGCGCCAGCACATAGCTTGTCGCGAGCTGAAGTGGTATACCAAAACTGTCGACCAAAGCCCGCGATGATGCCCCACCGTATCCGCTACGTCGCCCTGGCCCTGATCATCCCCATCAGTGCCATCCGTGCGCAAACTCCGGCCGACCCCGCCGCCGGGTTCGATAAGAGCGAGGTCATGGTCCCCATGCGCGACGGCGTGAAGCTCCACACGCTCATCTACACGCCGAAGAACCAGACCGGGAACCTCCCCATCATCCTCACCCGCACCCCCTACGGCATCGCCGGCGCGGGCGGCTCGTTCGCCACCTCGTATGCCGAGATGGCCCAGGAGGGCTACATCTTCGCCTTCCAGGACATCCGCGGGCGATTCACCTCCGAGGGGCAGTTCGTGATGCTCCGGCCTCCGCGCGACAAGAAGGACCCGAAGGCGATCGACGAGGCGAGCGACACATACGACACGATCGAGTGGATGCTCAAGAACGTCGCGAAGAACAACAGGCGCGTCGGCATGCTCGGCGTCTCGTACCCGGGATGGCTCACGGTCATGGCGATGCTCGACCCGCACCCTGCGCTCAAGGCCGTCTCGCCACAGGCGTCGCCGTCATCGATGTACCTCGGCGACGACTTCCACCACAACGGTGCGTTCCGCCTCTCTTACGGCTTCGAGTACGTCGCCATGATGGAGAGCGGGAAGGAGGTCACGCCGTTCACGCCCGACCAGTACGACACGTACAGCTGGTACCTGGCGTTAGGGTCGCTCAAGAAAGTCACCGACAGTCTGCCGCAGGGCAAGCTGCCGACCTGGAAGAACTACGTCGCCCATCCCAACTTCGACGAGTTCTGGCAGCGCGAGAACGTCGTGAAGTACGTCGACCGCGTGAACGTGCCGACGCTCAACGTCGCCGGATGGTGGGACCAGGAAGACTTCTACGGCCCGATCACGATCTACCGCGCGCTCGAGCCGCACGACACGAAGCACCTGAACTATCTGGTGGTCGGGCCGTGGAATCACGGCGGCTGGCGCGGCCGTACCGGCGACAAGCTCGGGCAAATCGAGTTCGGCAGCAACACGGCGCAATACTATAGAAAGAACATCGAGCTGCCCTGGTTCAACTACTGGCTCAAGGACAAGGGCAAGCTCGAGCTCGCGGAGGCGACGACGTTCGAGTCAGGCGCGAACGAATGGCGCACATACGACAGCTGGCCGCCCAAGCGCGAGGTCACGGCGCGGAAGCTCTACTTCCAGCCCGGCGGGAAGCTGGCCTTCGAGCCGCCACCGGCGACCAAGCCCGACAGCGCCTTCGACGCCTATATCGCCGACCCGGCGAAGCCTGTTCCGTATCGCGTGCGGCCGATCCTCCCGACGTACGGCCCGGGCTCCACGTGGTCGCAGTGGCTGGTGGACGACCAGCGTTTTGCTTCGGACCGCCCCGACGTGTCGGTGTGGCAAACGGCCCCGCTCGACGACGACATCGTCATCGCCGGCGACGTGCTCGCGAGGCTCTTCGCGGCCACGAGCGGCTCCGACGCGGACTTCGTCGTGAAGCTGATCGACGTCTACCCCGACAAGTACGAGCCGAACCCGAAGCTGGGCGGCTATCAGCTCATGGTGTCGAACGACGTATTTCGCAGCCGCTTCCGGAAGAGCTTCGAGAAGCCGGAGGCGCTCACGCCTAACAAGGTCGAGGAGATCCCGATCGACCTGCACACGCAGAGCTACCGGTACAAGAAGGGTCACCGGATCATGGTGCAGGTGCAGAGCTCGTGGTTCCCGCTGATCGACCGGAACCCGCAGACGTTCGTACCGAACATCTACGAGGCGAAGCCGTCGGACTTCCGCGCCGCGACGCAGAAGATCTTTCGGTCGCCGCAGCAGGCTTCTTTCATCTCGCTACCGGTCGTTCAGAAGGTTGTGCAATAGCCGGCTTGGTCTGGCATCCAAAACAAAAGGGAGAAACGAAAACGGCCGGAAACAACGGAGCGATCCGCCTGATCAGAAGTTTCCGGCCGTTTCCGTTTCCCTTTTCAGAGTGTTGCGTGGCATTGTAGCCGGTCACACGGAGACCCATCGTGAACAATCGACTGATTTCACTCGTTACGATCCTGACGTTAGGCGCCGGCAGCTCGGTGCAGGCCCAGGGCACTCGACTGCTCAGGCATCCTACGGTCAGTAAGGACCTCGTCGCGTTCGAGTACGCCGGCGACCTCTGGGCCGTCGCGCGCACCGGCGGCCAGGCGCGGCGGCTCACCGCCACCCCCACCGTCGAGACCGAACCGTACTTCTCGCCGGACGGCTCGAAGATCGCGTTCACCGCGACCGTCGGCGGCAACACCGATGTGTACGTCATGTCCACTGCGGGCGGTGACCCGACGCGCCTAACGTATCACCCGGGGTTGGACCGCGTACGCGGTTGGACGCCGGATGGGAAGCGGGTAGTGTTCGCCTCGGCGCGACTGAGCCCGCCTCACAACTCGTACTTCCGGCTGTTCGCAATCGCTCTCGACGGCGGGCTCCCCGAACCGCTCCCCATGCCCCGCGCGTACACGGGCACCTACTCGGGTGACGGAAAGCGGGTCGCATACGAGGAAGTCTCCACGGTGATGTTTCCGGGATGGATCGAGTCGAGCGGATGGCGTCACTACCGGGGCGGCCGCACGCACCCCATTCGCGTGATGAACCTCGCGGACCACTCCGTCACGAAGCTGCCGTGGACCGACAGCAACGACGCGTACCCGGAGTGGATCGGGAACACCGTCTACTTCCTGTCCGATCGCACGTTCACCACGAACCTGTTCTCGTACAACAGCGACACGAAGGAGCTGAAGCAGCTCACGCGTCACGACGACTTCGACATCGCGAATGCGACTGCGGGACCGGATGCGGTCGTCTACGAGCAGGCCGGCTACATCCACCTGGTCGACGGAAAGACCGGCCAGTCGCGCCAGCTGAACATCGAGGTGACGGGCGACCTCCCGTGGGCGCGCGCGGGCTACCGGAAAGTGGCCGGCATGATTCGCAGTGCGTCGCTCTCGCCCGCCGGTGTGCGCGTAGCGATCGAGGCGCGCGGCGACATCTTCACCGTACCGGTAGAGAAGGGTGTCTACCGAAACCTGACGCACAGCACCGCGGTCAACGACCGCAGCCCGGTCTGGTCGCCCGACGGCACGCAGCTCGCCTGGTTCTCCGACGCGAGCGGCGAGTACCAGCTCATGATCGGCGAGCAGATGGGTGTCACCAAGCCACGCGCGATCTCGCTGCCGTCGCCGGCGTTCTACTCCGAGCTCGCGTGGTCGCCCGACTGCAAGCAGCTGCTGTTCCAGGATAACCATCTGAACCTTTGGGCGATCGACGTCGCGAGCGGAAAGGCGACGAAGATCGATTCCGAGACGTACAGCGACCCGAGCCGATCGATCGACCCCGTGTGGTCCCCGGACTCGCGCTGGGTCGCGTACTCGAAGAATCTCGACAACGGGATGCGCGCGATCTTCGCGTACTCGTTCGCCGACGGGAAGTCGCATCAGATCACCGACGGCATGTCCGACGCGATCTCGCCCGCGTTCGACGCGAGTGGCAAGTACCTGTACTTCCTCGCGAGCACGAACTACGGGCCTAACGTGGGCTGGCTCGAAATGAGCTCCACCGAGCGCCCGATTCGGCGCTCCATCTATCTCGTGGTGCTGTCCGCAACCGAACCGTCACCTCTCTTGCCCGAGGCCGGTGACGAAACGGCCCCGCCACCGACTCCGCCAGCTGCCGGCGCCGCGGCTCGTCCGAAGCCCGACTCCACGACGCGCATCGACGTCGCTGGACTGAGTCAGCGAGTGCTGTCGCTTTCCGTGCCGGCTGCTGACTTCACGAACCTGACGGGAGGCCCCGCGGGTACGATCTTCTTCACGGACCCGATGCCGGGTGCCGGCCCCGGAACACTCCGCGTGAACCGCTACGTCCTCAAGGATCGTGCGGGCGCTCCGTTCATCGAGGGCGTGCGCTCGTACTCGCTTTCCGCGGATCGCAAGAAGCTGCTGTACCAGGCGGGCGGCGGTCCGGACGGCGGACGATGGGGCGTCGTCGGCACCGACAAGCCCGCTCGCGTTGGCGATGGCGCGATCAACGTCGCGCAGCTCGAGGCCTGGGTGGACCCGCGCGCGGAGTGGGCGCAGATCGCGCGGGAGACCTGGCGCATCCAGCGTGACTTCTTCTACGACCCGAAGATGCACGGCGCCGACTGGAACGCGGTGTGGGCGAAGTACAGCCCACTCGTTCCGTACATCGGCCATCGCAACGACCTGGGCTACCTCATCGCGACGATGGGCGGCGAGCTCGTGGTCGGGCACTCCTACCTGACGGGTCCGGGCGACGAGCCCACTGACACGCCGGTGTCGGTCGGCATGTTAGGCGCCGACTTTCGCGTCGAGAACGGGCGGTATCGGATTACGAAGATCCTGACGGGCGAGAACTGGAATCCCGACCTGCGCGCGCCGCTCAGCGCGCCGGGCATCCAGGTGGCCGACGGCGACTATCTGCTCGAGGTGAACGGGGTGCCGCTCGCGCCGCCGGCGAACATCTACAAGGCGTTCGAGGGCACCGCGAATCGTCAGACGATCATCCGGGTCAGCAAGACGGCTTCCACCGAAGGATCTCGACTCGTGACGGTGGTTCCGGTCGGCAGCGAGGACGCGCTCCGCAGTCGTGCGTGGGTCGAGAACAATCGTCGAATCGTCGACTCACTGTCGAATGGACGGCTCGCGTACGTGTGGCTGCCTAACACGGCGGGCGGCGGATACACGTACTTCACGCGCTATTTCTACGCGCAGCAGCAGAAGGAAGGCTC
>JBKOYV010000381.1:0-8681 GCA_046725585.1 Gemmatimonadota bacterium | reverse complement strand
GGGCCGGTGCGTTTGGGGTTCGTGTATCAGATGAGACTGATGACCGGCCGCTCCAGGGCGACTGCCATGTGGAGCGGTCCCGTGTCGGGGGCGAGCACGAGCGCCGAACCGTCGAGGATCCCGACGAGGTTGCGGAGGCCGCTACCTAACGCGGAAATCGGCCGATGACGCGCGCGAGCCATGATTACCGACTCCGCGTGCAGCTCGCGCGGCGAACTGCCGCCCACCAGCACCGGCTGAAGGTCGTACTCCTCCGTGAGCCGGTCGACGACCTCGGCCCAACGCTCCGGGAGCCAATCCTTTTGCGGCTTGCTGGTTGCTACGACGATCGCTGCCACGGGCTTGCGTATGGGCGAGTAGAACTCCTGTTGCCACGCACGCTCGTGCGGCCAAGGCCCGAGATTCCACGTCACCGGCTCGAACGGCACGCCGAGCGCAGTCAGGAACTCGAAGTACTGATCCTGAACGTGTTGTCCCTCCGGGTGCGGCGGAATCTTCCGGTTCGTGAACAGCCAGTTCATGTCTCGGGCGCGCGCGCGGTCGAACCCGAGCTTGACCTGGGCGCGCGTAAAGCTCGTGACGACTCCCGCCTTGAAATAAACCTGGAGGTTGATCACGACGTCGAACCGCCGCGCGGCGAGCTCCCGCCGTATATCCAGGAACGCCTGCATGCCCTTCGACCTGTCGAACAGCACGATGTCGTCGACGGCGGGGTGACCCCTGACGAGCGTCGCCGGCCCGGGCTGCAGGACCCACGTGATCTGGCAACTCGGGTGCTGTCGCTTGAGCGCATTGATCACAGGCAGCACGTGAACGGCATCGCCGACCGCGCTCATCATGACGATACAGATCCGGTCCAGCGGTCGCGCGTCCCTCACGTGTCGTGCCCCGCGGCGGTGGCGAGACGCGAGAGTTCGTCATCGCTGACCGTGATCCGGCCGTTCGCGCGAAGCTTGCGCGCGGAGCGCACGAGGCGCCTAACGTTGGCCGCCCCGATGCGGGCGTCGCCGCGCCTGCCGAACACCACGCGATCAACGTCGAGCACGAGCGCCCGCGCTGGTTCACCGTCAGTTGCGACGATGAGCACGTTGGTCACGTTCAGGTCGGGATGCCTCGCGCCAGCGCGCTCGAGCGCTCGCAACAGGTCGGCCGTTGCCGCGAGTGCGGCAGACCGCGCCTCGGCCGCGTCGGAGAGCGCGAGCACGTTCCCGAGATCCTTGCCGCCGACGACCTCACGCGTCGCGACATCGCTCCGGCGAAACACTGCGCCCGCCGGGTAGGTTGCGTATGCGATCACCTCCGGTGTGGGGACGTGAGCCTCCGCCAATCGCAGCGCGGTCCGAAGCTCGTGCGGCGCTCGGGTAGGCGGAAGAAACCGGTCACCGGTCACGGGCGCGAGAAGCCCCCCATGCCGGGAGTGCCGGACCACGACGCGCGTCTCGTTGTCAGGCAGCGGTACCGCGTACGCGACCCCGCGGCCGCGAAGCTCGCGCCGGCCAGGATGGGTTGCCGCGTAGTCGTAGAGGGATCGTCCCCGGACCGCACGCCGCACCGCCTCGGCACAGGCTCCGAGCGCGACGACATCGGCGCTGCCCAGCAGAAAACGCGTGTACCCCGCTGGTGCCTGCGTCATTCGCTCACGACCGGCCACTCACGCGAGCGCGCGATAGACGACAACGGGTTCCGCCTTCCCGCGGAGCTTGAGCGGCGGCCGCTCCACGAGCGGGTGCGAGCGCGTGAGCGCATCACGCACCGCCTGCGTGATCAGGATCTCTCCGCCCTCAGCCCACGCGCAGAGCCGGTTGGCGGTGTTGACCGTATCACCGATGACCGTGAACTCGAGCCGGCGCTGCGATCCGATGTTGCCGGCGAATGCTTCGCCGTAATTCAGGCCGATGCCGATCTCCAGCTGCGGGCGCCCCTGTACGCGCCATCGCGTATTCAGCCGGTCCAGCGAGCGCATCATCTCGACCGCGGCATCGAGCGCGCGGTCGACGTCGTCGGGCTCCGTTATCGGCGCGCCCCACTGCGCCATCACGGCGTCGCCGATGAACTTGTCGAGCGTCCCGCCGTGCCTGAACACGCACTCCACCATCTCGGTGAAGAACTCGGTGAGGAGGAGTGCCGTCTCGTCCGGGGCCATCGACGCCGACAGCGGCGTGAAGTTGCGGATGTCGGCGAACAGGACGGCCACGACGCGGCGGTCCCCGCCAAGCTCGATCGCGTCAGGCGACGCCGCGATGCGCG
The DNA here is from genome assembly GCA_046725585.1 of Gemmatimonadota bacterium. Lineage (GTDB taxonomy): Bacteria > Gemmatimonadota > Gemmatimonadetes > Gemmatimonadales > Gemmatimonadaceae > JAJKIV01. The sequence continues at coordinate 6,434 of JBKOYV010000381.1, read as the reverse complement.
CCGCCATGCGCGGCGTGAAGAACCGCTCGAAGTTGCTCCGCACCAGCGTTTCATGGCGGATCCGCTCGGCGAACCGGCTGTTCTCGATGGCCACGGCGACGATCCCCGAGAACGCGACCACGAAGTCGAGGTCTTCCTCGCTGAAACGGTGCGCGCTCGTTAGGCTGTCGACGTAGAGCACACCGGCGACGCGGTTCTCCGTCCCGACCAGCGGTGCGCACACGGCCGAGCGCACCTGCTGATGTACGATGGAGCCGCTGAAGCGCACATCCTCCGGCGCGTTGTCGGAGAGAATCGCGACCTTCTCCTCGATCGCCTTGCGCGCGATGGAGAGCGGTACCGTCCGACCAAGGGTGGCCCCGCCGCGATCGCGCGCGATGCTCGGGATGAGGTCCTGCTGGTCGTCCAGCTGGAGAATCGCGAACCGATCGACGTCCAGGATCTGGAACACCATCTCGGCGATCTTCTCGAGCAGCGTCGCCACGTCGGGTGCGCGCGTGAGCGCCTTCGAGACCTCCAGCAGCAGCGCGAGCTTCTGGCGAACCCGCTGCTCGTCAGGCAGGACGATCGCGGTCTCGTCCACCACGAGCTGCGACCCGCTGGCTCGCAGCGCCTCGGCGAACGCTTGCCGCGCATCGGGTACCGCGCGCTGCCTGACGATGGTCGGTGCGTAGCGCGCGCTCTCGCCGTCGGAGCCGTTTTCCGACGCTTCGCTCTCGCTGACGTTGAACGACAGCTTCCCGAACGTCAGCACGTCCCCGGCGGCTATTCGCGCGTGCTCGACACGCTCGCCGTTCACGAACGTCCCGTTGCTCGACCCCAGGTCGTTCAGCTCGATCCCGGACTCGTCAGCGACGAGCGACGCGTGCCGGCGGGACACCGTCGGGTCGAGCAGGGCGACGTCGCTCGTGAGGGCACGCCCAACCGTCAGCGCCGCCCCACGCTTCAGCTCGAATATTTGATCGCCGTCTGAACTGACGAGCCGGAACGCCATTGCGGTGAAGTTAGCGGATCTGTCCGATGGCCGTGAGCAGAGCCCGAGCCTTGTTCTCGGTCTCCTCCCACTCTCGCTCGGGTACCGAGTCGGCCACGATGCCGGCGCCCGTCTGCACGGACGCGACCCCGTCGGCGATGACGCACGTCCGAATCGTTATGGCCAGATCCATGCGACGCGACCCGGCCGCAATGTATCCTACCGCGCCGGCGTACGGGCCTCTCCGCTCGGGCTCGAGCTCATCGATGATCTCCATGGCACGGACCTTTGGCGCACCAGTCATCGTGCCGGCGGGAAACGTCGCGCGTAGCACGTCGAGCCCCGATACGCCCTCGCGCAGCTCGCCCTCCACCTGGCTCACGATGTGAAGCACGTGCGAGTACTTCTCGATTCGCATGAGCTCCGTGACCGACACGGTCCCGTAACGTGCGACGCGCCCGACGTCGTTGCGACCCAGGTCGACGAGCATCACGTGCTCCGCGCGCTCTTTCTCATCGGCCAGAAGGTCGGCCGAGAGCTGCTCATCCTCCGAGACGGTCGCACCGCGAGGTCGCGTCCCGGCGATGGGTCGCACCGTGACGCGGTTGTCGGCCACACGCACCAGCAGCTCGGGTGAGCTTCCCACGAGCTCGACGCCGTCGAGCACGAGGTGGTACATGTACGGCGACGGATTGAGCGCACGCAGCGCGCGGTAGAGGGCGTCCGACGGGAAATCGTGCGGCACCCGGATGCGTCGGCTCAAAAGCGCCTGAAAGCAGTCGCCCGCGAAGATGTACTCACGGATGCGCTCTACGTCCGCGAGGAACTTCGCGCGCTCGTACGTCGATTCGCCGACCGCCGCAGGCGCCCCGCGCTTGAGCGTCAGCGCGGGAAGGGGAAGCGCTTCGCTCAGCCGACGCCCGACCTCGTCGAGCTCACGCTGGGCGTCGTCGTACGCCCGACGCAGCGCGTCGGCGGAAGCGCCGCGCGAGACCGGGACACCCACGACCATGCGAGCCTGTGATCGCAGGTTGTCGATGATGACGACCGTCCCCGTGAGCACGAACAGCGCATCGGGCGCCTGAACGCCGCGCGGGGGCGGCGACGGCAGGTGCTCGATGGCTCGCACGACGTCGTAGCCAAAATACCCGATCGCGCCACCCCAGAACGCGCCGAGCTCCGGAACGTGCACCGCATCGAACTCGCTGATCAGGCGTTCGAGATCTGCGAGCGGGTCATCGGTCTTTCGCGCCCCGTGCCAGCCTCTGGCCGCTGTCCAGTCCTCCGCGACACCGTCTCGAAATCGCCACGCGGCTCGAGGCTCGGTGCCCATGAAGGTGTACCGCGACCATGTCTCGCCGCCCGCGGGCGCAGACTCGAGGAGAAACGCAAATGGGCCGCGCCGGAGCTTGGCGAACGCGGAGACGGGAGTGTCCGTGTCGAGCAGCAGCTCGCGCCATATGGGCACGAGTCCGCCCGCGGACGCCATCTCGCGAAATCGATCGAACGTCACGCGAGATCGAGCCGCGCTTGTTGAGCGTTGTAGTGCTGGCGATATTCGAAAATCATGCTTCGAGCTTTCGCGGCTTTCACTGCCGCGGTCGTGGTGGCTTCAGGGGCCGTCGCATTGGTCCCGAGCGCGACGGCGGCACAGACGTGGAACGACCCGCGAACTCGTGCCCTCGTCGAGCGCGCAACCGCGCGCCGAGCAGCCCAGCTGTCCGACACGGCCCTGGTGGACTATCAGGCAACCGCGCACGGCTACCTGACGTTCCTGGCGCAGGTGGGCGAGGGTTTTCCCGAGCCGCCGAAGATCGTCAAAGCCGACGAGCTCGCGCTGGAAGTCTATTGGCGCTCTCCCGACCTCAGCAAGCAGCGCATTATCGGTCGCCGCGATACGCTGCTTCTGCCCACCGACATCAACTACCACCGCGATCATCTCGGGATCGTTCAGAACAATTTCCCGAACATCATCCGCCTCGGTGAGGGCGACGAGGTTCGCGACGTCCCGCACCCGCTGTCGGCACAGGGGCTCGCCCAGTACGACTACGTCATCAGTGACTCACTGAAGATTCGGCTTCCGGACCGCGCGATCAACGTGATCGAGGTGCGCGTGAAGCCGAAAGACGACCGCGCGCCCGCCGCGGTAGGCGCGGTGTACATCGACCGCGATCAGGCGACCGTGGTGCGGATGGCCTTCAGCTTCACGCGCGCGGCGCTGATCGACAAGCAACTGGAAGACGTGTCGATCGTGCTGGAGAACTCGCTCATCGACAACCGGTTCTGGCTTCCGCGACGGCAGGAAATAGAGATCCGCCGCACGGGGTCCTGGCTCGACTATCCGGCGCGCGGAATCATCCGCGGGCGGTGGGAGATCTGCTGCTACAGGGTGAACCGCGGGTTGACGCGGGCGCAGTTCGTTGGACCGGAAATCGTGCAGGCCCCGATGTCCGAGCAGCGACGGTACGTGTGGAAGGGGAAGATCCTCGATTCGCTGCCGCCCGAGGTCAGGGTCGCGACCGACGAGGACGTGCGACGGGTGCAGGAAGAGGCGCGCTCGCTCGTTCGGGCGACTGCCCTCGCGCGCACGCGCGAAACGGCGCTGAGCGCTCACGCGATCTCCGATTTCGCGCGCGTGAATCGCGTCGAGGGGCTTGCACTCGGCGTGGGTGTCGGAAGGCGCTTCGGAGAGGGCCTCTTCTCGCGGCTTGCCGGCCGCTACGGATTCTCGGATCACGAGGCCAAGGGCGAGCTCGTGATGGGCTGGCAGCGCGCCGACGCGAGCGGCATACAGCTTCGCGTGTTCAGGTCCTTCCGCGATGCTGGAGATGAGCCGGAAACCTCTCTCCTGCGAAACACCATCGCCGCTCAGGAATTCGGCAGCGACTACACGGACCCGTACGACGCTCGCGGCGCTTCGTTCACCGTTGATTTTGGACCGCGGTTCGGTGGCCGCTTGCGACTCACGGGCGGCTACGAGTGGCAGGACTCTCTGAGCGTCAACGCGACGCCCGCCTCGGGTGAGTACGAGCCCACTATTGCGGCATGGAAGCTCCACGGCCCGCGCGCGGTCATCTCGTTCGAGCGGCCCACCGTCCTCACGATCGGCGGGCTCGAGGCTCGGCTGGCGGCCGAAGTCCGCGTTGCCCACGCCTCCGTCGAGGAGGGGACAACTGGAGTGGAGAAAACGACCTTCGGCCGCGCGTCGCTTGGCCTGCAGGCGGAGCGGCCGTTCGGCGCCTTCAGGCTCGCGACACGGACGTCAGTCGGCACAACGATCGGGCCTGACCTTCCACCCCAGGAGTTCGTCTATCTCGGAGGGCCAACCACGGCCCCCGGTTACGAGTTTCACGAGATCGTGGGCGGGTTTGGGGCGAGTCAGCGGGTGGAGGGCAGGTTCTCCGTACCCTTCCTCGCGTTCTCCCTCGGTCGCTACGGAAACACCGGCCGGACCGCGACGCTCGCTCCGTTCGGCCATGTGGCCTACATCGCGCGGGTCGAGTCGGCAACGCGAGGCGGGGGAAGGGGGCCCGGGTGGTACCCGTCGATCGGCGTCGGGCTGTTGACGGTGTTCGACCTGCTTCGATTCGATGTCGCGAAGGGATTACGTGACGGAAGGTGGGCGTTCTCCGTCGACGTGATTAGAGATTTCTGGTCGATTCTGTAGGACGCGGGGCCGCCGGACGATGCGGCTCTGTGAGCCGCATCACGATAGAGACGCTACTCCACAATGGCCCACCGCCCTGTGCGCGATGAATGGCTGCTCCCCACTCTCGAGGGGCTGATCGCGCGCGATGCGTTCGAGCAGCTGAAGCAACAGGAAACCGAGAGTTACTGGGAAGCCGCCGTACGTGCGGGCTCGATCGCGGACGATGCCGTGCTGACCGCGCTCGCGTCGCGCTTCCGGATGAAGATCGCCGAGCTGAGTACGGCGACGTCGCAGGCGTGCGAGCTTGTCCCCGAGTCGCTCGCGCGCAAGTACCGCATCGTTCCGCTGGCCGCGTCGGACTCCGCCCTCGACATCGCCACGGCCGATCCCCACGATCTGGACTGCGAGCGCACGCTCGCGTTCGCAACGGGGCGAACGGTTCGCATGCAGTTGGCGTCGCCGGCCGCGATCGCGGCGCGCATCGACGAGCTGTATCAGCCGGAAAACGCCGTCGAGAAAATCCTCGAGGGTGTTGCCGGACGGTATGACGTCGACACCATAGCGGAGAAGGCGACCGACGACGACTTCAACCTGTCGGCCGACCGCGCTTCCGAGCGCCCGGTGATCCGGCTCGTCGATCACATCATCGCCGAGGCGATCACGACGCGCGCGAGCGACATCCACCTCGAGCCCGAGGAAGGAGGCGTCGCGGTCCGCTATCGAATCGACGGGGTGCTGCGTGACACGATGGTGCTCCCGAGGCCCGCCGGGCTCCCGCTCGTGTCACGCATCAAGATCATGGCGCAGATGGACATCGCCGATCGCCTGCGGCCTCAGGACGGCCGCGCGCGCGTGTCGGTGAATGGCACGCGCGTCGACCTCCGCGTATCGACGCTGCCTGCGTCATACGGCGAGAAGGTCGTAATTCGAATTCTCGACACGCGCGCGACCGTCCTCTCGCTGGACGGTCTCGGATTGCTGCCGGACGAAGCGAAGCGCCTCAACGACTTCGTGAGCCTTCGGGAGGGCATCGTGCTCGTCACCGGTCCCACCGGATCCGGAAAGACGACGACGCTCTACTCGGCACTGCGTCAGATTCAGCAGCGCGCGGTGAACATCGTGACGGTCGAGGATCCCGTGGAGTACAAGCTCCAGGGGATCGTCCAGGTGCAGGTGAACGAGAAGGCGGGGCTCAACTTCGCCAGTGCGCTGCGGTCGATTCTTCGTCAGGATCCCGACGTCATTCTCGTCGGTGAGGTTCGAGACAAGGAAACCGCCGGCATCGCGGTGCAGGCCTCGCTGACCGGCCACCTCGTGCTCACCACGCTTCATACGATCGACGCCGCGAGCTCCGTTGCGCGTCTCGTGGACATTGGGGTCGAGCCGTACAAGATCGCGGCCGCACTCAAAGGCGTGGTCGCGCAGCGACTGCTACGACGTCTCTGTCAGGTGTGCCGGCAGGAGTCGACGGATCCGGTGTCGGAGCGCATGCGCCGCTGGCTGCCCGCGGGCATGACACTGTACAAGGCCGTGGGCTGCCCCGAGTGCTCGCAGACCGGTTATCGCGGGCGGATGGCGGTGATGGAAGTGCTCACCGTCACTGGCGATATCGAACGCGATATCGCCAATGGTGAGACTGCCGACGTGATCGCCGAGACCGCGCGCGCGCAGGGCATGAAGACGATGTGGGAGTCCGGCATCGAACATGTGCGCGCTGGCGAAACGTCGCTGGACGAGCTGCTGCGTGTGGTTGAGCCGCCGATGGAAGCGCCCGTTCGGCGTTCGGCACCGCCTCGCGAATCCTCTGTGGAG
>JBKOYV010000347.1:0-5158 GCA_046725585.1 Gemmatimonadota bacterium | reverse complement strand
AGGCATGTCATCCCGAGCCGTCAGGCGAGGGATCCTCATCGTCCCGAGAGAGGACCCTATATCGGGAACCTGAGGATCCCTCGCTTCGCTCGGGATGACACACGTCCCGAACGGCTCGTCGGGGTAATAGCAGCAGCCAGCAGCACGCGGCAGTAGCGCGCAGCACTCGGCTACCAGCCAGCAGCTGCCCGCAGCCCGCAGCGCCCGTCGGATTCCCGATCCGCCCGTACTTCCCGTACATTGCGTCGGCAATGCGACACTCCGGCGAATGACCGATCTGCGGGACCGCCTTCAGGCCAGTCTCGGCGAGAGCTACCGTCTCGAGCGTGAGCTTGGCGGCGGTGGGATGTCGCGCGTGTTCGTCGCCCAGGACACTCGCCTTGGCCGCGAGGTCGTCGTGAAGGTCCTGTCGCCCGACCTTGCCGCCGGCGTCAACAGCGACCGCTTCCACCGCGAGATCCTCGTCGCGGCCCAGCTGCAGCACCCCCAGATCGTCCCCGTGCTCGCCGCCGGTGAGACCGACGGGCTGCCGTATTTCACGATGCCGTACGTCGCCGGCGAGTCCCTTCGCCGCCGACTCGACGGCGGAAAGCCACTCCCGGTCGTCGATGCGATCGCCGTACTTCGCGACGTCGCGCGTGCTCTCGCATACGCGCACGAGCACGGCGTCGTCCACCGCGACATCAAACCCGACAACGTCCTCGTGGCCGGCGGGTCCGCGGCGGTCACGGATTTCGGCATCGCGAAGGCGCTGTCGTCGTCACGAACGTTCGGCGGTGAGAACCTCACGCGGATCGGCAACTCGCTCGGGACACCCGCGTACATGGCGCCCGAGCAGGTTGCCGCGGACCCCAACGCCGATCATCGCATCGACATCTACTCGTTCGGCGCGATGGCGTACGAGCTGCTGACCGGCAGTCCTCCGTTCGCCGGGCGGCCGCCGCACGCGGTCCTTTCGGCACACCTGACGGAACAACCTGTACCACTTCAGACTCGCGCGCCGGACGTGCCGTCGGCTCTCGCGGCGCTCGTGATGAAGTGCCTGGCGAAGAACCCCGCCGATCGTCCGCAGACCGCCGACGAGATCGTGCGCGCGCTCGAGCGGGTCGATCTCTCGGGTGAGCGAAGCGCTCTGCCGCCCGCTGGGAAGGTCGGCGTCAGCAGGCGCACGATCGCGGCGGTCGCTGCGGCGGTGATTGCAGTTGCCGCTGGCGGGTGGGCTGTCTGGGAGCGGTTCCACGACCGCGGTCCCACACCCGACCCCGATATGGTGGCGGTCGTTCCGTTCCGCGTCGCGTCGGCAGATCCCGCGCTCTACTATCTGCGCGAAGGCATGCTCGACCTGCTCGCGGCGAAGCTGACCGGCGAAGGCGGGCTTCGCGCGACGGACCCGCGGCAGCTCCTCGATGCCTGGCGCAAGGCAGGCGGATCGGAATCGTCGGAGCTGTCTCGTGATGACGATCTGGCGCTCGCGCGCCGCCTCGGCGCCGGACGTCTGCTACTGGGCGACGTCGTCGGCACGCCGAACCGCATCGTGCTCACCGCGTCGCTGCTCGGCTCGGCGCGCGGGGACTCGATCTCCCGGCTGAGCGTCGAGGGGCCGCCGGACAGCCTCGCCTGGCTCGTGGATCGCCTCGCGGCCCGACTCCTCGCCGAGACCTCCACGGAAGGCGCCGGCCGGTCGGCCAGCCTAACGAGCACGTCGTTGCCCGCGCTGCGCGCGTACCTCGACGGCCAGTCCAAGATGCGGCGGGTGGACGTGGTGGGCGCCGCAAAGGACTTCGAGCGCGCGCTGGATGCCGACTCGACTTTTGCGCTCGCCGCGCTCGGACTGCGCATGGCGTCGTCCTGGTATGGCGATGCGACGCTGCAGCAGCGCGGGCTCGACATCGCCTGGCGCGAGCGCGCCCGGCTCAGCCAGCGCGACCGGGCGCTCCTGCTCGCCGTGGCAGGGCCCCGCTACCCGGAGGCGCCGACGGCGCAGGAGCTGCTCCAGGCGCGCGAGCGATACCTCGCCGTCGCGCCCGACCGCGCGGACGCCTGGTACTTGTTAGGCGACCACGTCTTCCACTACGGGTGGGTGCTCAACGTACCGAACCCGGAAGAGCGTGCGCTCGAGTCCTTCCGGCGTGCGTCGGAGATCGACTCGAGCTACGTCGTCGGCTACGTCCACGCGTTGCCGCTCTCGCTCTCGCTCGGCGACACGGCCGACGCTCGTCGCTTCGAGCGGTTGCGACTCGCGTCCGATACGTCGCGGTTCTGGTACGTCCTGCACCGCTGGCAGAAGGCGTACACCCGCGGCGATTCTGCTCGCGCCCACGCGATCGCCGACTCGATCGATCTCTCGCAGTACGTCTACGGGATGGATCAGGTCGCGTTCTACGACGGCACCGGCGCTCCCGACGTCAGGCGCGCGATCGACACCGCGTTGAAGCGGGTGACGGACGACTCGCAGCGGCGCGGGCTCGAGCGGCTCGCCCACGATTTCGAGCTCGTGTCGGGACGCCCATCGGCGGCGCTCACCCACCTCGTTGCGTCGGCGGATAGCGCGAACGACACGAACGTCCCGATTCTCAAGGTCCGGGATGCGCTCATCGCCGACGGGGACACGGCGGCTGCGCTCGACGGCGTGCGGGCTCTCGCCCGTTGGGAAGTCGGACCGATCGCGAGCGACTCCGCGCGGCGCGCCAACCAGCGGGCCGCGACGCGCGTGCTCGAACCGTGGCGCCTGGCGCACGGCGATACGTCGCAGACGAGACGTAGCATCGATCGCCTTCGTGCGATCGCGCGTCCGCTCACCGGCGCGCGGAGGGCCGAGGCCGAGGTCGAGATCGCGGCGATCGAGGCGATGCACGCGGATCTCGCGCGCAGCCCCGACCTCCGCGCGATCACGTTGCGCCTGGACTCGCTTCTCCGCGTGATCGACTACGCAGCAGCGAGCCCGGGCCGTACCTCGTTCGAGAATCTGATCGCGGCGCGCTTGCTCGAGAAGGTGGGCGACACGGGCGACGCGCTCGCCGCGGCGCGCAGACGCACGGACGCGTGGACCCAGAACAACCCGTATCTCGCGACGCAGCTGCGTGAGCAGGGTCGTCTCGCAGCGGTCGCCGGCGAGCGCGAGGAGGCGATCAGAGCGTATCGGCACTACGTCGCGCTGCGCTCGGACGTCGATCCCGCGCTCAGACCTCAGGTGGAGGCGGTACGGCGGGAGCTCCGGCAGCTCGAGAAGTCGAGCGCCGGGAAGTGATGGAGCGTTGGGAAGCGGGAGACGGGAGACGGGAGACGGGATAAGTGTGGGAACAGGGAACCGGGAACAGAAGCTCCATGGAGCCCGGATTCCCGATTCCCGATTCCCGATTCCCGATTCCCGATTCCCGATTCCCGATTCCCTAACGAGGGCACCGCCGCAGCAGCCGCTTCGGCCCTGCCGCGTTCGGGTACAGCTCCCGCGCGGAGGCGGCGTACTGACGTCCGCGCTTGCAATCGCCCCGTGCCGCAAAGGACTCGGCGAGCCGCATGTTGATCCGGAAGCTGCCCGGATCGAACAAGGCCGCGCGCGCCGCCTGGCCGATCGTCGTGGCCGAGGTGTACACCGACATCGCGGCGATCTGGCTGCTGGAACGGAGAACCACGAGCACCGCGACAACCACCGCGGCGCCTAACACGGGGCCGCGAACGGTCGCTGGCAGGGTGACCCGAGCCTTCCCCGCTGGCGTCAGCGCTCCGACGATCGTCCAGAGAAACAGACTCGGTATGGCGATGAGCAGTACCGCGTCGAACGCGCCGACGATCGCCGCGATCACCACCGTCGCCGTGAGCGCAACGGCACCGAGCCGATCGTGCGCCGTCGTCGCCCCGCGCGCGCGCATCCACGCGCCCACCAGGAGGGCGAGCAGCCCCAACGCGTAGATCACGACCGCCGCAACACCGCGCTCCGCAACGAACGCCACCCAGTCGCTGCTCGGCCACGGGTTGGAGGTCATGCCTTCATCGTTCAGCGATGGGTCGTTGCGCGACGCGAACTTCGGGTACTCGACTGCCCAGTTGCCCGGGCCCACGCCCAGCAGCGGGTGTGCCGCGGCCATCCTCAGCGAGTTGCGATACTGCACGAGACGCCCCGCCCCACTGCCTTCCTTGTAGTTGACGACACCGCGTACCGAGTCGAGGTACGGCGATTCGCTCTTCCATTCGAGGGCGTTCGGGAGCGCGAGCGCCCCGATCACGGCGGCGAGCAACGTCCCGCCTAACACGAGCAGACGCCGCCTCCGCGTGGGGTCGGTCCAGACGTCTCGCATTCGCCAGGAGAGCAGCACCATGAGCGCCCCCCCCACCATGAGCGCGAGCCACGCCGCGCGTGAACGCGACAAGACCAGCGCCGCCGAGACGAACGCCATGCCCAACGTTCCGAGGGTCGCTCCCCACGGGCGTCGGGCCTCGACCGTGCACAGGAGGATGATCGGCGTGCCGATGGCCGAAAGGTGCGCCATGAAGTTCCGGTTGCCGAACGTCCCGCCGGGCGCGCGGCTGAGGCTCATATACTCCGGCTCGATGCCATAAGCCTGCAGCAGCGCTGTCATTGCGCCGATCACGACCGCGGTCGCGAGTCCAGGAATTAGCGCTCGCTCATACCCGGACGCGGAGATCGCTCGAGCAACCCAGAACACCGTCAGTCCGCTCGCGGTGATCGCGAGCGCGCGCGTCGCCAGCCACCAGTTCTCAGCGAACAGCGCCGAGATCATGCTCACGGCGAGGAAGGCGACGAGGAGCGTATCGATCCGCGAGAGCGCGGGCCGCGGGCGGCGAGCGAGGAGGATGAGCCCCGAGATCGCGGCCGTCGCGTGCAGGGCAAGCTCCTTCGGCACGAAGAAGCGGTCGAGATCGAAAGCCTTGTAGGGCACCGATAGCAGCACGACCGCCAGCGCACCGATGACCAGCACGCCGAGCGTGATCCGATCCGCGACGGAACGCGTGGACGTTCGCGCCGCGGCGGTGTTCGCCGTGATGTCACCCATTGTCAGTGCCGAGTGCATACCCTCCGTGTCCTGCGACCAGGACGCCCTGTGGCCACCAACAATAACAGCGCTCCCCGCCGTTGGGTGCAGCTAAAGGGGTCAGAGTCGGATTTTTCCTTTCACTGCCGTGGCAGTGAAAGGAAAAA
>JBKOYV010000044.1:0-22092 GCA_046725585.1 Gemmatimonadota bacterium | reverse complement strand
GGGTTGTTCTGCGCGTCCCGGGTCGTGTACACCTTGGTGTTCCACTGCGCGCGGCCGATGTACGCATCGGCGAATGCATGAGCGTCCTGCACGAGCTTGGCATCGACGCCCGTGCATCCGCCGATGTAGGTGAGCGTGTCGTCGATGCGTGTGCTGGCGGCTTTGGTGGGCATAAAGACTCCTCTCTGTCCCGCGTGTTCAACTCCGTGACGTTGATACGGGCAGGCGCGGACGTCAAGTTGGATGAAATACCTACCGGTCGCGGGCCGCGCTCGCGGCAGTGCACGCTCAGCGATGCCTAACGACACGCGCCGGCGAGGCCGGCGAAGCCGAAAGCGTCGGGACGTAACCGGGCGACGGGTCGCCGCTCACCTCGAGGACATCCACATTGCCGATCTTGCCCGGCCGCGTTCGCCGGCCGTAGCTTGTTGGTATACCAAAAGGGTGCGCCGTTCTGCCGGACACGAACGTCGGCGCGGGCATCCACCTCACATCGGAGCGACACATGGCGACGCAGGCGAAAGACAACGGACGAGAGGTCGGCACCTTCCTCGGCCTCACGTTCGGGCTGAGCGCCATCTTCTGGGCGCTCATCATCTCCGCGGGCAGCCTGGGCACGCACGGCGGCATATACGTGCTCGCGCTCATGTGGTGCCCGGGCGTCAGCGCGCTCATCACCCGCCTCATCTTCCAGCACAACGTCCGCGGCGAAGGATGGGGACTCGGGAGCCCTCGCTGGCTCGGCCTCGCGTACGTGATGCCGATCGTGTACGGCGCCGTCGTCTACGGATTGGTGTGGCTCACGGGACTCGGGGGCGTGGATCTCAGCCGGTTCAAATATTCGGTGGTCACGTTCCTCGTGGTCGGGTCGCTCCAGAGCCTCCTCTCGGCGACAGGCGAGGAGCTCGGCTGGCGTGGCTTCCTCGTGCCGGCGATCGCGCGCACGAAGTCGTTCAGGATGACGGCGTTGATCAGCGGCGCCACCTGGGCGGGGTGGCATTTCCCGCTCATCCTCGGCGCGGACTACAACGGTGGCACGCCTCCGTGGTACTCGGTGCTCTGCTTCGCCGTCATGGTCGTGGCGATGGGATTCCCCTTCGCATGGCTGCGACTGCGATCGGGCAGCGTGTGGCCGGCCGCGATCCTGCACGCGTCGCATAACCTGTTCATTCAGGCGTTCTTCGATCGGGTGACGGTCGACACGGGGCCGACGCGCTGGCTGACGGGCGAGTTCGGCGCGGGGCTGGCGCTCGCCTTCATCGCGATTGGCTGGGTCTTCTGGCGTGCCCGCGTGGCGGTCGAGGTGCCTAACGAATCCGGTGCGCCGCGCGACACCGCCCCGGCAATGCCGGAGACGATACCACTCAGCCGCTGATCGACGAAGTCGCGCGCCGCCGAGTCGAATCGAGCGCGATCGCTACCGCCTCGTCGAGCGTCAGCTTGCGCCCCTCGCTGTAACCACGGTCGAAGTCCGGGCCCGCGGCGGCGCGGATCCGGACCTCGCATTGCTCGCGGTGCCGCCGCCAGCCGCCGAGCGGCGCGCCGGCCTGCTCGTTTTCGATTGCTCCCCATAGCCGGCCGGCGAGAGCGGCGTCGCCGCGCTCTGCGGCGATCGTCGCGAGGATCCCTACGTCGAAGACGCGACCCGGCCGATCGTGCGACGCCTCGGCAAGCCTGAGGGAGTCGATAGCGAGAGCTTCGGCGTCATCGATCCGGTTGGCATGCAACGAGAGCATGGCCAATTCCGCCAGCATGCCGCCCTCCCACCATCCAAATCCGCTAGCCTCGTGGGCGAGGGCGACGCTTCGGCGAAGGAATTCGTTCGCTTTCTCCGTGTTGCCAAGATCACGGGCGATCGCTCCCATCGTGCCAGTCGTCTGTGCCTGTCCCCACAGGTCGCCGTGTCTGCTGCGGATCTCGTGACTCGCTTCGACGAGCTTCCCGGCGAGTACGAGCTCGCGCCGACGCATGGCCTGGACGCCGAGGCGGTGCAGCAACGTGGCGCGGCCTAACGCGTCCTCGAGCTCCTCGAAGAGCGCGAGGCTGCGCTCGTACAGTCGCTTGGCTGCCTCGTCGTGGCCCGCCAGATCGGTGCAGCTCCCGAACGCACGTAACGCGTGCGCGCGCGTGTCCGCATTGGCGTCGACTGCGCCTGGGTGCTCGAACAGCGCGCTGAACCAGCGCATTCCCTCGCGAGGATCCTGGGTGACCCAGAACATCTCCATTGCTGCGGCGATGTCGAGGCCGAGCTGGATCGATCCACTCGCGAGTGACCAGGCGAGCGCGGTGCGCAGGTTGTCCTGCTCCTCCAGCGCAATCGCGAGGCGAAAACCGCCGTGACGAATCTTCCCCGCGCTGAGTGCCGCCCCCTCGGCAACGCGCAGGAAGAACGTTGCATGGCGGCGATGAACGTCCTCGGCGAAGGGCAATTCATCCAGGCGCTCCAGCGCGTACTCTCGAATGGTCTCGAGCATGCCGTAGCGCCCGCTGCCCCAACGTCGTACGAGGCTCTTGACGACGAGCGACTCCAGGCGGTCGAGGTCAGCGTCGCAGATGGCCTCCGCCGCGCTGAGAGTGAACGTGCCGCCGAAGACCGCCAGCCTGCGAAACAGCGCCTGCTCTTCCGCCGTGAGCAGCTCGTCGCTCCACTTGATCGCCGATCGAAGGGTGCGCTGTCTGCTCGGCGCATCGCGCGACTGCGACGCGAGAAGCGGCAACCGTCGCTCGAGTCGAGCCAGGAGATCGATTGGGTCGAGCAGCGCTACTCGAGCCGCCGCGAGCTCGATGGCGAGCGGAAGACCATCGAGCCTGCGGCAGATCTCGGTCACGGCGGGCGTGGCCTTGAAGTCCGGCACGACGGCCTGGGCCCGCTGTGCGAAGAGCGTCGCGGCGTCGTGGTCCGCGAGCGGCTCCACCGGGTAGCGATGCTCGCCGTCGAGCTGTAGCGGTTCCCGGCTCGTCACCAGGAAGCCCGCGTTAGGCGTCGCCGAGAGCAGCGCCGACACCGTCGCCGCCGCGTCGATCACCTGCTCGAAGTTGTCGAGCAGAACGAGCATTCTCTTGTGGCCGATGTGGGCGACGAGATCGCCATCCGTACCCAAGGACGCTTTGATCGCCCCTTCCACCAGCGTCGCGTCGCGAAGCGCCTGCAGCGGAACCCAGTATACGCCGTCCGGAAAGTGATCGACGGATTGGGATGCGAGCTGAATCGCCAGGCGAGTCTTCCCGCTGCCGCCAGGGCCGGTGAGTGTCACCAGGCGATGCGCGCGCACGAGCGCGCCGGCGTCCATGACCTCGCGCTGCCTGCCGACGAGCGGCGTGGGTGGACTAGGCAGGTTGGTCGGCTTCGTCTCTGAAGCGCGCAGAGCGTGAATGAACTCGGCCACTGATCCGAACCGATCCGCCGGAGTCTTGGCCATGGCGCGTTGCAGCGCCACGTCCACTGCCGCCGGGATGGCGTCGCGAAACCGACGCGCCGATGGTATCGGCGCTGACAGGCATTTGATGAGAACCGCGCGGGGCGTCGGGCCAGTGTACGGTGGCTCGCCGACCAGAAGCTCGTACAGTACGCACGCGAGCGAATACACGTCGCTTCGGGCATCCGCCTCGCGCTCGCCGGTTCCCTGCTCGGGGCTCATGTACTCCGGCGTGCCGATGCCGATGCCGGTCTCGGTCAGGCGAGCTTCTCCGGCGGACTGCTGGACGAGCGCGATGCCGAAATCCGAGACCAGCGCCTCACCCTCATGGAGCAGGATGTTGTCCGGCTTGATGTCGCGGTGGAGAATGCCCTGCCGGTGCGCGTACTCGAGCGCCGCGGCAACCTGCTCCGTGATGCGCAACGCGCGCTCGATGGGCAGCTGCTTCTCGCGCGCGAGCGAGCTGCGAAGCGAATCGCCCTCGATGTAGGGCATGACGTAGTACAACACGGATTCAGTCTGTCCCGAGTCGATCAGCGGCAGGATGTGCGGGTGATTGAGGCGGGCGGCAACCTCGATCTCGCGTCGAAACCGCTCCGGTCCGAGGAACGCGGCAACATCGGGTTTGAGGACCTTGATCGCGACGTTGCGGTTGTGCTTCACGTCCTCGGCCAGGTACACCGTTGCCATTCCGCCGCTGCCCAGTCGGCGCTTGACATGGTATCGGTCGCCTAACGCAACCTGCAGCCGCAGAAGCTCGCCGTCGTCCATTGTGAGGCTACCCTGAGCCCAGGCTTGCGGAGCGCTCTCTGTATTGGCACGCCTCACGACGGCGAGCGCAAGGATCGAGATCCCATTGGGAGCGTCGACCAGTCTACCAACCGGCCACAGGTCGTGCAAGCAACACCGCCGGCGTTGGATACAGTGATGAGCCGGCCCTGCCGGGGAGGCCACCCGACTCGTTGTTCCAGTAGCTTGGACAGTCGGATCGATGAGGCCGCTATTGCTGGTATGCGCGCGTCGACGATTCATACCTAACGACGCTGCTCACTGGTTCCGTCGCGCGGGCGGGGCCCCCAGTTATTGACAAACCACAGGCGGGAGCATACGACAAGGGCGTTTCGCGTCGTACAACGGGCCCAATCCAACGACGGGAGGCGTTCATGCTTCGTCTGGGATTCCGGTGTTTGACCCTCGTTACGCTCGCCGCGCTGTTCGCAGCTCCTGCCTTCGCCCAGACGCCTAACGGCCGTATCTCCGGCGTCGTACGGGACTCGGCTGGCGCCACACGAGAAGGGGTGACGGTCAGGGCCACCAACACCGTCACGGGGGCCACTCGAAGCGCGGCGACTCGAGGCGATGGCGCGTATACCATCTCGGACGTGGCGCCCGGGACGTACACCGTCGCCGCGTCGCTCATCGGCTACCGGAGAGCAACCCAGGCCAACGTTCAGGTGCAAGGCGATGCGACGGTCGACCTGGTGCTCCATGCGCTTCCGCTCCAGGCAATCACGGTCACCGCCACCCTTCGCGAGCAGGAGTTGTCCGACGTCCCCTTCTCCGTCGCCGCGCCCACCGCGAGCGACCTGCGCGAGCGAGGTGCCGAAAACATCGAGGAGATCGCCGCGAACGTCGCCGGGTTCAGCGTGCAGAACCTCGGGCCTGGCCAGAGTCAGGTGGCCATTCGCGGTGCGTCGGCCGGCCAGATCGCGCGCGACCAGCCCGGCGTGAAGGAGCAGGCCGGCGTCTACCTGGATGACGTGCCGATCTCGCTGTCGCTGTTCACGCCCGATCTCGACCTGTTCGACGTCTCGCGCGTGGAGGTGCTGCGCGGGCCACAGGGTACGCTGTTCGGCTCGGGCTCGCTCGCCGGCACGGTGCGCTACATCTCGAACCAGCCCGAGCTCGGCCTCCGGAGCATGTTCGGGGAGCTCGGGACCAGCCAGATCCTCGGCGGCGGCGGGGTGGGCGCCAACGTGAAGCTCGGTGCGAACCTGCCGATCGGCAACAAGGCGGCCGGTCGCGTGGCGCTGTACTACAACCAGATCGGCGGCTACATGGACGCCGTGCAGCCGGACCTGAGCGTCGACAAGAACGTCAATCACGGGACGCGCACGGGCCTTCGCGCGGCAGTCCGTTTTGCACCTAACGATCGGTTCAGTATCACGCCGAGGATCGTGTACCAGACCGTTCGCACGGACGGCTGGAACCGCATCGACGACTATAACATCCTCGGCAATCCGTACACGACCACGCGCCCTCCCGTCACGTTAGGTAAGCGCGAGCTGTTCACGCAGATCCCCGAACCGTTCACTGACAACTACACGCTGGGCGACCTGAACCTGCGGTACGACTTCGGCAGCATGAACCTCACGTCGATCACGTCGTACACCTACCGCGACATCCTCGTCGTGCGCGACGCCGGCGCATTGACGTCCAGCATCACGGGCGGCAGCCTCGGGCTGCCCGAAAAGGTGTACACGCTCAACGCACCGCTCGATGACGCGACGCAGACGCACGTCGCTACCCAGGAGCTGCGTCTCGCTGGCGGCGCCAACAGCAGGTTCCGGTGGCTCGTCGGCGGATTCTTCAGCAAGGTGATTCGCGACTACGGTCAGACGCTCCTCGTCTCCGGCTTCGAGGCCGCGACCGGCATTTCGACCAAGGGCCTTCGCGCCCCGACGGACGTCCTGTTCTTCTCCGACCTGGCGTACGACCTCAAGCAGTCGGCCGTCTTCGGCGAAGCCACGTTCAGCCTGACGGACAAGCTCGACCTCACAGCCGGCCTTCGATACTACGACTTCAGCGAAGACCGCGATCAGGTGTTCGACGGTATCTTCGCGAACGACAGCACCGGCAAGCTTCTCGTCTCCACGCCTGGCGAGACGAGCGCGGATGGGCTCGCGCCACGATTCATCGCGAGCTTCAAAGCGTCGCCCAACCTGACCATCAACGCCCAGGCGTCGCAGGGCTTCCGACTCGGCGGGATCAACGATCCGCTCAACGAGCCGCTCTGCACGCCGCAGGACCTCGCGACGTTCAGTGGCCGCGATTCATGGGACAACGAGACGGCGTGGAACTACGAGCTCGGAATCAAGTCGACCTTCTTGGGCGGCCGGGCATCGCTCAACTTGTCCGCGTTCTACATGGACATTCGCGATCTCCAGCTGATCGTGACCGCCGGCTCGTGCTCGTCGCGCCTCGTGTTCAACGTTCCGAAATCGGTGAGCCAGGGCACGGAGCTCGAGCTGACGGCGGCGCCTAACAGGTACTTCGACTTCGCGCTCTCCGGCACGTTCACCACCTCCGAGCTGCGGTCGACGCTGACGTCCACGTCGTCCTCAGGCCAGGTGAGCGTCGTGTCGGGCATCGAAGACGGCAATCGCCTGCCGAGCGTGCCGGAGAATCAGGTTGCCGCGGCGGTAACATTCCATCGGCCGATGAGGTCGGGCTCGGACGCGTTCTTCACCACGACGTACAATCACGTCGGCTCTCGTTATACGCAGATCGACGACGAGGCGACGGGCTTCGGGGCGGTGGACCTCAACTCGTTCGCTCCGAACACGATCGGCGGGCCGCTCACGCAATCGACGTTCACCTTCAACCCGCTGCTGCCGGCGTACGACCTGGTCAACCTGCGCGTGGGTGTCCGGCGGGCGAGCTGGGAGGCGGCGCTGTTCCTCAACAACCTCACGGACGAGCGGGCGCTGCTCGCGCTCGACCGTGAGCGTGGGACGCGGGCGCGTGTCGGCTATCTGACGAATCAGCCGCGGACGTTAGGCCTGAGCCTTTCGTTCAATTACTGAGCATGCTTGGGGGGACCGGCGGTGGGGTCAGAGCCGAGCTGCATCGAACGAACGCGGCCGGGCGCGGTTATTCGCCACGAGGTGCGTAGATTCGATGGATTCGGAGTCTGACCCCATTGGAACCATTGTGACGCGACGGGGCTTCGTCGCGTCCGCCATCGCCGCGCCATTCGTGCTGCGCTTCGGCACGCGCCGGCTATCGGCGGACCACGTCGTGGTGGTCGGCGCGGGGGCGTTCGGGGGGTGGACTGCGCTCGCGCTCCTGCGTGCAGGAATGCACGTGACGCTCGTGGACGCGTGGGGCGCCGGAAACTCGCGCGCGTCGTCAGGGGGCGAGACGCGCGTCATCCGCAGCGTATACAACGGGAACGCGCTCTATACTCAGATGGCCGCGCGGGCCTTCACGCTCTGGCGTGAGGCCGAACAGCAGTGGAAGCACCAGGTGCTGTTCCGCACCGGCGCCCTGTGGATGTGTGAGACCGACGACTCCTACGTCCGCAGGTCCATCGAACCGATGAAGGCCGTCGGGCTCTCGGTCGAGGAGCTTTCGCCGAGCGAGGCGTCGAAGCGCTATCCGCAGATGGGCTTTCGCGACGTCCGGACCGCGTTCTTGGAGCCGGAGGCGGGGTACCTCACCGCGCGCGCGGCGTGCGAGCTCGTGCGCGAGACGGTCGTCCGTGAAGGCGGGACGTACAAGCAGGCGTCGGTCCGCCCCGGCGCGACCGGCAGCGGCCGCCTAACGCGCGTCAGCCTGTCCGACGGCGGCGCACTCGAGGCCGACCGCTTCGTCTTCGCCTGCGGCCCGTGGATGGGGCAGATGTTCCCGGACGTCGTCGGGCGCCGGATCGTCGCGACGCGCCAGGAAGTCTTCTTCTTCGGCACGCCGGCCGGCGACACGCGATTCGACTCCGGCTCGCTGCCGGTATGGGTGCACATCGGCGAGCGGCTCGTCTACGGCATCCCGAGCCACGAGCGGCGCGGCCTCAAGCTCGCCGATGACACCGCCGGTCCCGAAGTCGATCCTACGACGCTACAGCGGGTGCCGAGCGCGGAGGGACAAGCGCGGGCGCGCGCGTTCGTGGCCGAGCGCTTCCCTGCCCTGGCGAATGCTCCAATTGTCGAGGCGCGCGTGTGCCAGTACGAGGCGTCGACGGACGGGAACTATCTCGTCGACCGACACCCGCAGCTCGAGAACGTGTGGCTGCTGGGCGGGGGTTCGGGGCACGGATTCAAGATGGGGCCCGCGCTCGGTGAACACGCTGCGGGAGTGATCCAGGGGCGGACTCCGGTCATCCCGCTATTTGCGTACGAGCGGCTCAAGGCGCGACCTTGATGTTGTCATCCCGAGCCGTCAGGGCGCTGTCACGCCGAGCCGTCAGGCGCTGTCATCCCGAGCGCGGGTGCCCGCGAAGCGGGCAGGTTAGGGATCCTCATCGTCCTGATTGAGGGCTCTATCGGGAACCTGAGGATCCTTCGCTTCGCTCAGGATGACAACACCGCTCATCAATCTCCAAAACACTCCCATGCGAACGCTGCTTCCGGCCGCGCTGTCGTTAGGCTTCGCCGTCGTCGTCTCCGCGCAGACGCCGAGCTCGATCGACGCCCGTGTGGATGCCCTGCTGCGCCAGATGACCATCGAGGAGAAGGTCGGCCAGATGACGCAGCTCACCATCATGGCCGTCTCGCGCACGCAGGGCTCCGCGACCGTCGCCCACGAGCTCGACTCGCTCAAGCTCGATTCCGCGATCGTGCACTACCACGTAGGCTCGATCATCAATGTGTGGGACGCGGCCTTCACGCCGGCTCATTGGCGTGATGTCACGACCACCATTCAGCGATTCGCCGGCCGCACGCGCCTCAAGATCCCGGTGATCTACGGGATCGACGCCGTGCACGGCCACCATTATATGGTTGGCAGCACGATCTTCCCGCAGAACATCGCGCTGGCCGCCACGTGGAATCCCGACCTCGCCCGCCGAGCGGCGGAGATTACGGCGTACGAGACTCGCGCGAGCGGCATTCCGTGGAACTTCGCCCCGGTGCTGGACCTCGGGCGCCAGCCGCTGTGGTCCCGGTTCTTCGAGACGTTCGGAGAGGATCCGTATCTCACGAGCGTGCTCGGCGTAGCGACCGTGGAAGGCCAGCAGCGCGACCCGCGATCGGCGCTGGCGGCGGTGTTGGGCACGGGACCCGCCGGGATCGTGGCCAGGAGGCCTAACGTCCCGGGCGCGCCACGCATTGGCGGCGACATCTTCGTGGCCGCGACAGGCAAGCACTACCTCGGCTACAGCATTCCGCTGAGCGGTCACGACCGCACGACGGCGTTGATCCCAGAGCGTCAGCTCCGCGAATACATCCTCCCGCCGTTCCGAGCCGCCATCAGCGCCGGGCTGCGCACAGTGATGGTCAACTCCGGCGACATCAACGGCGTGCCCGTTCACGCGAGCAAGGAGATTCTCACCGACCTCCTTCGAAAGGAGCTCGGCTTCACGGGCATCGCGGTCAGTGACTGGGAGGACATCAACAAGCTGGTGTACATGCACCGCGTTGCGGCAACACCGAAGGACGCGGTGCGGATGGCCGTGATGGCCGGCATCGACATGAGCATGGTGCCGTACAACGTCGACTTCGCTCGCTACCTCGTGGAGCTCGTGCGCGAGGGCGCGGTGCCGCAATCGCGGATCGACGAGGCGGTGCGTCGCATTCTCAAGGTCAAGTTCGAGCTCGGGCTGTCCGAGTACGCGCTCGCGGACCAGGGCATGCTCGCGAACGTCGGCGCGCCGGGCTTCAAGGCAGCCAGCAAGGCGGCGGCCGAGGAAGCGGTAACGCTACTCAGAAACGAGCGTGGACTCCTGCCGCTGGCGAAGACGTCGCGCGTGCTGGTGACGGGCCCCGGCGCGACGTCGCTGCCCGCGATGTACGGATCGTGGTCGTACACATGGCAGGGCACAGACACGCTCATGTACCCGAAGGATGCGAAGAACTTCCTCGACGCCATCCGCGGCCAGGTGGGCGCGTCGAGAGTGACGTACGTGCCCGGCGCGACGTTCGATCGCGAGGTGGACATCGCCGCGGCCGCGACGGCTGCGCGGAACGCCGACGTCGCGATCGTCGCCCTGGCGGAGTTCCCGAGCACCGAGACACCGGGAAACATCGACGACCTCATGATGCCCGCGGCCCAACTCAAGCTCGCGCGGGCGATCGAGGCGACCGGGACACCGGTGGTCATCACGCTGTTCGAGAACCGGCCTCGCATCATTCGCGACGTCGTGGACAGCTCGCGTGCAGTCGTCACGGCGTACGAGACGGGACCGTTCGGCGGCGAAGCGATGGCGAGCGTACTGTTCGGCGATGTGAATCCGAGCGGCAAATTACCGTTCAGCTACCCACGCTTCACGGGCGCGATCGTGCCGTACGACCGGACGGCGAGCGGCAACATGACGGCGTCGGGCCCCACCGGCGGCTACAATCCCGAGTGGCCCTTCGGGCACGGGCTGTCGTACACGAAGTTCGACTACGCCGACCTCCGCGTCGGGTCGGCGGCGTTAGGCATGAACGACACGCTGGTCGTGACCGTCCGGATCACCAACGCGGGCACGCGCGCCGGCAAGGAGGTCGTGCAAGTCTACGTTCGCGATCTCGTCGCCTCCGTGGCGCCGCCAATGCAGCGGCTCCGTGCGTTCCAGAAGGTCGCGCTCAATCCTGGCGAGGCGCGGTCGATGACGCTCCGCGTGCCCGTACAACAGCTGGCTTTCATCGGCCTGGACAACCGGCCGGTCGTGGAGCCCGGAGAGTTCGAGGTGATGGTCGGTGGTCAAACCGCGAAGTTCACCGTCCGATGACGCTTCGCTTAGGCTGGGCGTTCCTGGCGCTTGGCGCCATAGGCGCAGCGCCATGCCACAGCCAGGGTGTGCCAGCAGCCGAGCGGGGAGCGAGTGCGAGGAGCTCGACGGTCGAAGCGTGGGTGACGATGGCCGACAAGTCGAAGCTCCTCGCCAGGGCGCCTAACGCGTCATTCACGAGCGACGAGCCAACGGGGGCAGCGACACGCATCGAGGTCGACACCGCGATCACGTACCAGGTTATGGTCGGCTTCGGCGCCGCGATCACCGACGCGTCGGCGTGGCTGATTCAGACGAAGCTTTCGCCGACTCAGCGGGAGGCGCTGCTGCAGGACCTGTTCGGGCGAGCTCCGGGCATCGGGCTCAGCTTCACGCGCCTCACGATTGGCGCGTCGGACTTCTCCCGGACGCATTACAGTCTCGACGATGTTCCGCCCGGCCAGTCGGATCCGGAGCTCGCGCGATTTTCCATCGACGCGAACCGTTCCGACGTGGTGCCGGTCGTGAAGCGCGCGCTCGCGATCAATCCCGCACTCGAGGTCATGGCGTCGCCGTGGAGCGCGCCGGCGTGGATGAAGACGACCGGAAGCCTGATCAAGGGTACGCTCCGCGCGGACGCGTACCCGGCGTTCGCCGAGTATCTGCGCCGTTACGTACAGGCGTATCAGGCGGAGGGAGTGCCGATCTTCGCGGTCACGCTGCAGAACGAGCCGCATTTCGAGCCGGACAACTATCCCGGCATGCGCCTAACGCCCGCTCAGCGCGCTGACGTCGTCAAGAATCACGTCGGCCCGCTCTTCGAGCGCTACGGCATCGCGACACGGATCCTCGACTGGGACCACAACTGGGACGAGCCCGAGTCGCCGCTCGCCGTGCTCGAAGACTCGAGCGCGCGCAAGTTCGTGGCCGGCGTGGCGTGGCACTGCTACAAGGGTGATGTCGCGGCCCAGACCCCCGTGCACGACGCGTATCCGGACAAGGACGTCTACTTCACGGAGTGCTCGGGTGGTCAGTGGGCGCCCAACTGGGCCGACAACCTCGTTTGGTACACGCGCACGCTGATCATCGGCTCGACTCGAGGTTGGGCGAAGGGCGTGCTCCTCTGGAACCTCGCCCTCGACGAGTCGCACGGCCCGCACCTGGGCGGCTGTGGCGATTGCCGAGGGGTGGTGACGATCAACTCGAAGACGGGCGCGGTCACTCGGAATGAGGAGTACTACGCGCTTGCTCACGCCAGCCGCTTCGTGCGCTCCGGAGCGAAGCGCATCGCATCGACGACCGGCGTGGACAGTCTCGAGACAGTTGCGTTCCGCAACAGCGATGGGTCGAAAGTGCTGATCGTTGTAAACACGTCGAAGACCGGACGTGCGTTCGCGGCAGGATCAGCGGGTCGATCCTTCCGCTTCACGTTGCCGGCCGGCGCCGTAGCCACGTTTCGCTGGCCGTGATCCGAATCGTCCGCTCTCTCCTGATCGCGACTGCAGTTCTGGCCGGCGGGAACGCACCGGCACAACACCCTCCACTCGTCGTCAGCGATGTGACGGTGATCGATGGTACGGGCGCCGCCGCCCGGCCGCATATGACCGTCGTCGTCGACGGCGGAAGGATCATCGCCGTCGACTCTGCTGCGCGCGTAAGACCGCCGAGTGATGCCACCGTCGTCGATGGTCGTGGCAAGTTCCTCATCCCGGGGCTGTGGGACATGCACGTCCACCTCGCCAAGGCGGGCGCGTCGTCACTCCAGCTCTTCATCGCGAATGGCGTGACCAGTGTCCGAGACATGGGCGGAGACTTCGCGGTCATCGCACAATGGCGGTCCGAGATCGCGAGCGGCCGGCGAGTGGGCCCACGCATTCGGTCGCCCGGCCCGATTCTCGAGAGCGCCGCGCGCGTGCGCCGCATGAAGGACCGCGGGACCGTCGAGCCGGTCGACCGATTCCGCGCTCCCGTCGGCGACACCGCCGACGCCCGACGCGTCGTGGACTCCGTCGCTCGGCTCGGTGTGGACTTCATCAAGGTGCGCACGGCCACTTCGCCCGAGACGTACCTGGCGATCGCGAACGCCGCCCGGCGCGCCGGACTCACGCTCGCCGCGCACGGCGACATCGTCCCGGCCAACCAGATGCTTCGTGCGGGGCAGCGGAGCATCGAGCACGCGATCTACCCGTCGCTGCAGAAGCAGGACTCCGCCGTGCGCGCTCAGCTCATTCGCGAGCTTGCGAGCGCTCGCGTCGCGGTCGTGCCGACGATGGTCAACTACTATCAATGGCTCAACGTTCCGCCATCCGACGCGCGGCGCATCATCGACGACTCCCTCGGCCGTATCGATCCTCGGCGACGTTACGTGACCGGGTATCTGCTCGCCGACTGGAAGGAGCAGCTCGCCGAGCGCGGCACTGTGAAGGACGCGTTGATAAGACGGTTTTTCCTGACGCGCGTGTACAACGGAGTGCTTCGCGACATGCGGGAGATGCGGCGCGCCGGTGTCCGCATCCTGCCGGGGACCGATGTCGGCGTCGCTCTGAAATACCCGGGATTCAGCGTGCGAGACGAGTTGGGGTACTTCGTCGAGAAGCTTGGAATGACGCCGCTCGAGGCGTTGGTGAGCGCCACGAGCGCCGCGGCCGCGTTCTCGGGGATGCAGGATTCTCTCGGCACGGTCGAGCGGGGCAAGCTCGCCGATCTCGTGCTGCTCGACGCCGACCCTCTCGCGGACATCAGGAACGTCGGCCGGATCCACGCGGTCATCGCGCGAGGAGAACTGTACGATCGTACGAAACTCGCCGAACTGCTCGCCCGGTAAGCACGGTTGCACATCTGCTGAGGCACTGATGCTCATCGTCCAGACGCCCGGCTGAGCACGCTCGGCTGCCCGTCGGCCTGCGATCAGCCGGTCGATCCGTTCGCTTCACGTTGCCGCCCGGAGCCGTGACGACGCTCCGCTGGTAGATTTCTCCGCGTCGCGTTGCATGCAGGGCAGATGGTCGCAGTCCGGCAGAACGTCGTACCAGTCGTCGCGACGGTGTGCGTGAGCCTAACGCTCGCGTGCGCCGCGGAGCCGCCGGCGCACGCGCGGACTGCGGAGGAACACGCGCGCACCGTGCCCAGGCGCAACGACGGCGCCCGCATGGCGGACACGCTCGCGATCCTCGGCGCGAGAGCGCTGGCCGAGCCCATGTCCAATCCCTTCCTGAACCACGCTCGTGCGCAATCGCTGAGAGTGACGATCGCGGCACAGGGAGGCGGCCCCGCGACGTTCAACACGCGGCACTGGCTCGCCGACGAGCTGCTCAAAGCAGGCGAGACACGCGAGGCAATAACCGAGCTCCAGACGTTGATGCGCGATGCGCGCGTGTCGGCGGACACGATCACCGAACAGAAGAAGGCTCTCTTCGACCTCCTGGCCATCGCATCGCTTCGTCTCGGCGAGCAGCAGAACTGCCTTGGCGGCCCGGCGGCAAACGTGTGCATCCTTCCCCTCGAGGGCGCCGCCCGGCACACGCACGAGGAAGGCGCGCGCGAGGGAATCGCGCGCTATACCCAGCTGTTGCACTTCTTCCCGCAGGACCACGGCTCGCAGTACCTCCTGAACATCGCCTGGATGGCCGTCGGCCGATATCCGGACAGCGTGCCTCGGCGCTACCTCATGCCGAACCTGGCTCCGCGCGCGGACGATCCGTTTCCGCCATTCAACAACATCGCCGGTGACGTCGGCCTCGCGGTCACGGGGCTCGCCGGCGGGCTCACCATCGATGACCTCAACGGCGATGGCCTTCTCGACGTGTTCACGACGTCGTGGGGGCCTAACGATCCGGTGCACCTGTTCCTCGCGGACGGCAAGGGCGGCTACGTCGATCGCACCGCGGCGTCCGGGCTCAAGGGGATCGTTGGTGGGGTGAACACCGTTCACGCCGACTATGACAACGACGGAGACGTCGACATTCTCGTGCTGCGGGGCGGGTGGCTCGGCGAGGCGGGCAAGTATCCGAACTCCCTGTTGCGCAACCGCGGGGATGGAACGTTCGATGACGCCACGTTCTCCTCGGGGATACTGTCGTTCAATCCGACACATTCGGCGGCATGGGCCGACTTCAACCTCGACGGCTACCTCGATCTGTTCGTCGGCAACGAGTCGAGCGCACCGTCAGGAGGGCCATCGCATCGGTCCGAGCTGTTCCTCAACAACAGGAACGGCACGTTCAGCGAGGTTTCGCATCAGGTGGGAATCGACGTCGATGACTTCGTGAAGGGAGTGGTATGGGGCGACGTGAACAACGACGGGCTTCCCGACCTGTACGTGTCGGTGTTCACCGGCGCGAACCGCCTCTACGTCAACCGCGGAGGCACGTCGATCGAGAACTGGCGCTTCGAGGAGCGTGGTGCCGCCGCCGGCGTGGACATGAAAACCGCATCGTTTCCGACCTGGTTCTGGGACTTCGACAACGACGGCTTCGAGGATCTGCTCGTGCTGAGCTATGATCTCAGCGCGCCGTTGCACGAGACCGTCGCGCTCGAGTATCTCGGCCTGCCGCTCAGGAGCGTCAGGAAAGGACAGCTCGTCGAGTTTCAACCGTCGCGGCTCTACCGAAACAGGGGCGACGGTACGTTCGAGGACGTGACACGCCGCGTGGGACTCGCCGACAAGGTGATCTACGCCATGGGAAGCAACTTCGGGGATCTCGACAACGACGGGTGGCTCGACTTCTACGTCGGCACCGGGAACCCGGACCTGCGGTCGATCGTTCCGAACCGGATGTTCCGCAACGTGAACGGCCGGCGATTCGAGGAGGTGACGCTGCCTGGCGGGTTCGGCCACATCCAGAAAGGCCATGCGACCGCGTTCGCCGATCTCGATCGGGACGGCGATGAAGACGTGTACATGGTCATGGGGGGTGCGTTCGAAGGCGACCGTTTTACCAGTGTGCTGTTCGAGAATCCGGGGTGGGCAAAGAACAGATGGATCACGCTCGAGCTCGAGGGCCGCTCGGCGAACCGCTCGGCGATCGGCGCGCGGGTGGACGTCGTCGCCGTGGATGCGAGCGGCGCGGCGAGAACCGTTAGGCGCACCGTGAGAACGGGCGGCTCGTTCGGCGCCGGAAGCTTGCAGCTTCACGTGGGACTCGGACCGGCAGCCAGATTGCGTCAGGTGCGGATTCAGTGGCCCGACTCGGCGCGCACGACGACGACGTACCGCGATCTGACGCTCGACCGCGCATATCGGGTCGTGCAGGGCGAGGCACCCGTTGCGCAGGCGCGGCCAGCCGTGCCGTTCCGGCGCCCGCCGTCGAGTCCCCGCTAGACGCATGCCTTGTCATCCCGAGCCGCGAGTGCCCGCGCTCGGGATGACAGCCAGCTGCGCTCGGGATGACAGCCGGGCTAGTGCGTCGTAAGCGGGCCGAGCTCCCGTACGACGTTGGCGAACGGGCTGAACACGAACTGATTACCGGAGGAGCTGCCGCCCCAAAGAACGCCCGCCAGTTTCACGTTTGGGTCGCCGGTGATCTGGAAGACGTCCGAGCCGCTGTCGCCGCTGCCGACGCCCGCCGACACGAACGTCTGGCACCGCTGCACGATCCGGCTACCCTGCACGCCGGTGTTCACGCATACATTTGTGATCGCGCCCGACGTCCACCCCGTTGTCCGCCCGACTTTGTTGACAGTCGCTCCGACGGTAAGACAACCGCCTAACGTGCTCGTGCAGTCGTCGTCCGTGATCGTGAACGAGCCCATGATCTCGAGACTGCCGTTGTTCGCACCGCTCGTCCGCGCGATGAGCCCGAGCCCCTGGAACGCATCGCTGGTGTACGCTGCGCGTGCCGCGTCGCTATAGCGACAGGTCCTCCCGCCGGGGCAGCCGGAACCCCTCGTGTAGACCGGGTCCGCTACTTCCGTGGCGATGGCCGTCCCGTCCACCGACTGCAGCGGCTGGTAGTACGGCGTGCTCTCGACGCCGCCCTGCTTGCTCGTGCAGTGCGACGCCGTGATGAACGATTTCTGCGTGCCGGACGTCGCGTTGAACCCAACGGAGCAGAGGAAGCCGGGGAAGTTGATCTGGACGCCCGCGCGAACCGGGCGATCCTTGATATTCTGGAGCGTTGCCACCTGTACGATCGGCTCGACCTGGTCCACGATCACCGCGTCGTCAGGCACCCCGAGGCGCGCCACGGCCGCGCGCACCTGACCCGCCGTGCCGATGTTCTCGACCCCGACGCGCACGCGGTTCGAAGTCTCATCGTTGTCGACGTACACGGTGCCGTCCACCGAGAAGGCACCGTCGGTTGCCGCGTCCTGCCAGCGCTCGAGCCGCTGCCATCCATACTGCGCTTCGCGAACGTGAAGTGCGGCCGTCGACAGGCCACGCGCTGCGAGGTAGGCGCCTAACGCGCGCTCCGCCGGTGCGCGGCTCGCGCCGCGGGCGAGGTAGATGGTCGGCTCGCCGTTGCCATCGAGAAAGAATCCGCCGAAGCCAGGCACCTGCCGATCGAGCTCGGCCGCCGATGGCGCGCCGACACCCTGTGCAGACCGCTGGGCGCTCGCAGCGAGGCCGCGCGGATCGGGGGACGTGGGGTTCGGCTGATCCGAACACGCCGAGACGACAAGGGCGACGCCGGCCGCGAGGGCCAGGCGCACGAGAGGGGCGCGGAGCATTACGGCGACCTCCGGACTGGGATGATGCCTATCTGGGAGACTCGGCCGGCTGGCGCGCAGCCGGAACGAGATTATACGGAGCGGTCTGTGAGGGCGCCACAAGGCGTTGGCCCCCCTTCCTAAACGACATATCTTTGCCGGAAAGGGCAACGATCCGGCCATCACCGGGGAGCCAGCCGGAGGAACGGGCGCTTGAAGTCCACGCCTCAGTAGAACCGGCCGGATGCGGCCCGCTACAGCCGCATGCGAGAGGTTCGCGGCCAACACGGCGCGGACAAGCGGGGTGGTACCGCGGTGCGCGTCGAAAGACCCGCGTCGTCCCCGTATGCGAACCGGACATTCTGTCCGGAGACCGAAGCGCATAACGAGGAACCGACCGTGGCTTACCCCAAAGCTCGCCTCGGCGAGCACCGCGACGCCGAAGGCGTCCCGTCCCGCCCCAACTTCCCTGCCCTCGAGGGCGACGTCCTCGCGTACTGGCGGCGCGACCAGACGTTCGAGGCGAGCATCGAGGCGCGCGAGGCCGGCGCGCACGGCGCGAACGAGTTCGTCTTCTATGACGGACCGCCGTTCGCCAACGGCCTGCCGCACTACGGCCACCTGCTGACGGGCTACGTCAAGGACGTCGTCCCACGCTACGAGACCATGAAGGGCCGGCGCGTCGAGCGCCGCTTCGGGTGGGACTGCCACGGCCTCCCCGCCGAGTTCGAGGCCGAGAAGCAGTTAGGTCTGTCGCACAAGAACGAGATCGAGGCACTCGGCGTCGCGAAGTTCAACGACGCGTGCCGCACGTCGGTCCTTCGCTACACCGAGGAGTGGCGAAACTACGTGACTCGTCAGGCGCGGTGGGTCGACTTCGACCACGACTACAAGACGCTCGACCTCACGTACATGGAGAGCGTCATGTGGGCCTTCAAGACGCTCTGGGACAAGGGGCTCATCTACGAGGGGTTCCGTGTGCTGTGGTATTGCTGGCGGTGCGAGACGCCGCTCAGCAACACAGAGACGAAGATGGACGACGTCTACCGTGACCGGCAGGACCCCGCGGTGACGGTCGGCCTTCCGTTGACGTCGTCCCTGCCGGAGCTGCAGGGCGTCGAGGCGCTCGTGTGGACGACGACGCCGTGGACGCTGCCGTCGAACCTCGCGGCCGCCGTCCATCCGGACGTCGAGTACGTCGTGGTGCAGGCGCCTAACGGGAAGCGCTATCTGCTCGCGCAGGCGCGGGTCGCGGCGTACGCGCGCGAGCTGGGTGAAGATCCGACGATCCTCGCGCGATTCAGGGGCAGACAGCTCGTCGGCACGCGGTACAAGCCGCCCTTCGACTTCTTCTACGGCAAGCAGCCCAACGCGCACCAGGTCCTGCTGGCCGAGTACGTGACGACGGAGGATGGCACGGGGATGGTGCACATCGCGCCGGCGTACGGCGAGGAGGACAAGGTCGTCACCGACGCCGCAGGCATCGACCCGGTGACGCCCGTGAACTCGCGCGGCGAGTTCGACTCACAGGTGCCGCCGTACCAGGGACAGCACGTCTTCGAGGCGAACAGGAACATCATGCGCGACCTCAAGGCATCGGGCGCGTTGGTGCGCCACGACACGTATCAGCACTCGTACCCGCACTGCTGGCGCTGCGACAGCCCGCTCATCCAGCGCGCGGTGAGCTCGTGGTTCGTGGCGGTGACGAAGTTCCGCGACCGCATGGTGCAGCTCAACCAGCAGATCCGCTGGGTGCCGGAGCACATCCGGGATGGCCAGTTCGGCAAGTGGCTCGAGAACGCGCGCGACTGGTCGATCTCGCGCAACCGGTACTGGGGCTCGCCGATCCCGGTGTGGGTCTCGGACGATCCGAAGTACCCGCGTATTGACGTGTACGGCTCGCTGGCCGAGCTCGAGCGAGACTTCGGCGTGAAGCCTAACGATCTGCATCGCCCGGGCATCGACGCGCTCACGCGGCCGAACCCGGACGACCCGACGGGCAGGTCCACGATGCGGCGAGTGCCGGAGGTGTTGGACTGCTGGTTCGAGTCGGGGTCGATGACGTTCGCGCAGGTCCACTTCCCGTTCGAGCACAAGGACTGGTTCGAGCACCACTATCCCGGCGACTTCATCGTCGAGTACAACGGCCAGACGCGTGGCTGGTTCTACACGCTGCACGTGCTGGCGACGGCATTGTTCGACCGCCCGGCGTTCCGCACGTGTCTCGCGCACGGCATCGTGTTGGGCAACGACGGCCAGAAGATGTCCAAGTCGCGGAAGAACTATCCCGTTGTGCGGGAAGTCTTCGATCGCGACGGCTCGGACGCGATGCGCTGGTTCCTCATGGCGAGCCCGATCCTGCGCGGCGGGGACCTCATCGTTACAGAGCAGGGCATCCGCGATGCGGTGCGTGAGGCACTGCTGCCGCTCTGGAACACCTACTACTTCCTCGCGCTCTACGCGAACGCGGAGAACATCGAGGGGCAGGTCCGGACCGACTCCGCGCACGTGCTGGATCGATACATCCTGGCGAAGACGAACGAGCTCGTCACGGATGTGGAGTCGCAGATGGACAGCTACGATCTCGCCGGCGCGTGCGCGACCGTCCGCGACTTCCTCGAGGCGCTCACGAACTGGTACGTGCGCCGGTCGCGGGATCGGTTCTGGGCGGGCGATCGCGACGCGATCGACACGCTGCACACGGTGCTGGAGGTGACGTGCCGGGTGGTCGCGCCGCTCCTGCCGCTGACATCGGAGGCGATCTGGATGGGGCTGACCGGCGGGCGGTCGGTCCATCTCACCGACTGGCCGCTCGTGGACTCGCTGCCTAACAACTCGGCCCTGGTGAACGCGATCGACCGGGTGCGTCAGGTCTGCTCGGCCGCCCTGGCGCTGCGGTCGGCGAACAAGCTCCGGGTGCGGCTGCCGCTCGCGAAGCTGCGCGTCGCCGCCGCGGACGCCGACCGGCTCGTGGAGTTCGTCGATCTCATCCGCGATGAGGTGAACGTGAAGGACGTGGAGCTGACGACGGACCTCGCGGCGCATGGCTCGTTCGAGGTGACGGTCAACGCGCGCGCGGCGGGGCCGAGGCTGGGGAAGGATGTGCAGCGGGTGATCAAAGCGGTGAAGGCGGGCCAGTGGACGACGTCGCCGTCGGGCGGTGTGGTCGCGGACGGCATCGAGCTCAAGGAGGGCGAGTTCGAACGGCGGCTCGTGTCGAAGGACGCGGGCGCGGCAGCGGAGCTGCCGGGAAGCTCGGGGATCGTCGTGCTCGACACGGCGGTGACGCCGGAGCTCGAGGCGGAGGGGTTGGCGCGCGACCTCGTCAGGGTGGTGCAGCAGGCGAGGCGGGACAGGGGGCTGGATGTATCGGATCGGATTCGCCTAACGATCGATGCGCCGGAGCCGGTGGTGGCCGCGGCGCGGACACACGAGCAGTTGCTCCGGAGCGAGACGCTGGCGCTGGACGTTGGCTATGCGGCTACCGGGGACGGTGTAGTGGGGAAGGTTGGTGAGGGGGTAGATGTGCGGGTGGAGATCGTGAAGGCGGGCTGATGCTGACCGCTCGTCGCCGACGGCTGCTGACTCGCTTCGTGAGATCTGCTCGGGGCGGCTCCGTCCCGTGCTCGGCCGCTTTGCACCCCTATGTAGAGTTTCTGCCTGCAGCCGCTCGCAGGACTTTGGGCTTACATTGCGAGCGGCCGCGTTTCTAACGCTGCATAGTGCGCGAACTTGACCATACTCTGTGGGCCGGACGGGCGAACTCTTGCTGCGGAGGTTCGCAGGATTTCGCCCGCTTCGCTGGATATCGTCACAACCCAAACGGCGTTAGGGAGCGACACACCCTTTGGTAAGGCTGGCATGAGACGCTACGCACCCTTGGCCGCGGTTACACTCGCCCTCGCGTGTCGCCGAGACACGACCACCGCCTGCACGCTGATCGGCTGCGTGAACGACCTCACGATCGAGAGCCAGAACGCTCCGCCCGGACCGATTACCGTGCAGGCCGCGCCCGTCGGCACGCCCGACACGGTGCACACGGCCGCGTGTCCCGGCGAGACCGGCTGCACCAACACGGTTTCCTTCCGCGACTTCGCGCCGGTCCACGTCCACCTAACGGTTACCACGACCGCAGGAACGCGCCGGTGGGACGTGAGACCGAGCTTCCAGACGTCCCAGCCGAACGGGCCCCGGTGTCCCGAGATCTGCCGATACGGGACCGTTCGCATCACGTGGCCGTAGCCCGCACTCATCCCGACCGCGCTCCCTAACGCCACTAACGAGGTTTGGCGCAAGGGGTGAATTCACGGCACCGCAGTCGCCGTCAGGTGGCTGCGTCGTACTGCCAAGCGTGACTCCGCCGTCGCCAGCCGGGTCTCGATCGTATTAGGCCGTCCACGA
>JBKOYV010000419.1:0-22565 GCA_046725585.1 Gemmatimonadota bacterium | reverse complement strand
GGTTGGCCGAGGTCTACCCGACCACGAACGGTGGAAGTAGTGCCGTGATCGAGCCACTCAAGACGACGCTCGTCGGCGATGCGCGCACGCCACTGTACATCGTGCTCGCATCGGTCGCCGTCGTCCTGCTCATCGCGTGCGCGAACGTCGCCAACCTCCAGCTCGCGCGCGCAACGGGGCGGCAGCGCGAGCTGTCCGTTCGCGCGGCCTTGGGCGCCGGACGCTCGCGGCTCGTGCGTCAACTGCTCACGGAAAACGTGGTGCTGTCGCTCGTGGGCGGACTCGGCGGCGTTGCCATTGCGTACGCCGGGGTGCGCTGGTTCGCCACCACCGCGCCCGACGTGCTCCCGGTGATAGGTCAAATCACGCTCAACACGAGCGTGCTCGCGTTCGCCGGCGTGGTGACGCTGGCGACCGGACTCGTGTTCGGGCTCGCGCCCGCGTGGTCTGCCACTCGCACGCGATTGCAGGAGTCGCTCACGATCCGCGCCGATGTCGGGGCCGCCCGGATGCGGGCGCATAACGCGGTCGTCGTCGCGCAGGTCGCGCTGTGTGTCGTGCTTCTCGTGAGTGCGGGATTGCTGACGCGCAGCCTAGTAGCGCTGACGAGCGTGGATCCGGGGTTCGATCCGCTGGGCGTCCTGACCATGCAGTTCCGGCTCCCCGCGGCGAAGTACGACACGGAGGAGAAGATCGCAGCGATGTTCACGCGCACAGTCGCGGAGGTACGCACCGTACCAGGCGTTATCCATGCTGCGCTCGTGCGAGCGACGCCGCTCAACGGCAATGGCGAGATCGTCCCTTACGCCGTCGATGGCAAACCTGAGGACCCGCAGAAGCTCCCGGGGGCGCACCGCAACATCGTGAGCACCGGCTACTTCGAGACGATGCGGATTCCATTGATCGGGGGCCGTGATTTTACAGCCGAGGATCGAAGCACGACGATGGCGGTGGCGATCGTGAACGAACAGCTGGCGAAGAAGATCGCGCCGCAGGGCTCAGCGCTGGGGAAGCAGCTACGTCTCTCGCCGTCAGAGGGTACGCCGTGGATGACCATCGTGGGCGTCGTCAGGAACGCGAAGCATTTCCGCCTCAACGAGGACCAGCTCGATCAGGTGTACGTTCCCTACACGCAGATGCCGTTGATCTTCACGGAGCTCGTGGTCCGCACCAATGGCGAACCGAGCGCTGTCGCGAACGCCGTACGGGCAGCGATCTGGCGCGTGGATCGCGATCAACCGGTTTGGCGCATTCGCCCGCTCATGCTTTCGATCGAGAACCAGCTCGGCGGCAGAACGTTCATGATGCGTCTCCTGACGTCCTTCGCGCTGCTCGCGCTCGTGCTCGCAACGATCGGTGTGTACGGTGTCATGAGCTACGCTGTCGCGCGGCGCACACAGGAGATGGGCATTCGGATGGCGCTCGGCGCCGGCGCGCGGGAGGTCATCGGGATGGTGTTACGCCAGGGGCTTCGCACGATCGGGATCGCGATCGTAATCGGGCTCGTGGCTTCGCTGCTGGCGACGCGACTGCTCGAGACGCAGCTCTTCGGCGTCGCGGCGGTCGACCCACTCACGTTCGCGCTGGCGCCTTTGATCCTCGCGGTCATCGCGATCGTGGCCTGCTATCTTCCGGCGCGGCGCGCGAGTCGTGTCGATCCGCTCGTGGCACTGCGTTCCGAATAACGGGCTGACGAGAGGGGATTTGACATGGCCTCGCAAACCACATCACCGCATCGCGTCGGCCCAAACGTCGAGCGTCGCCGTGGCACCTGAAGAAAGGGGCAGGGTGAGAAACACCTAAGACAACTGGGCAACGGGGTAGCACGCGCCAACCGCCCAGGGTTGGGAAGTCATGTGCGGTCGGACCACTCCATTCTGCATTGGCCGTCATAGGGGGTCGCCGCATGCCACGCTCCGCGGATGACGGGTGAGCGTTGCGGCGTGACGGTGTCCGCCAGACCGACGCTGGCGTGACACGAGTTGCTCGTTAGGTTTTACAACCTTCGAGCACCCGTTTCTCCCTAATGACACACCGAGTCTTCTTGCGGCTTGCGCTGGCAGCGGTCCTACCGTTCGCGGCGATAGGATGCAACTCCGACAGTCCCAGCGAAAATGGGCCGAAACCGTCGGACATCCTCGTCGATCCGGTTTCCATCGATCAAGCAGGGTGAGACTACCCGGACCGTTCCGAGTGTTGTGGACGCGGCGGGGACGCTGCTTTCGGGCTTTCCAGTGACGTTCGTGTCGACCGACGTGGCGATCGTCACCGTGTCGAACACCGGCGTCGTTACGTCGGTCGGGCCTGCGGGCACGGCGACGATCTCGGTTCGCGCGGCGGGCCTAACGAAACCGGTTCCAGTCACCGTCCTCGGCATTCCCACGTCGATCTCGGTCTCGCCGAACCCCGCCGCAATACAGCAGAAGTCGACGGTGCAGCTGGAGGCCAAGCTCCTCGACCTCAA
This sequence comes from Gemmatimonadota bacterium, assembly GCA_046725585.1. Classification (GTDB taxonomy): domain Bacteria; phylum Gemmatimonadota; class Gemmatimonadetes; order Gemmatimonadales; family Gemmatimonadaceae; genus JAJKIV01. The sequence goes on along the minus strand of JBKOYV010000419.1, from coordinate 20,101 downwards.
CGGGGCAACCATTAACGGCGCCACATTCACGTATACATCGTGCCGCGCGTTCGAATGAGTCCGCGGTGCGTTCTTTCGATGCGAATCGACTCTGACCCCAATTGAAGCCTAACGTTGCGCTGCAGGCGCCGGAGCAGGCGGCAGCAGGTTGTGCGCGGCCGAATTACGTGTGAGCTTACTGTTCCACTTCGCCCGGCGAGACGCGGCTCATCAGATAGACGTGGACGTTAGGCAGCCACACCAGATCATGGATGTTATTGACCGAACGTTCGCGAAGCTAAATGGACTTGCCTGTTGGGGCGTGCATTGGGCGCCAGCGGCTGGCCTATCCTTCAGCTTCGGCGAGCCGTCAGCGCGAATCCGCGAGCCGATCACGACTCGGTCCCCGTTTCCGCGCGTTCAGCGACTCTTGTCGTACCGCGCGGTCACCATCAAAGGCGCGTGGTGGTTCTGGGCGTGGTGTGGGATGTGGGAGCTCCGGCTCGCGGATGACGAGCGCCCGATTCGCGCCGGCTCGTCACCGCGTCGGCGCGCCGATGGGCTCCGATGCCTCGACGGCCAGCGCCTCCTCGCGGCAGGCGTCGACCTGCGTGACGGCTGCACCGAACTGCTCTTCGACCTGGGGGCCGCGCTCCGTTTGTCGGGCGACGTCGGCGACCTCGACGACATCTGGGCATTGTACGAGCCCCGCGGTCGCGTTTTGCTGGTACGCTCCGACGGTTGGTACTCTTACGAGAGTGGCAGGAGCGAAAGGCGCTGGCGCCCACGGCGATAGGGGTCGCCGGCGGATCGCTGCGCGCTGGACCAGCCCCGGGCCGCGAGTGCCGTGCCTTCATTCCGCAGTCCCCACGCCGGCCGCCTAACGTCGTTGGAGCGGGCAAGTGACACCGTCGCGTGAGGGACCAACTCTCGAGACACCGGCGCCGAACACACGGCGACACGGTGCTGCCGCTGAGCCTGGTGATGACCCATCCGATGGGCTGACGACGTACGAGAACCTGAGCGATCTTGCAGTCGCCAACTCGGACGATCACCCGCGGAGAGCCGTCGTGAACGTGTTGCTCTTGTCGATGCCGGACTCCTTCGAGCACATGCCCTCGATCGCAATCCGGCTGCCTAACGGTGCACTGGGATCGCTGGCCGGCAACGTGGACGCGCACCATCAGGTAGCGGCCGTGGACCTGATCCTCGTGCAATCCCAGGTGCAGCGCACGATCGCTCGACTCATGGCGGAACGGGCACCGGACGTCGTCGGGCTCTCGGTCATGACGTTCCAGCGTCGGACCGCGCAGCGCATTGTCCGGCTCGTCCGGTCACTCAAGCCTAACGTGCAAGTGGTCGTCGGCGGCTACGACCCGACGCTGGCGCCCGACGCGTACACGGATGCGGCCGAGGGCGCCGACTTCATCGTCCGTGGCGAGGGAGAGGTGACCTTTCGCGAGCTGCTTCGGGCGATCGAGGACGGCAACGGCTACGACCACATCGCCGGCCTGTCGTTTCGCGACGGTGTCGAGTACCGGCACAATGCGAATCGACCGCCCGCCAATCTGAGCGCCGGCGAAATCCTCCCACCCAAGCGCTCATCCCGCGCGCTTCACGGGTACACCGTTCTGGGTCGACCCGTCGACGTCGTGGAGACGTCGCGCGGCTGCACGTTCGACTGCAGCTTCTGCTCGATCATCGAGATGCGCGGGCGCAACTTCTTCGCGTATCCCATTGAGCGCGTGATCGCGGACATTCGTGACGCGCGCGACCGCGGCGCTCGCGCGATCTTCCTCGTAGACGACAACATCGTGCTGAACGTGCGTCGCTTCGAGGCTCTGTGCCACGCCATCATCGAGGCCGGCCTCAATCGCATCGATTACGTGGTGCAGGCGATGACGTCCACAGTCGCGAACCACGGTGCTACACTCGCGCCGCTCATGCGTCGCGCGGGGTTTCGCTACGTCTTTCTCGGGATCGAGAACATCCTCGAAGAGGACCTGGAGTTCCTTCGTGCGCGGCGGAAGAACACGAAGCGCGAAGACGGGCGGAGCGCCGGGAACGCGTCGCGCGACGCCAGTCGCTACCTCCGCTCGCATGGGATGTATGTCGTCGGCGGCATGATCGTCGGGAACCCTGATGACACGACGCAGTCGATAGAGGCCAACCTGGAGTTCGCGCGCCGCCACGTCGACTGGCCATACATCCAGCATCCGATGCCCTACCCGCGTACGCCGATGACGCAGGACTTTCGCGCGCAGGGGTTGATCGAGAACGAGCGAGTGGAGGAGTACGACGGGACGACACCCGTGGTCCGCACCCGGCATCTGTCACGGGACGAGGTAGCGTTCCTGCGGTGGCGGGCCGAACGATGGATGAAGCTCCGCCACATGCCGGCGGCCTTCAGTCACGACCCCGGGTTCGTGCTCCGTAACGCGCACCGGATGGCGGCGCACACGTTTCGAGGCAGTACCTGGCGTACGTGGCTCCGCCTCGAGGACGAGCGCCGCGCCTTCGAGCGCTACTGCGCCATCCGGGAACGGGAGCGGGAGTACCTGGCGGACGTGCAGACGGGATCGCGTTCGCCGGCCACGGAGCATCGGTACGCATGACGAACCGCCGAAACGTCATCGTCCACATCGCGACCAGCGCGGACGGGTACATCGCGCGTCCCGACGGTGACCTCGAATGGCTGACATCCCGTCCCAAGCCCGCGGGTTTCTATGGCCTGAGCGCCTTCATGAGCTCAATCGACACGAAGCTGCTCGGCCGGAAGACCTACGAGGCGAGCCGGCGTCTGGGCGGCAAGATCGATCCGACGCGTCGGACCATCGTCTTCTCCCGTCACGCGCCGCCAGCGGACGCTCCCGCAGGCGTTGAGTTCGTGAGCGGGGCAATCGGCCCATACGTGAGGCGTCTTCGAGAGGAGCCCGGCAAGGACATCTGGTTGATGGGCGGGGGCGAGCTCATCGCCTCCTTTCTCGACGAGCAGGCCATCGATGAGCTCGTCGTCAGCGTGAACCCCGTGTTCATTGGAGATGGCATTCCACTGTTAGCGCGGCGTCACCGCCACGTGCCCCTGGATCTCGTGTCCGTCGAACGCTTCGAGGATGGGGTGGTTCAACTGCGTTACCGCGTCCAGAACAATTCCAAATAGCCGCGCTTCATTGCGCCGTTAGGTCGCGGCGCGACCTGGCCCATGCAGTGGGTACGCTACCGGGACCGCTACTCGGCCTAACGACTACTCCGCAGCCAGTGCCTTCAGGGGATCGACGCGCGTCGCCCGGCGTGCCGGCATCCAGCACCCGAGCCACGCGGCCGCGACCATCACCCCGAGCACCGCCCCGAACACAATCGGGTCGTAGGGCATGACGCCGAACAGCGCGGAGCGCAGCAGCGCCGCGCACGGCACGGCCAGGAGTACGCCGGCGATGAGGCCGAGCGATGTCTGCGCCAGCCCCTGACGCAGCACCAGCCTAACGATGTCCCGCCGCTGGCCGCCGACGGCCATGCGGACACCGATCTCGCGCGTACGCTGGATGACCCAGAACGCCATCACGCCGTAGAGACCGAGTGCGGCGAGAAAGAGCGCGATCCCGCCGCTGATCAGAAAGAGCACGCTGAACCACGTATAGCCGGAATTGGCATCGTAGATGACCTCCTCGAGTCGCTGAACGTCGAAGAGCGCGAGGTCCCGATCCAACACGCTCAGCGACTCGCGAATGGGTGTGGGGAGCGTCGCAAAGCCGCCGCGCGGCCGCGCGATCACGGTGAGCTCGGTCTGCGGATGCTGCGTGAGCGGCAAATAGACGGTCTCCGGGTTCGAGCCATCGACACCGCCTTCCAGGAGGTCCCGCGTCACGCCGACGACCGTGAGCCAGACGCCATCACCTTCCGGCCCGGACAGGCGGACCCGCCGATCCAGAGCGCCAGTCGGGAAATACCTGCGCGCAAAGGATTCGTTCACGATCGCGACCGGTAAGGCCCCGGCACGATCGCGGGTATCGAAGTCACGCCCGTCGACGAGCGGGGCTCGGAACAGCGCGAAGAAACCGGGCGACACGACGATCGAACGAGCCCGCGACGCTGGCGCGGCGTCGCGCGCTCCTTCCACCGCCACGGGCGCAACCTGTGACGATCCCACGCCGGGGACGGCCGTGGACAGCGCCACGCCTGCCACCGGGGGCAGAGCCCTCAACGTCTCGCGGAGTTGCTCCGAAAGACGGGCGCGAGCCATTGCGTCGTCAGCTGCGGTGTCCGGAAGGCGAACGCGCGCCGTGTACACCTCCTCAGGGCGGAACGCAAAGTCGGTTTCCTGGAAGTTCGCCGCGCTCCTGATGAAGAGTCCGGCCATCACGAGCAGCACGAACGACAGCGCGATCTCGACACCGATGAGCCGGCGCATCACGCGTCCGAGACGGAAACTCGAGCTGCCGCGCGCATCGTCCTTGAGAACATCATGCGTGTTGGATCGCCCAGCCTGGAGCGCGGGCATGAGTCCAGCCATCAGCGCCGCGAGCACAGCCACGACGGCTACGAAGCCGAGCACCGGCCAGTCGACGCGGACCTGGATCCAGTATGGCATCCCAGCAGGCATCGCCGCAGCGATGCGTCGCGTCCCGAAGACCGCGACGAGCACGCCGCCCACCGCGCCGGCGGCCGCGAGGAGCGACGTCTCCACCAGGAGTTGCACGGTAATTCGCAGACGCGTCGCACCGATCGCGAGGCGCACCGCGATCTCCCGCCTTCTCGCGACGGCTCGAGCAAGCAGCACGTTCGCGACGTTCGAGCACGCGACGAGCAGCACGAGGAACGCGACGCCGAGCATCAATGCTGCCAGCGCGGCCGAGCGACCAGGCTCGCTGAACAGATCCGTGTAGCCTCGCACGCTCACCGTCGACCCGAGGCCGGCGTTGCCAGGCTTCTCTCGATCGAGCTCCAGAGTGATGGCCGTGAGCTCTCTCGCGGCAGCGGGCGCGGACACGCCTTCGCGGAGACGTCCTACCACCGCCTTGCTTTCCGCCGACGTGGTGAACGCTGCATCGCCCGCACGTGCGGGATCCACACGGAGCGGTGACCACACCTGCTGGTTCCACGGAAACCCGAAGCCTCGAGGCATGACCCCGATGATCTGCGACGGCCGCCCATTCACGCGGACCGTCTGGCCGAGCGCTGCCGGGTCCGCGGCGAGGCGGTCGCGCCAGAAATCGTGGCTCACGAGGATGACGGCCGGCGCTCCGGGAGCCGCGTCCTCCTCGGTGAATGGGCGGCCAAGCACGGGCTGGACGGCCAGGAGCGGCAGGATGGACGGCGTGATCGCGGCAGCGCGAACTGGCTCGCCCCCGACGCCCTCGATGGAGAGCGTCACCGTGCTCATGTCAAAGGCGCCAAGTGCGGTGAGGGATCGTTGGCGCGACGACCAGGTCGAGTAGTCGTCGACCGTCTGGGCCGACAGGTCCGCGCGCTGGATCCGAACGATCCGGTCGCCGCCTTCGACCGGGAGCCTGGTGAGCACGGCACCGTCGATCAGGCTGAACATCACCGCGGACAACCCGATCCCGAGCGACAGCGCGATCAGGATCATCGCCGTCGCGCTCGGCGTCTTCGAGAGCATGCGGAGGCCGTAGCGGAGATCGCTGAGCATTCGCGTCATTCGTCGTCTCGCTTGGTATGCTCGTTCCTATCGTTACCGTCGCGTCGACGACGTCCACGTCGGCACGGGCACATTCGGCTGGACCATGAGTCGCACGTACATCCCCGCCGCCGCGTGGCCAGGCACCGCACACGCGATCAGATAGCTGCCCACGCGATCCGCCGTGAATCGGAAGACCTGGCTTCGCCCATAGGCGAGACCCACCTCGGGGTTCGTGCTCTCCGCACCCCGAAAGAATGCGGCCGGCAAGGTGAGTGGCACGGTATCCATGGCGGACACGACGCGTGCCGAATGTGGCGCCGCGTCTCCGTTCCGAAGGCGGATTTCCACCGTCCAGCCTAACGGGACCACGAACGTTTCACCACCGCGCGCCGCGGCGTTGAAGCTCATCGCGCCACCGTCCGCGGCCACGCCAATCCATGCGACTCGCTGCGCACTGGAGTACGCGAGACTCGCGCCTTCACGGGTTGCGCTGTCAGGTGGCCACCGCTCGGCGCGATCCGGAGGCGGCGTTAGGGTCGAACGCTGCAGTGCCATCACCGGAGCTGACCGGGCGGCGCCCAGGCCAAATGTCAGGAGGGCCGATCCGCGCGCCTGCGAGTAGCGGCTTCCGGCGGCAACGACGGCGATGTATTGCTCTCCATCCAGCTCGAAGCTCACCGGCGGCGCGTTCACCCCGGCGCCGCAGAAAAACTCCCACAGCGTTCGGCCCGTGCGCGCATCGTACGCGCGCAACCAGCCGTCGTTGTCGCCCACAAACACCAATCCGCCCGCGGTAGCGAGCGCGCCGCTCCACAACCAGCTCGTTTTGCGTTGCCACACGATCTTGCCGGTCGATGGCCGAATCGCGCTGATCGTACCGTAGGTCGATTCCGCGGCGACCGGGACCTGATTGCCACCAATCCAGATCTCGCCTTTCCGCGCTTCCGCGTCGGCGCGCGTCAGCGTGAAGGCGAAATGCGTCCCGAGCACATACAGCAGATTGGTGGCTTGTGAAAAAGCCGAGGGCGGCCAGTTCGCGCCCCCGGCCGGACCGGGCGCCGTGACGACACCCTCTTGGGTCGGCACGGCGAACAGGTTCAGCTGAGGCACGAACGGTTCGGACCGACGAAGGAAACGACCGTTCGACGCGTCGAGCATGTACACCCAGCCCATCTTGCTAGGCACGAGCAGAACCTTCCGACCACCCTCGACGACGATGACGGGTGGAGTCGCGAGGTCGTAGTCCCAGACGTCGTGTGGGACCGCCTGGAAGTACCAGCGCATCTTGCCGGTCGCGACGTCGAGTGCCACGACGGATCCCGTGTAGAGATTGTCGCCGGGTCGTCGTCGGCCATCGTTGCTCGGCGCGGGATTGCCAACTACGACGTACAGCGTTCCGGACTCCGCGTCGTACGCTGGTTGTGCCCAAACGGGCCCTCCACCGGTTCGCCAGCTCTCGGCATAGGCGGCCGAGTCCGTGCGCTCCTGTTCGATGTTGCGGCCGAGCGATTCGCCTGTTGGCGCCGTCGTTGCCCATTTGCCCCACCAGCCGCCTTCATCGGGCGATGGGATGGCGTACCATCGCCACAACCTCGCGCCGCTCGCCGCGTCGTACGCCGTCACGCTTCCGCGCGTCGGGAACTCACCCCCGGACGTGCCGATGATGACACGGTCGCCGACGATGACAGGCGCCATCGTTATGCTGTAGCCGGAGTCCGGATCCGCGTTGACTGCTTCCCAGCGAACCGACCCCGTGACCGCGTCGAGAGCAATGAGACGCGCGTCGATTGTTCCGAGGTACACGGTACCACGTGCCAGCGCGACACCACGATTGACCGGTCCGCAACACGGCTTCCCTTTGTCGACCGTGGGTTCGTATCGCCACAGCTGCTTCCTGGTTCGGAGATCGAAGGCCGTGACCACATCGTAGTCCGACGTCACGTACAGGCGACCGTCGACGACGATGGGTGTTGCCTCCGCGCCCGAGTTTGGGCGAGCCATCTGAAGCTGAAACAGCGCGCGAGGAGCGAGCCGAGCAACGTTGTCGGGGGTCAGTTGGCGCAGCGGCGAATATCGCTGGTTGTAGTAATCGCGCCCGTTCTGTGGCCAGTCACCTGGCGCGAGGCTCTCGAGACTCTGTGCGGTTCCTCGTCGTGCGGGCTCGGGAGTTGGCGCCTGGGAATGGGCGACAACCGGGAGGAACGCGAGGCTGGGAATGAGGCGAAGCCTCATGGTCGGCCGCCGGAAATGGTCGGGGCCGAATATGTGAACGTCGAGGCGACCACTGCAAATCGGTCGGCGCAAGCGAAAGTCCGATTAGTGCGTGCCAACGCCAGAAGTTGGCACAACGCCGAGCGGTCGCGTAGCGTACTTGAGTGATGTTCCGATACACGCTTCGATCGCTCAGCAGCCCTCAGAAACGCCTGGATTCGTGAACCCCTCTCGTCGCCGCACCCTCAGCACCGTCCTCGCCCTTCTCGCGCTCGCAGCCGCCGGCCGGCCGTCCGCCGTGCAGGCTCAGCAGCACTCGATGTCGGGAATGAACCACATCATGGTCCCCGAGGGCGCCGCCTACACGGTCGCCGACGTCGAGTTCATGCAGGGGATGATCGCCCACCACGCCCAGGCGATCTACATGTCGCGGATGGCCGAGGCGCATCAGGCCAGCCCGCGCCTCCTCAAGCTCGCCAACAAGATCGACCAGTCGCAGGTGGCGGAGATCCGCATCATGCAGCAGTGGCTCCGCAGTAACGGTCAGGTCGCACCAGACACGTCGTCGTGGCGAACGATGAAAATGAAGGGGATGCTGACCGACGAGCAGATCAAGGCGCTCGACGCGGCCACCGGCGCCGAGTTCGACCGCGCGTTCCTCACCTACATGATTCAGCACCATGAGGGCGCGCTGCAGATGGTGAAGGACCTGTTCGCGACCCCTCGCGCCGGCCAGGAAGTCGACGTCAACGTCTTCGCGAACGACGTCGTCTCCGTGCAGACCGCCGAAATCGGCGCCATGCGCCAGATGCTGTCCCAGCTGTCCGACAAGTAGTCGTCATTCCGAGCGCAGCGAGGAATCGCAATCATCCCGGCAGAGAGCCCTCTTTCGGGACGATGAGGATCCCTCGGCTGACGGCTCGGGATGACACGGTACTAAAAACCAACCCGGAGTCATACCACATGCCCTTTGCCCGCAGGGCGTTCGCGTTCGTCGCGACCCTCGTCGTTCCTTCGCTTCTCGCCGCGCAGACCTATCCGAGCAAAACGGATCCTCGCAGCGGACTCAAGCCGGGCCGCCTCGACGCCGGCACCGCCGCGAGCGGCATGCGACTCGTCTCCTTCTCGGAGAAGCCGGCCCAGTTCGACACCGCGCGCGGCCTGACGTTCATCAACTCCGACCTGGCCTTCAAGGACAAGTACATCTACCAGGGCAACTTCGCCGGCTTCACGATCTGGGACGTGAGCGACCCCGCCAAGCCGAAGGTCGTCTCCGTCGTTTCGTGCATCACGTCGCAGGGCGACCCATCGATCTACGGCAACCTGCTCTTCATCTCCGCGGAAGGCGGGGGCAATCGCAACGACTGCGCGAAGGGCGGCGTGACCGACCCGAAGGACCACATGGCTGGGGTCCGCATTTATGATGTGTCCAATCCAGCGCAGCCCCGGCTGGTGAAGAACGTGCAGACCTGCAAGGGGTCGCACACACACACGATCGTCCCGAGCTACAAGGACAAGGACGTCATCTACATCTACGTGTCCGGGAACCAGGGCGCGCGTCCAGCAACGGAGCTGCCCGGTTGCAAGGAGGGGACGGATGCGGCGGATACGACGAACTCGCTGTTCCGCCTCGACGTCATCAAGGTGCCACTCAAGAATCCCGAGAAGTCCGAGGTCGTGACGGGTGCGCGCATCTTCACCGGTCTCGATCCGGCGCCGCGCGCTGCCAGTCGTCCCGCGCGAGGTCGTCCACGCGCGCCAGGCGACACGACGCCACAGCCGCCTCCGCCGCCGCCGACGGGTCCACGGAACTGTCACGACGTCACGGCCTATCCGGCCGCGAAGCTTCTCGCGGGTGCGTGCGCGAGCTACGGGCTGCTTGTGGACATCTCGAACCCCGAGAAGCCGGTGCGACTCGACGCCAGGGCCGACACGAACTTCTCGCTCTGGCACACGGCCGTCTTCAGCAACGACGGCAAGAAGGTCGTGTTCACGGATGAATGGGGTGGCGGCACGTCGCCGATGTGCCAGGGCAACTCGATGATGGAGATGGGCGGCAACACGATCCTCACGGTCGACGCCAAGAAGAAGTACACGCAGCACGCCTACTACAAGATCAACACGGCCCAGACGGCCGAAGAGAACTGCGTGTCGCACAACGGCGGGCTGATCCCGGTGCCGGGGCGCGACATCATGGTGCAGGGCTGGTATCAGGGTGGCGTGAGCGTGATGGACTTCACCAACGCCGACAAGCCGACCGAGCTCGCGTACTTCGATCGCGGGCCGATCGATCCGCCGGCGGGTGCCGACGTGCCGGTCGCGACTCCGCAGGCCCAGGGCGGTCGCAACCTCCGCGGCACGATCGGCGGCTCGTGGGGCGCGTACTACTGGAACGGCTACATCTACTCGTCGGAGCTCGACCGCGGCTTCGACATCCTCGAGCTGCAGCCGAGCGATCAGCTCTCGAAGAACGAGATCGAGGCGGCGAAGCTCGTTAGGTTCACGGAGTACAACCCGCAGAGCCAGCCGAAGATCGTGTGGCCCGCGGCCTTCCCGGTCGTTAGGTCGTACCTCGACCAGCTGGTTCGCTGGAACGGCCTCTCGGCCGAGCGGACGACGGCGATCGGAAATGCGCTGGACGCTGCGGAGAAGCAGGAAGGGAAGGCGCGTCGTGATGCGCTCAACACGCTGGCAAAGCAGGTGGACAAGGACGTGTCGGGCGCGAAGGATCCGGAGCGGGTGAAGGCGATGTCCGCTGCGATCAAGGATCTCGCGAAGGCGACGAAGTAGGTCTCACGAAGGAATGTTGTTGGCCGGTGCTGCGACGATCTGGTCGCGGCACCGGCCAATGTGTTTTGGAGGCGGCGTTCCCCGAGTGGCGACCGGCAGTGCGCGAGCCGCGGCGTGGCGGGGGGTCGCACGGCGAAGCGCGGGACTGAGATTAGCTGTGCTCGGCCGACGGGGACCCTATGTAGCGCGTTATGCTGCGAGCGCTCACTACTTCGACTCGCGCGGCATTTTCCGGCGTCTACCACGTCTGCATCGACAACGCGACGTGGCGGATGTGACGGGACGCGCCCAGCTTCTCGCAGCGCTTCACCGGCACGCTGGCCGACGGCACCGGCACTATCGTCGGCTGCCGGACGACTGCCACTGGGAGGACGACCTGGAAATCATCTACCGGCGCTGCGACTGAGCGCGGGACGGTAGAGCCCCCGGACCTGCCCACGGCAGGTCCGCGACCCGCGTCCCGCGACCTCACGCGCGCTGGTCGCCCGCGACCCCGCGGACTATTATCGACTCGCACCGGCCTGCGTAGGTCGCGGTGGAGACGACGGCGAGCGGAGTGCAGCACGACGCGTTGCAGGCGGCGCTCGGCGGCCACTACGGGTTGAGCGCGAGCTGGGGCGCGGCGGCATGGCCACGGTATGGCTCGCGCGCGACCTGCGGCACCACCGCCTCGTGGCGGTCAAGGTCCCGCATCCCGAGCTCGGCGCGATGCTCGGCCCGGAGCGCTTCCTCCGCGAGATCGAACTGACGGCCGGCCTCCAGCACCCGCACGTCCTGCCCCTCTTCGACTCGGGAGTATGCGCAGCGGAGTGCTGCGAGCAGAGTGCGGCGGCGTAATCGACCAGAGCGACGAAGTCATCGGCACTGTGAATGAGCGCTCCGTCTGATGACGATTGCGGTTGTTAGGCAGTTTTCCACCCGCGTGCCATAGGCGTGTCACGTAACACCTCGTGACTCAGTTCGTAACGCGGCATTACGGCGCCCCGCAGATGCCGCGCGATCCGTCCGCGCACAAGCGCATGCGACGTCGTGCGTTGGCTTGCTTCGGTCGGCTGGTGCCCCGCTTGCCTGAGCGTGGCGTGCGCTCCGACGGCGTTTCCGTCGCGGCGCGCCACGACCATCGACAGGACGGAACCCATGTATACACAGTGCCTCCTCCTCGCCGCACTGATCTTCTCATCGTTCTCTCCTTCCGCCCAGCAGCAGCGCGGCGCTGCGCCGGCGAGTGGCGTCACGATCGTCGAGCGCCTGCGCTCCGAGTTCCTAAGAGCGCTTGTCAACGAGGCTGGCGAGGCGGAGGATGTGAGCCTCCCCGCGGGGCGCTTCAACCCGTACCTAACGCGGGTGGGCGGCGCACGGGCCGCCTACGCCGAGTCGAGTGCCGAGGTGTACTCCGCGAAGCGCGCGATCGAGAAGCCGGACGGCCTGGCCAGCCCGCACCCAACCTTCCCCTGCGGGAGCAGCTGGTCGTGGCTGTGGTTGTTCTCCGGCAACGAGCTCTGCTGGTGATTCGCACGCCTAACGCGCCTACTCTTCGAACATTGAGCATCCTTGCCATGACACCGATACACGCGCGCGCATCCCGCCCATTCCTGCCCCAGCGGCGCACTTTATGGCGCCACGTCGCGACCGCATTGCTACTCGCCGCGGGCTACGTCAGCGGACACGCCGGCATCACGGACCTGTACGTCATGGACGCCGCCAACGGGCGTTCTCACTCGATCACGCGCGACCGCGCCAATGCGGGGTCGCCGGTCTGGTCACCCGACGGGACGGAGACCGCATGTAGCTCGGCGCGTGGCGGTGTGTCGCAGATGTCGCCCATGAAAGCCGACGGCTAGAGCCCGGTGCAGCTCACGCGTGGCAGCTCGTGGTCGTCCAACGCGGCGTGGAAACCCTAACCGCAAACCTAACGAGAACGTGGTGATCCGATGCTTGACACGAAACCGATAACCCTCCCGCTGTTGGCCGCCGCGTTCTGCTTGGCCGGACTCGCCTCGGCGAGTCCGGCCCAGGGCGGGTGGCGACAGTGGGAGGTTCGCCTGCGCGACGGCAGGCGGCTCGAGGCGAACCCGCTCGGCGCGCCGGACGATGGGCACCTCTCGCTCTCCGTTGGCGCGTACGACCGACGCGAGCACCGCATCGCGCGAGCGCTCGTGCAGGTCGTCGCAGCACAGCCCCTTCCCGGGGAATCGGTGCCCGCGGCGCCTGCAGTCACGTTGTGCGAGGACGCGATCGTGCTGCGCGATGGCACCACCACCATCGGGCGCATCAGCCTCGCGCGCGTTAGGTGGTCGGAAGGCGTCGTCGCCCAGCGCGGCGACACGGTCGACCTGCGCGACGTCGCGTACCTCGTCTTCGCGGGGCGGGACTCCGAGAGCGCCAGGTGCCGGCGTGAGGCGACCCGGCACCAGCCCGACGCCACGCGCCCCGGCCTCACGTACCCAGTCGGAAGTCGGCAAACGCCGAGGCGGTGTGCGGATGACTGTCGGACGTAACGCTTCGAACGAATGCTCGTAACGTCGCGTTACGCGGTCGGCGCGCCGCGTGGGTCGGCAGGCGCGGTCCAAGCCCTTGCGCACCAGGTGATTGAGTCGTATTGCCTTGCTGGTGCTCCCCTTGCCCTGAGGCGGGCGACCTAGCCCGGCACACGCATGCGCTGCCTCATCCTCTCAGCACTCGCACTCGTCACCGCGTGCGGCTCGCGACCCGACCCCCAACGGCTCGCCACCCTGCAGACGGGTGCGCCGCGCGGCGAGGCCGGCGTCGTCGCGCGTCGGCTTCTCTCCGAAGCGCAGTTCAACGATTACGGCTACCCGACGGCCGACGGTCGATTCCTCAGCACCACCGACTGGTCCAGCGGCGATCTCGCCGTGCGCGACCTCGGGACCGGCGCGCTTCGACGAGTCGGCATCAAGGACAGCCGGGCGTCGGATGCATACGTCGAGACGTCGAGGATGTCGCCGGACGGGCGCCGCATCGCCCTCTCCTGGTCTGACGACGACGCGCGCTACTCGATCCGCGTCGTCGACGCGGACGGCCGCAACGCGCGCGTGGTGTACAGCGACTCGACCTACTACTACATGGAGGTCAACGGGTTCTCGCCCGACGGCCGACATGTGATCCTGGAGCTCGACCGGACGAACGGCCTGCTCGATTACGGGTGGCTGGATCTCGACGGCGCCGGAATTCGATTCCTCTACAAGAATGTGTCCTGGGTGCTGGGCGACGTGCTCTTCTCGCCCGACGGCCGGTACGCGGCGTACAACGGGAGCGAGCAACATCCGACCGTGGGGCCGCGCGACCCACGCATCCTCGAGATCGCGACGGGGCGCACGTGGCCGCTCGTGACGTGGCCGAGCGACGATACGCCTAACGGCTGGGCGCCGGACGGGCGTGCCATTGTCCTGAGCAGCGACCGGGGCGGCACGCCGGGTTTCTGGCTGCAACCGGTGCGGGACGGCCGTGCCGACGGTGATGCGCGGCTCCTGAAGCCAGATGTGTGGAACGTGTCCGGCGTCGGCGCAACCCGCGACGGGCGCCTTCTCTACACGGTGCGCACTGGTGCCGTGTACCTGTATCAGGCGACGATCGACACGGTCTCGGGCGCGGTCGTCGGCGAGCCACTGCGCATGGACGACCGCGATGTCACGCGCGCGCTTTCGGCGCTCGGCGTCTCGCGGAACGGTGAGTGGTTGGTGCATAACGTGCCAGACCGCGACAAAGCCGAGTGGGGCCAGTCGGTGCTTACCTTCCGTTCGCTCGTCACGAGCGAGCCGCGCAGGGTGAAGACGACGCTGTCACGGATCTACGGCCGGCAGCATTGGTCGCCTGATGGTACGCGCGTCTTCACGCGCGGCGACGACGCCAACCACCATGCTGGCGTCTTCGTCGTCGACGTCACGACGGGCGAGGCGCGTACGGTGCTTCCCGGCGACACGACCGCGACCATGTGGACCGTGCCGTGGAACCTCGGCTGGGCGCCTAACGGCAAGGAAGTGATCTACCGGCGCTACGATCCCGACAGCACAGTGCGGACGGTGGCGGCCGACGTGACAACGGGCGCAACTCGTGTCCTCGCGAGCTGGCCGCACGCGCGTCCCAACGACATCGTCGGAGAGATGTCACCGGACGGCCGACTCCTCGCGCAGGTCGTGCCGACGGAGGACCACCAGGGGACGGCACTGCGCGTGACCGACCTCGCCGGCAAATCGGCGCGCGAGCTGCTGCGCGTGCGCATGCCGGACCAGCTCACGTCGATCGACTGGGCCGCCGACGGACGCCACATCTACGTGGTGCGCGCGAACCAGGCCGATGCCGCGCCCGGCAGTCCCACCCGCGGGTCGCTGCGCGTCGACCGCGTGTCGGTCGCGGACGGGACGACGCGCACGCTGCAGTTCGGGATGACCGGCAATTACACGCCGATCGCCGTGCACCCCGACGGGCGTCGCCTTTTCTTCGTCGCCGGGCATGCGGGCAACGAGCTCTGGGAGCTCGCCGGGTGGGACTCGGTGGCTAAATCGGTGCGTGCGGGGGCGGGCGCACGGTGATCGCGATCAGATGAGCGGATCGCTGCTCGTCGTCGACGACGACGCGGTCGTGCGCGAGGCGCTCGTCGACGCGCTCGCCGAGGCAGGGTATGAGGTGCGCGCAGCCGGCGACGGCGCGCGCGCGGTAGCGCTCCTCGCCGAGCGCGCGCCGGATGTCGTGCTCTCCGATGTGCGCATGCCGGGGATGGACGGGCTCGCGTTGCTCGCACTGCTCCGCGAACGCGCCCCCGACATCCCCGTGCTACTGATGACCGCGTTCGACGACATGCCGACGGTGGTGGCGGCGATGCGCGAGGGGGCGACCGACTTCCTCGTGAAGCCGCTCGACCTGCACGAGCTCCGCGCGCGGGTGGCGCGCGTGATCGATGACCGGCGGGCGCGTGCGCGCGCTGCCCGCGGTCGCCGCGGCGAGGAGGAGACGCCGCAACGGCTCGCGGACCTCGTGGGGCGCGACCCGCGCATGATCGAGATCTACAAGCTCGTTGGTCAGGTGGCCGCGACTCGCGCGAACGTGCTCATTCGCGGCGAGAGCGGCACTGGCAAGGAGTTGATCGCGCGAGCGATCCACGACCACTCGCGGGAGGCAGGCGAGCCCTTCGTGCCGATCAACTGCACCGCGGTGCCGGCGACGCTGCTCGAGAGCGAGCTGTTCGGCCACGTACGCGGCGCATTCACGGGCGCGCAGGGGGATCGCCGCGGCAAATTCGCGCTCGCCGGAGGCGGCGCGATCTTCCTCGACGAGATCGGTGACACGTCGGCCGACTTCCAGACGAAGCTCCTGCGCGTGCTGCAGGAGCGGCAGTTCTACCCCGTGGGCGCGGACCGGCCTGAGCGCACGGCGGCGCGCGTGATCGCCGCGACGCACCGCGACCTCGAGGCGATGGTGGCGGCGGGACAATTCCGCGCGGACCTGTACTATCGGCTTCGCGTCGTCGAAATCGTGGTGCCGCCGCTCCGGGAGCGCGCGGGCGACCTCCCGTTGCTCGCGGCGACGCTCGTGCGCCGCGCCGCGGCCGCCGTGGGGCGGCCCGAGCCGGTGCTCGAGTCCGACGCGCTGGCGGCACTCGCGCGGCACGCGTGGCCGGGCAACGTGCGCGAGCTGGAGAACTGCCTAACGCGCGCGGTCGTCGTGGCGAGCGGCGACGTCATCCGCGCCGAGCACCTCGTGCTCGGCGGCGCGGCGCCGGACGGGCCGGGAAAGCTCGGCACGCTCGACGAGGTGGAGCGCGACCACGTGCTTCGCGTGCTCGCCGCCACGCGCGGGCACAAGGCGCGCGCGGCACAGATCCTCGGCATCTCGCGTCCGCGGCTCGACCGCATTCTCGCCCGGCACCAGATCGGCTCCGATGGCTGACACCACCGTGGCTCGACCGGCACGTGAGGCGCAGTCGCAGCTGTCACCTAACGCGCCGGCCGCCCTCGCGGCGTCGGCCACGAGAGCCTCGGATGCAGGGCCGCGCCCATCGTCGACCGCAGCGAGGCCGCCTCGCCGCTCGCTGCGCACGCAGCTCATTCTCGTTGTGCTCGCGGCCGCACTGGTGCCACTCGCGCTGCTCGCGCTCTGGCTGGCGCGCGCGAGCGGGCGCGCGGGCGAGCAGCTCCTCACCGCGCGGCTCGACGCGGCGGTGCTATCGGCGGCCACCGAGGCCGGAGTCCGGTGGGTGGAGCACCGCTCGGCACTGCTCGATCTCGCGGAGGCGCTCGAGGTGCGCCGCGCGCTGGGCGACACCGCGGGCGCTGTGTCCGCACCCGCAGTCTTGCCCACAGCGGTGCGCCTCGCGGTCGTTCGTGACGCCGCCGGCGCCGTGCGCTGGACCCGCGCGACCGACACGGCCACAACCGGGGGCGTTTTCCGTCCGGTGCTCACGCTTTGGTCGAGGCGCGCGACGGGCGCGATCGGCAGCCTCGAGGCCGCGCTCCCGGGATCAGCGATCGTCCGGGCGACGGGGGCGACCGGCGGCACCACGCTCGCCGCCTTCGACCGCCGCACCGGGCTCCCTCTTCTCCCGACGCCGTTCGACCCGGACCTCGCGAGCAACGCCACCTTCAACTGGAACGGCGAGCGCTGGCTGGTCGCGCGCCGCACGCTGGACGAACCCGCGATCGAGATCGTCGCCGCGGCGCCGGTGGCGGACTACGAGGCGCCCTTCGCCGACGCGGCGCGGCGCGGGGTGGTCGCGCTGCTCGTCGTTGCGATGCTGAGCACCCTCGGTACCATCGTGCTCACGCGGCGCCTAACGCGCGCCCTCGGTGACCTCGCGCTCGCCGCCGATGGCGTGGCGCGCGGCGAGATGGGCCGTACGGTCCCCGTGCAGGAGAGTGAGGAGCTCGGGCGACTAGCCGAGGCGTTCAACACTATGTCCGAGAGCCTCCGTCGCACGCTCGACTCACTCGCGCGGCGCGAGTCGCTCGCAGCGGTCGGCGAGTTCGCGGCGTCGCTCTCGCATGAGGTGCGCAATCCGCTCACGGCGATGCGAATCGATCTCCAGCGCGTGGACGAGAAGCTTGAGCCGGAGTCGCCGCTCCGCGCGCCGCTCCGGCGCGCACTGCGTGGCGTCGACCGGCTGCAGCACACGGTGAGTGGCGCGCTCCGCGTAGCGCGCAGCGGGCAGGTCGCGCGCACGCCCGTGGATCTGCTCGTCCCGCTCGACGCGGCCCTTCACGCGAGCGAACCGGAGATGCAGGCCGCCGGCGCGCGCGTGGAGGTCGACACCGGCGATGTGCCGGTCGTGGTGTTAGGCGACGCGGCGGCGCTCGAGCAGCTCTTCCTCAACCTGCTGCTCAACGCGGCGCAGGCCTTCGACGCGCCCGGCGGGGTGGTGCGCGTGCGCGCCGGGGCCGACGCAAAGCACGCGCGCATCGAGGTCGAGGACACCGGACGCGGCATGTCATCGGAAACGCTCGCCGCCGCCTTCGACCCGTTCGTCACCACGCGCGCTCAGGGCACGGGCCTCGGCCTGGCAATCGCGCGCCGCATTGCCGCCGCGCACGGCGGCGACGTCTCACTCGAGAGTGCGCCCGGAACCGGCACGACGGCGACCGTCACCATACCTCGTCGATCTGATACGTAGCCCGCAACGTATCGGGTCGTTACGCACCGGTGCCGCACGCGACGCACCGCATCAGCCGCAAGCGCATTCCAATCAACGAGATACGCGAGGAGGCCGTGGCGGCGCCGTGGTTGCCTGTGGGGTGGGCGATCACGATCGACCCCCACGCCTCGACCGCCCATCCATGCTCGCCACGACACGCGTTCCGTCGCAGATCGCCACTCACCGCCCGCCCGATCGCGCGGTGCCGGTCGAGCCTAACGAGCGCCTGCACGCGCTCGACGTTCTCCGCGGTCTCGCGCTCATCTTCATGGTCCTCGTCCACTTTCATCAGCTCATGCGACTGGAGAGCAAGGGCTGGCAGGGCCTGATCGGCTGGGCCATCTGGGTCGGGATCGAGGAGAAGGCATGGGGCACGTTCGCGCTGCTGTTCGGCGCCGGCGTCGCGCTGCTACTTCGCCGGCTCGAGGCGCGCGGCGCCCGCGTGGTGCCGATCCTCGTGCGTCGCCTCGCGACATTGTTCGCGATCGGTTGGCTCATCGAGAGCGTCATCGGGTTCCATATCCTCACGAGCTACGCGGTGTGCGGCCTGCTAGTGCTCGCGATGCGTCGGTGGTCGACACGCGCGCTGGTGCGGATGGTGGTGGTCACCGCCATGTTCCCGCCCATCCTGAATGCCGTGATGGGCCTCCTCATGCACTTCACGCACAGCACCTTCCCGCTGCTCAAGACGTGGTGGTGGCTCGTGCCCGACGAGAGTCTTCCCCTTCTCCTCGTGGGATTCCTCGCCGTGCGCCTCGGCGTGGTCAACGAGCCGCTCCGACACGAGCGCCTCATACGGCGCTGGATGTTATTCGGTCTCGCCGCGTGGGCCGTGTGGTGGCTCGTGCTCTACCACGTGCCGCGTCCGCCGCAGTATCTCATGGGAGCATACTGGGCGGAGCGGACACTCATTGGGCTCGTGAAGGACCAGTGGCTCTGCTTCACCTACGCCGGCAGCGCACTGCTGCTCCTCGCGAAGCGTCCCGCACTCGTCGAGCGGATGCGCCCCATTGGCGCGGCGGGCCGCATGGCATTCACGAACTACGTACTGCAGGCTGTGACTATCTGGTACCTCGCGAAGCCGCTCGGCATCAAGTTGCACGAGGCCACGTATGTCGCCGCGTGGATCGTGTTCGCCACCGTGATTGTCCTGCTCAGCAACCTCTGGATGGCCCGCTTCAGCTACGGTCCGCTTGAGTGGCTCTGGCGCATGGCCACCTACGCGAAGCGAGAGCCGCTGCGGCGTGACGACGACGAGCCGCTCGCGCTCGCGATGGTGTCGTGAAGGGCAGTCCGCGTGCAGCCGGCGGTGATCGTTTGATCACCGCCCCGAGGTGTCAGTCGCCGAGCGGTTTCCGATGATGATCGCGTAACCACTGCGCCTGCGTGCCCTCTGCCAACGCCACGTGAATGGCCCGGCGCATCCCGCGGATCAACTCGAGGATCGGGGTCGCTTCGGTCGGGAGGACGCTGCGCGCGATCACGCGCCCGCTTTCCGCCTGGACAACGGCGACCGTCGTTGCTTGGTGCACATCGAGTCCAACATACTTGGTGGTCTGCCTCATGAGAGCCGCTCCTTGCTGTGATCCACGAATGCTCGACACACATCCATAGAACAGCATCGGGATGCTCCGTCGAGGTGACTGCCATCATGTTAGGCGCGTGGACCTCGTTTGGAACATCATCCGTTCCAGCTGAAGGAGCGACCCGAATCAGGTTGTGCGCCTGGCCACTAGTGGAGTGGTTGTTAGGTGTTGATAGCAGGCGGAGACGGGCAGTATGGCAGTATTGCCATGGGGAGACTCTATCGTGTGGGCCAGTCCGATGTCCGCCATGGCAAT
>JBKOYV010000077.1:0-12870 GCA_046725585.1 Gemmatimonadota bacterium | reverse complement strand
CAGGAGATTCACGGCGAGACCGAGCGCCAGCGCAATGGTCATCAGCGACATCATCCGCCATTCCGCGGCCGAGTCGTGGTACGCCGCGTAGCCGGCGCCCCAGGCGGCCAGCACGATGAGCAGGTTTGCGCCGGCGAGCTTCAAGGCCAGCGGCACGCGCAGCATGCGATGCACCAAACCGCCTCCGTTCGATCGTAGGCTGACGTTCCGGGTGAGGTTGGCCGTGTCTTCGCGTGTATTCACGAACGCCTGCCTCGTTTCTGAGCCACGAGCGCCGTCAATATCCCGCCGGGCGCGATGTTGAGCGTATCGCTTTGCGAACGGAAGTTCGGTCGGGAAAAGGGGGTTACCGTGTAGGGGAAGCCCCTACACGGTCACGGCCATTCTCGATGCCCTGCCGTGTCCGGCCTTTATCCGTTGTGGTAGTTCGAGCTGGCCGAGCGTCCCCGCACGTTGGCGAGGTGGAGCTTGAGGATGACCTGGCGTGTTGGCGTCGGGTCCCGTGGCGTAAGCGCCGTCGGGATGAGCTGCCGAATGCGGTCGAGCGCGACGCGATAGCTCTCCCGGGCGATCTCGCCACCGCCCTCCTGAAGCACGTACACCGTGCCGTGTGCCACGACGCTGCGCCAGTCGAATGGGCCGTCCACTTCATCGACCTCGAAAGCGACCCACGGAGAGTGGGCGAGCGTCTCGAGCTTGGACCCCGGTGCGGTGCGCAGGTAGACCGCCCCGTCCGCAAAGACGTAGCTCAGTGGCTCGATGTCCACGCGATCGTGGAAGCTGTACGCAATGCGGCCGATATGGTTGCGCGCGAGCAGCTCAGTCGCCTCGTCCACACTGAGGTCGCGGAACATCGGCTCGAGGGTGCGTGTCATGGTCGCTCCCGCGTGTCGGGTCTCGTGTGAAACGTAGTCGGTCACCGGCAAGGGGGTGTCAGGTGTCACAGGGCCTCGGGTCGGTGAGCCCCCGACACCATCGCGGAGATCGCGTTGCTAGCGTGGGGTCGTCCCTAACGATTGAGCGATCCGATGTCTCCGACCCTATCAGCTGCTGCGCCCCACACCGGGGTCGACGTGAAAGCCTCTCACCGGGTGGCCCTGCGCAATCCCGCCCTGCACGGTCCGATCCTGCTCGCGACTGATGGAACGAGCCAGAGTGGCGCCGCCGTTGTGGCCGCCCGTCTGCTCGCCGAACAGCTGAGCGTACCGCTCGAGGTCGTAACCGTGCTCGAGCCGGATCTGGCCTACGGCGTCGCGCTCGGCGGTACGCCGCTCTATCTGCCGGAGGTGGACGAGGCGCGGCGCAGGAGCCGCGTGTCCGAAGTACTCGAGTACGTCGCCCGGTTTTCCAGTGATGCGACGCCGCCGACCATGCACGTACGGTTCGGCGCGATCGCGGAGGAGATCGCGGAGGTGGCTCGCGATCGGTCGGCCACGCTGGTCGTCGTGGGGGCGGCGCCGCATCAGCGGGTGAACCGCATGATCGCCGGCGAGCGTGCGGTGCACGTGCTGCGCGCGTCTCATGTACCGGTGCTGTCGGTACCGCCGGGGTTTTCGGCGCTGCCACGAAACATTCTCGTGGCCGTCGATTTCGCGCCGGCGAGCGTTCGCGCGGCGCAGGTTGCGCTGCTGCTGTTGGCCAACGGCGGCACGCTCACGCTGCTCCACATGCTCTCGCCGTTGTTAGGCGACGCGCCGCTTCGCGATGCCACGGGACGCGACCCCGCCGATGCGATTCAAACGTTGTTCGAGCGGGTTCGTGATGAGCTGCGCCCATACGTTCCCGATGATGTCACGATCGAGACTCGTGTGCGAACGGGCGACGACGCCGACGGCATGGTGCGGTGCGCCACCAGCTTGGGGACCGACCTGGTTGCGGTGGGGACACACGGGCCGCGCCTGCTCGAGCGTGTGTTCCTCGGCAGCGTCGCGTCCAGCGTCGTCCACACGGCGGCACAGACGGTGTTGGCCGTGCCACCCCCCTCGTCGGCCGAAGCGCTGGAGCTCTGGCTCCGCATCACCGGCACGGCGACGTCGGCCGAGGCTCGCGACTGGAGCGATGCGCTGAACGAGTTCACGCGGCGCAACGCGGGCCGCCGAACGACGATCGAAGTCGACGACCCGGAGATCGGCGCTCAGATGCTCGGGCGCGGAGCACTCATGGGCGTGACGTACGACCCGCACGATCGACGCGTAGAAATCATGGTTGGCGACGCGCACCGCGCGCGGCGTCATCTGATGCACTCGATCCCGAAAGTGGAATCGATCGCAATGACGGCGGACGACCGCGGCGCAACTGAGGCGCTCGAGCTTCGACACGGTCGTGGACACACGTTGGTGCTCATCAAGAGATAGCGGTGAAGCCTCGTCCGCGCTCGGACGGCCAGAAGCTGCAGACAAACCGGAGGGTGCAATGCTGAGACTACGCGACATCATGACCACCGATCTCGTCACGCTTGACCCGAACCTCACCATTCGCGAGGCGATGGACACGTTCGCCTCCAGGCGAATCAGTGGCGCGCCCGTGGTCGAGGGTGGCGTCGTGGTCGGCGTGGTCTCGGCATCGGATCTGTTGCAGTTTGCGGCTTCATTGCCCGGGGTGCCGACGCAGCGTGATCTCGCCTCCGATCCGCTCGACGAGCTGAGTGGTGATGACATCGACGTCCGCGGCATCGCGCCTGACGACCGCGATGAGCCAGCGGCGGTGTTCTTCACGGATCTCTGGGACGATGCCGGCGCGACGGTGGTCGAGCGGATGGCCGTTCCCGCGACGGCGGAGTGGAATTCACTCGAGGAGCACACCATTTCGGAGGCGATGACGCGGGCACCGGTTCACTCGCTCCCGCCGGAGACGTTCGTGACGATGGCGGCAGACTACATGCGCCGCGCGAAGATCCATCGTGTGCTCGTCATGACAGGAAGGAAGCTCCTCGGGCTGGTGACAACGAGCGACATCTCCAACGCGGTCGCCGACGGCAAGCTGACGGCGCAGACGTATGTGTTCGAGCCGCCTCGGTCGGTGCCGCGCATCAGATG
Organism: Gemmatimonadota bacterium; assembly: GCA_046725585.1. Classification (GTDB taxonomy): domain Bacteria; phylum Gemmatimonadota; class Gemmatimonadetes; order Gemmatimonadales; family Gemmatimonadaceae; genus JAJKIV01. The sequence continues at coordinate 9,835 of JBKOYV010000077.1, read as the reverse complement.
GGGCCGTCGCCGGTACGACCAATGAAGACGAGATCCCTGGCAGCGTTCGCCTTTGCCGTCGCGATACCACTAACCGACGTGTCTCGGTCGGTGTCCAGGCAACCGATTCGGCCGGAGAGCCGGATCTGGTTCACTGGCGCGTCCAACATCCGCCACTTCACGTGCAAGGCCCACCAGCTGTCCGGAGCACTCGACTTGCGCGGCGTCGCGACGCGAAGCTCGGTGCTCGTTGGCGAGAATGCGTCGGCGGAACCGTCGCTGAGCATGACTGTCGACAGCGTCGATTGCGGCATCGGCCGCATGAACCGCCATCTCCACGAGGCGCTCCAGGGTGCTCGACATCCGACCGTCGAGTTCCGGCTCACATCGTACGAAATCGACCTCACGACGCCGGCGCCGAGCGCGCGGATCGTTGGGGCGGTCACCATCGCCGGCGTGCAGCGCCCGGTCGCCGCAACTGCCGCGATCCGCGCCGACACGTTAGGCACGCTCTCCCTGCACGGCAGCTACCCGCTTCGCCTGACCGACTTCAGCATCGCGCCTCCGCGGAGGTTCGGCGGGCTGCTCCGGGTGCGCGACAGCGTCACGGTGCACTTCGATGTCGCAGTCGATCCGGACGGCGACGCCGTCAACGCCATCGCCTGCCGCCTGATCGAGCCCATCAAACCACAGGAAGTTACCCATGTCTCGCATCCCTGAAGCCACGGGTCCGATGTTCAGCGAGCCTCTGTCGTCGACGGTCCGTGGATTCGTCGTCGCCACGGACGGCACACCGGATTCCGACGGTGCCGTGCGTGTGGGCCTCGCGCTCGCGCGACGCGACGGCGTGAGAGCAGATGTGTTCAGCGTGGTGGAGGCACCACCGTTCGTCGATATCGATGGCACACCTGTTCCGGATGTCGACCAGCTCGTGGCGATCGCCCGTGACGAGCGCGGCGCCATGCTGTTGGCGCAGCGTGACCGCACGCACCCGGGTATTCACGAATGGCCTTACGACCTGGCTGTCGGCCCACGTGTCGAGACGATCGTCGACCGCGCTCGCGCTACGGACGCGTCGCTCATCCTGCTCGGCCTCGGCGCGCACGGCTTGGGTGCCCGCCTCCGCCTGCGTGAGACGGCGCTGCGCGTCATTCGCGCCGCAGGCCGGCCGGTGCTCGCGCTGCCGAGCGATGCGTGGGGAGTGCCGCACAGTGCGCTCGTGGCAATGGACTTCACCGAGTCGAGCGAGCACGCAGCCCGAGCTGCGCTGGATCTGCTCGGCGACGACGGGACGCTCTACGTCGCGCACGTGACGCCGCGGCTGCCCATCCCGCAGGGCGACTCCAGAACGTGGGACGAGATCGCGACCGGCGCAGTGATTCCGAAGCTCGAGGAGGTGGTGCGGCGACTCGATCCATCGCCAGGCATTCGAGTCGAGTACGTGCGCCTGCAAGGCGATCCGGCTCACGAGCTCGTCGCGTTCGCGGACCAGATGCGAATCGACGTGATCGCCGCCGGCACGCACGGGCGCTCAGCGCTGGGGCGGCTGATGCTGGGAAGTGTATCCACGAAGCTGGTCCGCACCGCGAAGTGCTGGGTGCTCGTCGCGCCGCCCCACGGCGACGCGCCATCGGCGGCCGCCGAGCGCGACACACCTAACGACTGGTCGTGACCATGCGGCGCGGCGCGGCCCTGCGCGCGGCGTGGCGGCCGCTCTTCGCCACGGTCGTCATCGGCGCGGGGCTCGTCGCACGCGCCGCCGCGCCGGGGGCCGGATACGACCAGGGCATCTGGTACGCTGGCCTGGTCATCGCCGGTGGTCTGGTGGTCTGGCGCACCGTCCAGGGTGCGCTGCGCGGGCACTTCGCGTCGGACGTCGTCGCGACGCTCGCCATCGTCGCCTCGACGCTCCTCGGGCAACCGTTCGTCGGCCTCGTCATCGTGGTCATGCAGACAGGCGGCGAGGCGCTCGAGCGGTATGCCGAAGGGCGCGCATCGGACGCCGTGCGTGCGCTGGAGGCTGCCGCGCCTCGCACCGCACACCGCGTGCGTGACGAGCGGGTCGACGATGTGCCGGTCGACGACGTGATGCCAAACGATGTGCTGCTCGTCCGGCCCGGCGAGCTCGTGCCGTGTGACGCGGTCGTTCTCGACGGCAGCGCACACATCGACGTGTCCATGCTCACCGGCGAACCGCTACCCATCTTCGCGTCGCGCGACACGCGGCTCATGAGCGGGAGCGCCAACCTGGACGGCGCGCTCACCATCCGGGCACTCGCGCCAGCGCGCGAGAGCCAGTACGCGCGCATCGTCGCGCTCGTCCGGTCAGCGCAGGCGAGCAAGGCGCCGCTTCAGCGCATTGCCGATCGGTACGCCGTCTGGTTCACGCCCGTGACGCTCGCCGTCTGCGTCATTGCCTATGTGACGAGCGGGGATTGGTTTCGCGTGCTCGCGGTGCTGGCGGTCGCGACGCCGTGCCCCCTCATTCTCGCGACACCGGTCGCGGTGATCGGCGGGATCAATCGGGCCGCGCGCCGGCACATCATCATGCGCCACGGCACGGCGCTCGAGCGACTCGGCACCACCACCGCCGCAGTCTTCGACAAGACGGGCACGATCACGATCGGCCAGCCTCGCGTCAGGCACGTGATCGCGACCAACGGCCGGCCGGCGAGCTGCGTGCTTCAGATGGCCGGCGCCGTCGAGCGTTCGTCGGGACATCTGCTGGCGCGGACTCTCGTGGACGCGGCCGAAGCCACAGGCCTGGCCTTGCCGGCCGCGAGCGACGTCATCGAATCACCCGGGCGCGGTGTCGCGGGCATCGTCGGCGGCCATCGGGTTGTCGTCGGTGCCCGGTCGTTCGTGCTCGACGAGACGGCGATCGATGACGGTCGCCTCGGCGCGTTGGAGCCGAAGGACGCCGGCCTTCGCGCGTACGTTGCGATCGATGGCGCCGTCGCCGGGATCGTCGAGTACGCGGACGCGCTGCGGCCGGGTGTGGCCGACGTCTTTCGTGACCTGACCGGCATGGGCGTTCGGCGCATTATGCTGCTGTCCGGCGACCATGCCGCGAACGCGCGAACGGTCGCTGCAGCCGTAGGCCTCGTCGAGGTACAGGGCGATCTCCTGCCCGAGGGGAAGGTCGCCGTGGTCCGTGAGCTCGTGCAGCGCGGCGAGTCCGTGCTGATGGTGGGCGACGGGACGAACGACGCGCCCGCCCTGAGCGCCGCGACCGTCGGCGTCGCGCTGGCGGGTCACGGCGGCGGTATCACCGCCGAGGCAGCCGACGTCGTGATTCTCGTCGACGATCTGTCGCGCGTGGTGGAAGCGGTGCGGATCAGTCGACGCACCATGCACATCGCGCGTCAGTGCATCGCCGTGGGGCTTGGCCTGAGTGCCGTGGGGATGGTCGCGGCGGCCATGGGGGCGCTCGCCCCGACGGCCGGCGCGCTGCTGCAGGAAGGGATCGACCTCGCCGTCATCGTGAACGCGCTACGAGCGAGTCGTTAGGCTCCAGCACCTGATCCGGCGGACCGAATTCGCGCCGGTAGAGTGCGGCGAGCTCGAAGAAGTACGTGATCGCGAGCGGGCCGAGCAGGATCCCCGGCAGCCCGAGCACGCCGGCGCCGGCAAGCGCGCCCACCAGCGTGACCATGGGATGCAGATTCGACACCCGGCGGTTGACCATGGGTCGCATGACGTTGTCGATGTTACTCGCCACGACAGCGCCGATCGCTCCGAGCAGGACCGCGGCGCCGAACCGTCCCTGTGCGGCGAGCGCGATTGCACCCGGGGCCCAGATCAGCGCGCTCCCGAACACCGGCAGTACCGACACGACCGCGGTTACCACGCCCCAGAACCACGGGTCACTCAGGCCGGTCACCGTGAAGCCTAACGCGACGACCGCGCCCTGAAGCGCCGCAGTCAACGCTGTGCCAAGCAGCGTCGCTTCCGTCACCTGTCGAAAGCGGTGCGCGACGAGATCGGCGCCGTCGCGAGAGAATGGCAGGTGCGTCGCGATACGGCTCCAGCTCGCCGGTGGCGCGCAGAGCAGGAAGTAGAGACCGAACAGAGCGATCGTGGCGTTGAGCGTTCCGCGCACGGCCCCACCGAGCACGCGGAACGCCTGCGTCGACAGCCAGGAAACGACCGCGCCTTCCACGTGGGCCAGTCGCGTGCCGAGGTCGACGTCGCCGACCCGGATCGCGGCGATGCGCCCGAGTGCGGGGTTGTCGCGCAACTGCCGCAGCGCATCGGGCGCTCCATCGATTGCGACCGCGAGCAGCCACACGGCGGGCAGGAAGATCAACACCGCGGTCGCGACGACCACGACTACGGCAGCCGCTGAAGGCGGCAGATATGCAGTGAGGCGACGGTGAACCCGAACGGTCGCGACGTGCAGCACGAGGGCACCCAGCAACCCCGCGGCGAGCGGCAGAACCGCGAACGCGATTGCGAGCCCGAGCACCGTGAGCAACAGCTGCGCGCGATCTCTCCGCGACTCGAACGCATTCATGGCGCTGTCGATGAAGCATCGCTCGCGTGACATCGAACAGGCTGGCGCATGCTGCACGCTGCCTGCTCGGCACCGCGGATGCCATCGGTGTCATCCCTTTTCGCGGTGCGGGTTCGCGGCGGGTGGGCGTGCGCGTTTGCCCGACGCGCGTTCGGCACAACCCCGATAGGCTGGCGGGGGATCTCCGGCAACATTCCCGGCTGCGGCCTGCGCCTCACCACGGAGGACAAGATGTCTCGGACCCTTGAAATCGAGCTGTTCGCGTCGATCTCGACCGAGAGCCCGCTACGCGGCGCGATCGTGGTGGCGACGGACGGCACGCACGACTCCGACGGCGCGGTGCGTCTCGGAGTGGCCCTGGCGGCACGTGCCCGCGTCGACGCGGCGTTCCTGAGCGTCATCGAGCCGCCGGTGTTTGAGGAGGACGACGGCGGCACGCCCGCCGATGCGGAGCGCCTAACGCGCCTCGCCATCGAGGCGCGCGAGGGCGAGCTGGCGGCCCAGCGCGCGCGCACCTGTCCGGACCACGACCCCTGGTCGTACGCGATTCACGTCGGCCATCGCGTGGACGAGATCGTGGCGCACGCGCCGCGTCACGACGCGTCGTTGATCACGCTCGGCCTCGGTTCCCACGGCGTGCTCGCGCGGCTCCTCCATCGCGAGACCGCGTTACGTGTGATCCGCGCCGCCTCGACACCGGTGCTCGCCGTGCCGAGCGACGCGACCGAGCTTCCCCGGAGCGCGGTCGTCGCGATCGACTTCTCCGCCGCCAGCGAGGATGCCGCTCGTGCGGCGCTCATGCTGCTCGGCGATCGCGGCACGCTCTACCTCGCCCACGTCACGCCGCGTATCGCGATCCCGCAGGGCGATTCCCGGCCCTGGGGAGAGCCGGCCGCAACCGAAGTGCTGAGGCGCCTCGAGGCAGTTGCGCGTCGGCTAAACCCACCGGGTGGCGTGCAGATCGAGCTCGTGTCGCTGCACGGGGAGCCTGCAGACGAGGTGATGGCGTTCGCCGAGCAGCACCACATCGATGCGATCGCCACGGGAGCGCATGGGCGATCCGCCATTGGCCGACTCGTGCTCGGCAGCGTATCGACGAAGGTGGTTCGTTCGGCGCGGTGTGCGGTGCTCGTGACACCGGCGCGCCGGGTCGAGACAGAGGAGGTTGGCGTGTCATACGAGCCAGAGGCTCAGCCGATCGGCTGAGCGGCAAGGCTCTCGAGACTCCGGTGAATGAATGAGGGGTAAAGCTCGAGCCGCGACGGCCGTAGCCGCTGGGCTCGCGGCCGTCGGCGGCACCGTCGCGTTTGGCACGTGGGCGTGGGACCGAGCCACCAGCCGGCTGGTGGCCCGCCTCGAGGAGGCGGGGCCAGGTGGCGCCCCCGAACCGTCCGTGCTCGACTTCGGCCGACTCGAAGGTCTGCCCGCTCCCGTGGCTCGCTACTTCGCGTTCGCCCTGTCGCCGGGTCAGCGGATCGTTGCCGGAGCCCATCTGCGCTTCACCGGAACCTTTGCGGCCAGGCCTAACGCGTGGTCGCCGTTCACGGCGGAACAGGATGTCCGCGTCACGCCACCGGGATTCGTGTGGGACGCGCGGATCGCCATGATGCCGGTCGTGCCGGTTCGCGTACGCGACAGCTATGTCGGCGGCGTGGGCGTCATGCGTGCGGCTGCTGCGGGGGTCGTCCCGATCGTGGACCAGCACGGCACGCCGGAGTTGGCCGCCGCTGCGCTCCAGCGTTTCCTGGCCGAGGCCGTGTGGCTTCCAACCGCGCTGTTGCCGAGGGACGGGCTGTCGTGGTCGGCGATCGACGACACGAGCGCCCGTGTGACGCTGACGGACGGCCCCACGACGGTTTCGCTCGACGTGACCTTCGGCCCGCGCGGCGAGATCGAGCGCGTCTTGACCATGCGCTACCGCGATGTGAAGGGCAGGCCCGTGCTCACGCCGTGGGTCGGCCATCACACGGACTACCAGCGGCTGAGCGAGATGATGATCCCCACGTCCGGCGACGTGGCGTGGGTTCTGCCTGACGGACCTGAGCCGTATTGGCGCGGTCGCTTGGTAGGGGCGACTTTCGACTGGCGCTAGCGACCTAGTCTAGCATCCCGGCGCCAAGGGTCAGAGTCGTTGAATGCTGCCACTTCGAACGGGCAGCCATCGCGAATTCAGCGACTCCGACCCCAACGCTGACCCCTACTCCGACCCCACCTGTCGATCCGCGCACCCACCGTTCGTATAAAGGCTGGGTCGCCGGCATCGGGCCGGCGCCGGACTCAGGAGACCTTCATGCGAAAGATCAACGTGACGAACAACGTGACGCTCGACGGCGTCATGCAGGCTCCGGGCGGGAAGGAGGAGGATACCCGGAACGGCTTCAAGGACGGCGGCTGGGCAGGGCCGTACAACGACGACGTCAAGATGAAGATCATGGGTCGGGGCATGGCGAAGCGCGGCGCGCTGTTGTTCGGACGGCACACGTACGAGCACTTCTTCAAGGTCTGGCCGGGCCGAACCGACAACCCCTTTACCGAAGTGCTCGACAACTCGCAGAAGTACGTGGTCTCGAGAACGCTGAAGGAGCCGCTGCCGTGGAAGAACTCAACGCTCCTGAATGGAGACGCTGAAGAAACAGTCGCCGCGCTCAAGAGCGAGCCCGGCGACGACCTCGTCATACTCGGCAGCGGAGAGCTCGTGCGGTCGCTCGTGCGACGCAACCTGATCGATCAGTTCGTGCTGCTGATTCACCCCCTGATCCTGGGAGCCGGGCAGCGCATGTTCGGCGACGACGGCGCGATGGCCAAATTCAAGCTCACCGAAAGCGTGCCAACCACCACCGGCGTGATCATCGCCACCTACGAGCTCGCCTAACGAGGACATGCCCATGGCACTCTACCTGTTGAGCATCTACCAGCCTGACGGTCCGATCCCGCCGCCCGAGGTGCTCGGCCCCGTCATGGAGGAGATCGCGGCAATCAACCGCGAGCTCCAGGCGTCGGGCAGCTGGGTGTTCGCTGGCGGGCTTCATCCACCGAGCACGGCGACCGTGGTCCGCGTCAAGGATGGCGAGACGCTCATGACCGACGGGCCCTTCGCCGAAAGCAAGGAACACCTGGGCGGGTTCACGATCATCAGGGCGCCCGATCTCGACGTCGCGCTCGAGTGGGGACGCCGGCTCGCGAAGGCAACCACGCTGCCCGTGGAAGTGCGCCCGTTCCAGCACGACGGGGCATCCTGACGCGAGCACGTGCCTGATTTGTCATCGTCCGAGATCGAGCGGGTCTTCCGCGAGGAATACGGCCGTGTCGTGTCGGTGCTGGTGCGCGTCTGCGGCGACATCGACACCGCGGAGGAGGCAGTCCAGGACGCCTTCACCGCAGCCGTGGAGCGGTGGCCGAGCGCGGGAGTACCGCCGAACCCGGCCGCGTGGATCATCACGACGGCTCGCAACCGCGCGATCGACCGGTTTCGTCGGGAGTCCATGCGCGACGACCGGCACGCCGAGGCGATGCGGCTGCACGAGCCCGACGAACCGGAGAGGGATGAGGAGGTCGCTGTGCGCGACGACCAGTTACGCCTGATCTTCACGTGCTGTCATCCGGCGCTGGCGACCAGTGTCCAGGTGGCGCTGACACTGCGTCTCCTCGGCGGACTTACCACGCCCGAGATCGCGCGAGCGTTTCTCGTTCCCGAGGCGACCATGGCGCAGCGGCTTGTGCGAGCCAAGGGGAAGATCCGTGACGCGCGGATCCCGTACCGGGTACCTAACGCCTCGGAGCTGCCGGGTCGGCTGCGGGCGGTGCTGGCCGTGGTCTATCTCATCTTCAACGAAGGGTACGCGGCGAGCTCGGGCGATCGCCTCATTCGTGAGGACCTCTGCGCCGACGCCATCCGGCTCGGCCGGCTTCTGGCGGAGCTCGTGCCTGACGAGCCCGAGGTGCAGGGCCTGCTCGCGCTCATGTTGCTCCTCGAGTCACGCCGGGCAGCGCGCACGACCGTGGACGGCACGCTCGTGCTGCTGGCGGATCAGGACCGGCGGTTGTGGGATCGCGGGCTCATTGCCGAAGGTCACGCGATCGTTAGGCGGTGCCTCGTCCGCAACGAGCCGGGCCCGTACCAGATCCAGGCCGCAATCAACGCCGTGCATAGCGATGCGCCTTCGACCGAAGACACGGACTGGAGGCAGATCCTGGCGCTGTACGACCAGCATATGGCGATCGCGCCGAGCCCGGTGGTGGCGCTGAACCGCGCCGTGGCGGTGGCAGAGGTGGAGGGACCCGCAGCGGGGCTCGCGCTGGTCGAGGGCATCGATCTCGATGGCTACCGCCTGTTCCACTCCATCCGGGCGGACCTGTTGCGGCGACTCGGTCGTAACGCAGAAGCGGCGCTCGCCTACGGCGCCGCGATCGCGCTCACCGAGAACGGTGCCGAGCGCGACTTTCTCGAGAGCAGACGGCGCGAAGTCTCCGGTATGTAGTCACGTGAGCCGGCGTTCGTCCGCGACAGGCGCGGCCCGTGAACCGCCGCGGCAGGCCTTGCTGTGACGCCGGCTATGCGTTGCGTAGATATGGGCGTTAGGTGACGCTCTGGCACAGTGGCTCGTTTGCGACCGATGCTCCCTCGATTCGGTGCCAGCGCGCCCCTCACACCCGACCTCGACCAAAGGCATCATATGCTGCGTAGCCTCCTTTTTCTGGTCCCACTCACACTCGTGTTCGCGCTCGGTGCCTGCGCGCCACGCCCATTGCGGGCGCAAGGGACTTCGGTGTGTCTCCCGGCCGATAGCGAGACCGATTTCCTTAGCGACGTGTTGACCACCTTTCTGACCCGGACCGACGCGACAAAGACGATGCTGCGCCAAAAGCTCAATCTCCCGCAGTTAGCTGCGAATAGCATCTCCCTGGTGACGGATTCGCGTAGCTGTGACAAGGCAATCCCGGCGCTCAACGCGGCGCAGGGACTGACCACGACCCGCCGCCTGTACGTCTTCAAGCTCGGGAACAGCCGATTCGGTGTCATCGAGCAGCCGGTCCCGTCCCAACCAGGCGTCTACGGCGGCAGTTCGACCTCCGTTTGGTACTTCGACAGCAAGTGGAACTACGTAAGCACTGGCGAGCTCTGACGACCCACCGCGAATGCGCGCCCCAGGTGTGACCGGGCGCGCGTCCTTCGGCTGAGTGGCGCACTGATTAGCCGATTCCGCCCGAGACCATCCGCGGCCGCGCACGCAACTACTGGACTGAGTGGGAGGTGTTGATAGCAGGCGGTTAGGGTGATATGGCAGTATTGCCATGGGGAGACTCTATCGTGTGGGCCAGTCCGATGTCCGCCATGGCAAT
>JBKOYV010000018.1:0-20422 GCA_046725585.1 Gemmatimonadota bacterium | reverse complement strand
TGGGTGGATTGGTCAAGAAAGCAAGGAACAAGGCCGTCGAGCAGCAGGTGGAGAAGCGCGTCAACTCGGCCGTTTCGGATCCGGGCGCGCCCCCGAAATTCGACGACGTGACCCTCGAGCTCACGAACGATCGCCTCTCGCAGATCATCCGGGGCCTTACCGCCGGCCGTGCGGTGCTCGATGGCGCGAATGGCTCGCCGAGCCGCGCGACACTCGTCGCCCGCCGAGACGACGCAGCACGCCAGAGCGCGGACCTTTCGCAGCAGAATTCCAAGGCGTTCGACACTTACTATCAGAAGCGCGATGCGAGCATGCGCTGCCGCAACGACGCCATCAACGCGTCCAGCGAAAAGCGCCAGCAGGTGAACGACCAGCGCACGAAGGAATTCCAGGCGAAGGCGATGTCCGACCCGGCCTTCCGCGAGAAGGCGATGGCCATCGCGCAGAAGATGGCGATCGCGCAGCAGAAGGGTGACACGGCGGAGGTCCGTCGCCTGATGATCGAGTTGAACGGAGGCGCACCCGAGACCGGGAACGCCGACTCGCTCGCCGCCGACAAGGCGTGTGGCAGCCTCCCACCGCAGCCTGCCGCGATGGTGCAGGCCGAGAAGCTCAACGCGCAGGCGAACAAGTTGAGCGAGGAGATCCGACAGCTCGAGGAGAAGTCCGCCGAGACCGAGGTGAAGGAGAGCGGGATGAACGAGCGCCAGTACCAGATGGCGCGCGAGCGGATCGAGGCGTACCTGTCCGCCATGAAGTACAAGTCGCAGCCGCGAGGCTTCAGCGCCGGTGAGCTCGACGCGTTAGGCGGGCGCCGCGCCGACCTCGAGAAGGTGATGTGATGCCGTTCGGGGCGCTCTCTCGAGCTGCCCGCGTTGCGGCGATTGCCCTCGTGGCGATCGCCGCAACGCCGCTGCGCCCCGCTCCGAACCGCCTACCCCCGCGTGCCGCGCTCACGCCATCGTCGCTCGCGGTATGGACGGGCAAGGCCTGGCGCGAATGGTGGCGCTCGGACGCGGCGCCCGATCGTTGGCGTGGTCCGCATGACGCGGTCGCCGACGCCGTGAGCTGGCAACGCGCCGCCGACGGTGTGGAATGGGGCGAGCTGCGCCTCGCCGGTACGGGAGAAGCCAGGCGCTTGCGGGTAGTAGTCGTCCGCATCGACCCACGACTGGTTCGACTGCGCCTCGACACGGCGTTCACCGCAGGCGGCGACCGGGCCGCGTGGACCGTGGACGACGCACGCCCCGACGCGATCGTCGCCGTGAACGTCGGGCAGTTCGTGCGGACGCTCCCGTGGGGCTGGGTGGTCCTCGATGGTCACCAATTCCTCGCACCGGGCTCGGGGCCGCTGGCCACGGCCGTCGCAGTGGACTCATCGGGCGCGGTTCGCTGGATCGGCCCCGACAGCCTCAAGGACCCGAACGTTAGGCGCGGCGCCGTTTCGGCGTTTCAGTCGTACCCGACGTTGCTGAATGCTGAGGGAGAAATTCCACCCCCGCTGCGCGAGCCTGGCCGAGGTATCGACGTCGAGCACCGCGACGCGCGACTCGGGATCGGCGCGCTCGCCGATGGCCGCCTCCTCATCGTCCTCACTCGCTTCGACGCGCTGGGCGAATCGTTAGGCTCGATCCCCTTCGGCCCGACCATTCCCGAGTTCGCCGCCCTGATGGGCGCTCTCGGTGCCAGACAAGCCGTCGCCCTCGACGGCGGTATTTCCGGCCAGCTCCTTGTGCGCGATGCGGATGGCGCGCACACCTGGCGCGGCCTGCGCAAGGTCCCAATGGCGCTGGTAGTGACGCGAAAGTAGCCAGCAGCAAGCAGCTGCGAGCAGCCAGCAGCAGCTTGCCTGGCGGTATTGGCAGCAGTTCGTAGCTAGCGGCAGTAGCCCGCAGCCGTCGGCTACCAGCCAGCAGCTGCTGTCAGTACTTCAGTAGATAGTTGTCACGCTCCCATTGCGTGACCTGCGTGATGTAATCCCGCCACTCTTGCCGTTTCGCTTCGAGAAAATTGGTCGCGATGTGCGGCCCTAACGCGCCCGTGATTACGTCGTCCTTCTCCAACTCGTCGAGCGCCTCGTTCAGGTCGTGCGGCAGGTCGTCGATGCGGAGCCGACGCTTCTCGCGGTGGCTCATCTCCCAGATGTTCGTGTTCACCGGCTCGCGATGGTCGGCCGTCGTCTCGATCCCGTCGAGCCCCGCGGCCAGCATGACCGCGAGCGCCAGATACGGGTTCGCCGCCGGATCCGGCATCCTGAGCTCGACGCGCGTCCCCAGTCCCCGGCGATCCGGCACCCGGATGAGCGGCGACCGGTTCCGCATCGACCACGCGACGTTCACCGGCGCTTCGTAGCCCGGCACGAGGCGCTTGTACGAGTTCACGAGCGGGTTCGTCACCGCGCACATCGCGCGCGCGTGGCGGAGCAGCCCGCCAATGTACGAGAGCGCCACGCTCGAGAGCTGCCACTCGGCCCCCTCATCCCAGAACGCGTTCCCGGCCCCGCGGAAGAGCGACTGATGCGTGTGCATCCCGCTCCCGTTCTGCCCGAAGATCGGCTTGGGCATGAACGACGCGACGAGCCCGAACTGCCGCGCCACGTGCTTCACCACGAAGCGGAACGTCGCGATGTTGTCCGCCGTCTTGAGCGCGTCTGCATAACGAAAGTCGATCTCGTGCTGCCCGTGCGCGACTTCGTGATGCGCCGCCTCGACCTCGAACCCCATCCGCTCGAGCACGTCTACCATGGCGCGCCGGGCATCCTCGCCGAGGTCGGCCGGCGCGAGGTCGAAGTAGCCGCCGACGTCGTTCGTGATCGTCGCCGCCTCCCCTTCCGCGCCGGGCTTGAACATGAAGAACTCGGCCTCCATGCCCGCGTTCATCGTGTAGCCTAACGCCGCCGCGCGCGCGATCTGCCGCTTGAGCGCCGCCCGCGGGTCGCCGTCGAACGGGCGGCCATCGGGCGTGTTGATGTCGCAGATGAGACGCGCGACCCGATTCTCGCTGTCGCCCCACGGAAAGAGCTGGAAGGTGGACAGGTCGGGCGAGAGCAGCATGTCCGACTCCTCGATCCGCACGAACCCCTCGATCGACGAGCCGTCGAACATGATGTCCCCGTCGAGCGCCTTCTCGAACTGCGACGCCGGCAGCTCGACGTTCTTGTTCACCCCGAGAATGTCGGTGAACTGAAGCCTGAGAAACCGGACGTTGCTCTCGCGCGCCAGCGCGAGAATGTCCTTCTTCGTCGCGCCCGTGAGGTCACGAACGGCGGAGCGATGGGGATGGGACAAGACAGAACTGGGGAACGGGGAACCGGAACGAGCAACTACTAGCAACTACTAATGACGGATGACTGATAACTGATAACCGGCCGTACGGGCTCGGGCTCGTTGCGATAATAGCAGCAGCTCGAAGCTAGCAGCAGGAGCACGTAGCCGTCGGCCACCAGCGGGCAGCCGCCTGCAGCTAGCAGCTCCGATTCCCGATTCCCGATTCCCGATTCCCGATTCCCGATTCCCGACTTCTGGCGCGCCCCTTGCCCGCTTCACGCCTTCTCGAACCGAAACCGGGAGGAGCAATGAAGGCGCAAGACATCATGTCGAAAAACCCGACGTCCGTGACACCCGACACGACGCTCGCTGACGCCGCCCGACTCATGAAGACCGAGAACATCGGCGTTGTCCCCGTCGTCGAGTCCCAGAGCTCCAAGCGCCTCGTCGGCGTCCTCACCGACCGCGACATCGCCGTGCGCGCCGTCGCCGAAGGACGCGACGGTGCCACCACATCCGTCGGCCACATCATGACCTCCAACGTCCGCACGACCACCACGACCGACTCGGTGAGCGACGTCATGGACCTCATGGGCCGTGAACAGGTCCGACGCGTCCCCGTCGTCGACGAGCGCGGTGCGCTCGTGGGCATCATTTCCCAGGCCGACATCGTGCTCGAAGCAAAGGACGACAAGCAGGCCGAAAAGACCATCGCGCAGATCTCCAAGCCGACCGGCAAGCACACGCAGTAACGCCACGCGCACGCCGAGCACCCGGAGCGCAGCGAGCGAGACACGCGGTACGAACTGCGGCCCCGATCGTTAGTTTTGCCGCATGTCCTCCGCGACGACTGCCAGGCCCTGCCCGAACTGCTCCGCTCCGGCAACGGGGCGCTACTGCTCCGAATGCGGCGCGGCCGTCGCGGACGCCATATGCAGCGGATGCCGATCGCTGCTCACTCCGGGTGCGCGGTTCTGTCACCGATGCGGCACCGCGGTTGGAACTCGACCGCTCATGTCCGCTCCCGCGCGCACCGCCGCGTCGGCCCTCCCTTGGGGCGTTGCTGCGATCGCCCTGTTGGCGCTCATCGCGTTTTTTGCCGGACAGCGATTCGGAGGAACTCGCGCACCATCGGCTGCTCCAGCCGGTGGCGGCGCGCCATTCGCGTCAGGCACACCCGAGGCGGGCGCCCCACGCGCGCCGGACATTTCCAACCTTTCCCCTCGCGAGCGCGCTGACCGGCTCTTCGATCGCGTCATGCGGCTCAGCTCGGAGGGGAAGACCGACAGCGTACGGTTCTTCGCCCCCATGGCGCTCTCCGTCTACCAGTCCCTCGGCCCACTCGACGCCGATCTCCGGTACGACTTCGGTCGCGTCGCCGAAGTCGCCGGCGCAGCAGAGATCGCGCGCGCTCAAGCCGACTCCATTCTCGCGAGCGACTCGACACACCTCCTCGGCCTCGTCCTCGGCGCCCGCGCCGCGCAGCTCCGCGGCGACTCGGCCGCTGCGCGTGCCTTCTCGCGCCGTTTGCTCGCCGCGGAACCGTCGGAATCGGCGAAGAAGCTGCCGGAATACGAGCGCCACCAAGGCGACATCCTCGAAGCACTAGCGGAAGCGCGCCGACGATAGATACCTGACCGTGATACGTATCCGGCGCACCGGAGCTCGGCCGAGACACGCCCGTTCGCATTCCCGGTCGCCGTTCCTGGTTCGCGTCTCCTGAGGCGCACGCGCGAGCGCTGACGCTTCAGTTCCCCGATTCCCAATTCCCGATTCCCGACAATGCGGATCCACGTCGCCCACAGCCCGGACTCCGACGACGCGTTCATGTTCTACGCGTTGGCCGATGGGCTGATCGATACCGAAGGACTCGAGTACATCCACGAGCTGCAGGACATCGAGTCGCTGAACCAGCGGGCGATGCGCGGAGAGCTCGAGGTCACCGCGGTCTCCATTCACGCGTACGCCTACCTCAGCGACCGTTACTCGCTTCTTCCTCATGGGGCTTCCATGGGGGATCGCTACGGACCTCGCCTCGTCAGCCGCACCCCCGCCACACGCGTAGACGTGAAAGGCAAGCGCGTGGCGATTCCTGGGCCGCTCACCAGCGCGTATCTCGCCCTCAAGCTGTACGAGCCGGACTTCCAACCGGTCCCTACGCCGTTCGACGAGATCGAGGACCGCGTTGCCGACGGTGAGGTCGATCTCGGACTCCTGATCCACGAAGGCCAACTGACGTTCGCCGAGCGCGGTCTGCACCTCGTCGTCGATCTAGGCGAATGGTGGCATTCGGAGACGGGACTACCTCTGCCGCTCGGAGGCAATGTCGTGCGCAAGGATCTCGGACCGGACCTGACACGGAAGATTTCCAAGCACCTTCGCGCCAGCATCGCGTATGGATTGGAACATAGGGGCAACGCGCTCAACCACGCGATGCGTTATGCGCGAGGACTCGATCGCTCCAAGGCCGACACGTTCGTCGGGATGTACGTCAACGACTGGACACTCGACTACGGCGATCGCGGCCGCGCCGCCGTTCGCCAGTTCCTCGAGCGGGGCGTTGCAGCCGGGATCATCAATCGCCACGTTATCGTGGAGTTCGTTGACGACTAGAAGGGTCTGGTAGCGGTGCCATCATGTTACATGACCGGCCGTTGCGCTCGTCGATAGATCGTGTCGCGCGCGCCTAGGTCCAGTTTCGCACTCGAGAACCACCATCGCAGTGGTGGGCCCGCCAGGTTCCCCCTGGTGCCGATTGCCTCCATCGGCGATCACCTCGCCGAAGGTGCCATCGCCGTCAACGCGCGCCGTGTCATCACGTACGCCAACCGGATCGCGACCGCGCTGCTCGGCATCCGCGCTGACGCGCTCATCGGGCGTGACGTGCTCACCATCGCCGAGCCGTCCCATCGCGATTCACCGTCCCAGTTCGCCCGCGCGCTCTCGGAGGTCCTCGAGCGCGGTGTCGAGCATGTGTTATCGCTCAACGACATCGACGCCGCACCATCGTTCAACGTCGACTATTGCCGACTCCTTCCCATCGCCGACGGTGGCGCGCTCATCCTCCTTGGCGAGACGATTTCGCCGAGTGCTTCTGAACGACTGTCCAGCGCTCACTCGCTCGCCGAGATCCTGCAGCGCATCAACCAGTCACTCGAGGTCGAGCGCGTTCTTCATCTGCTCGCGACCCACGCAGCACAGCTGATCGGCGGACGCGGCGCGACCGTCTTCTTGCTTGAGAACGGTGAGCTCCTCGCCGCGGCGGGAGCAGGCTCCGAGAAGGTCGTCGTCGGTCATCGGCAGAGCCTCGCCGAGAGTTTCGCCGGTGAAGTGATACGCTCGCATCGTCCGCGCCGCACCGGCGACCTCGAAGCCATGCTCCGTGGCACCGTCGCCACCGGAAGCGAAGAGGAGATCGGTCGCGTCGGCGCCATCGCGGCCCCGCTCATGATCGCCGACCGACCGATCGGCGCACTGATGGTGACCGGTGTGGCGGCGCAGCGATTCTCCGATCATCACCAGCACCTCCTCATCACGCTCGCCACACATGGCGCGATAGCCCTCGAGAACGCCAAGCTCTATCGGGCAGCCGCACAGACGGCCCGACACGCCGGCATCCTCGCGGCGACCGCGCGCACGCTCGCCTTCAATGCGTCGCCCGACGAGCTCTATGCGGGTCTCGCCCGCCTCGTGACGGAGTCGTTGAGAGCGGACGGCTTCAGTATCCACGTCGCCGACGCCGGGTACGACCAGGTCACGTTGCTGCACAGCCACGGGCTCGGCGCTGGGTTGCCTAACGCTGCCATCGGCGGCTTCTGGGATACGCCCGCCGGCGCGGTGATCCGATCCGCCGCCCCACTGTTCGTCACGAACACCGCTGGCATCGGGTTCCGGGACGAGTTCACGGGCACGTCCACAATCCCCGAGAGTGGTTCCACCGCGTTCCTGCCGCTCGTCATCGACGGACGTCCGGGAGGCGTGCTCACGCTGCACTTCCGCCAGCCGCGCGATTTCGACGATCGTGAGCGCGCGCTGCTCACCGACTTCTCAACGGCCGTCGCGATCGCGATGCGGAACGCATCGCTCGTCGGCGATCTCGAACGGCGTGCGATGCGTCTTTCGGCCGTCGCGAAGGTGCAGCTCGCGATGTCGCGAACCGAGCTGCACGACGTCTACGCCGAGATCTATCGAGCCGTCGCTTCATCGGTGTCGCAGGCGTCGTGCTTTGCGCTGCTGCTCGCTGATCGTGTCGAGCCGCTGTTCCGGCCCCAGCTCGTCGTGGTCGACGGGCTCGTCACGTGGTCATCGGCACTGCCGACGGTACCAGTTACCGAATGTGCCGCGTCGATGGCCCTTCACACGGGGCAGCCCGTTGTCTCCACCCAACCGACGCGCTCGTGGGGGGCGCTCGTTCCCGGTGCCGCGGAAACCTCGACCTCGCACCTGGCATCGGAGATCGCTGTCCCCGTGGTGCACGGTGATCGAGCGCTCGGTGTGCTGATCGTGCAATCGAGGCATCGGGGGGCGTTCACGGCGGAAGACGTCGAGCTGCTCTCGATCATCGCTCGTCAGGCAGGTGTCGCGATCGCGATCGCCCGGCTCTTCGAGGCGCAGCGCGAGGAGCGTCAGATCGCCGAGGCTGCCGCTCGCATCGCCCGAGTCGCGCTGGCGAGTACGACAGCCGCGGACGCCGCCAACGCGATTCTCGGCGCCGTCGGCGACGTCGTGCCCACCGACGGCGCGGCGATCGGGTTGCTCAATCGGGACGACGCGATCGTCTACATCGGCGCCACCGGAAGCGCGAGCGCGATGCAGGGCTCGCGTATCCCGCTCGCAATGAGCATCGCACGCGATGTGGTGCTCGCGGCCCCCGACACCGCCAGCGAGGCGCCGCCGATGGCTCTCACGCCTTCGCAACCCTCGAGCGACGCGTCACTCGCCCGCGGAGGCGTGGTCCTCGCGCTCGCCGCGAAGGATCGGATGCTCGGCGTGTTGACCGCCGCCGCGCCGCCTGACGGTACACTGCCGCAGTCCAGTATCGATGCGCTGCGACGCCTGGCTCCATCCGTCGCGCTCGCGATCGACGTGCAGCTGCTCGGTGAGGGTGAGCGAAACCGCCATGCGCGTGAGCGCATGCTCGCCACTGCGCTCGCGACGATGGACCAGCCAGTGTTCGTGCTGTCGCTCGACCGACGCGTGCTCTATGCCAACGACGCCGCTGTGCGCGAATACGGGTACTCGCTCGATGAGCTGAGCATGATGACCGTCGACGCGCTCGTCACGTCGGCGGTGCCGATGCGCGCCGGCCACGATCTGTCGCGCACCCCCGCGCACGTGGTCGTCGCCGAGCATGTCCATCGCCGCCGCGATGGATCGCAGTTCCCGGCGACGGTCGCGCTCAGCTTCATCCGCCAGGACAACGGCACGCCGATCGGCCAGGTGCTGAGCGTCCGCAACCTGACCGACGAGCGGCGCATCGCCGAGCAGCTGCGCCAGAGCGAGAAGCTCGCAGCGTTAGGCGAGCTGGTCGCCGGCGTGGCCCACGAGCTGAACAACCCCCTCGCCGGCATCTCCGCGTTCGCCCAGCTCCTGCTCGAGGAAGAGCTGAACGCCGACCAGCGCGAGTCCGCACGCCTCATCAAGCGTGAGGCGGATCGCGCGGTCGGCGTTATCCGCGACCTGCTTCTGTTCTCGCGTAAGGCCGGACCGAGCACGATGCCCCTTGATCTCAATGGGCTCGTGCAGCTTACCCTGCGGCTGCGAGCGTACAGCCTGCGGTCATCGGGCGTCCAGGTCGAAACACACCTCGATTCGGATCTGCCCGAGATAGCGGGCGATGATCAGAAGCTGCAGCAGGTCATTCTCAATCTGATCGTCAACGCCGAGTACGCCATGCGCCGTAGCGCCACGAAACGGCTCGTCATCCGAACGGCGCGCGAGGGCGACGCCGTCGTGACCGAAGTGTCCGATACCGGCGCCGGCATGACCGAGGAGACCCTGCAGCGCGTGTTCGAGCCGTTCTTCACCACCAAGCCCGCCGGCGAAGGCACGGGGCTCGGCCTCAGTGTGAGCTACGGCATCGTCGAGGCGCACGGCGGCACCATCACCGTCGAGAGCGCGCCAGGCCGCGGCACCACGTTCCGCATCGGGCTCCCGATTTCGGAGACGTACGGCACCACGCGAGACCGACCGGGATGACGCAGGTGACGCCGACCGGCAGCCTAACGAATCTCGTCATCGGGGACGGCGGGCCATGGCGGGTGCTGATCGTCGACGACGAAGAGACCATCCGCCTCGCCCTCGCAAAGTTCCTGCGCTCGCGCGGCTACAACGTCGAGACCGCCGAGTCCGGCCCGGCGGCGCTCGATCTCCTCCAGCGCGGCAAGTACGTGCTCATGCTGTGCGATGTGCGAATGCCCCGACTCACCGGCGTGGAGCTCGTCCCGCGCGCGCTGGCGATCGACCCCGATCTCGCCATCGTCATGCTCACCGCCGTGAACGACGCCCCCACGGCTGCGGAAGTGCTGTCCGCCGGCGCGATGGACTACCTCATGAAGCCCATCGAGCTCGCGGAGTTGCAACTGGCCATCGAGCGAGCCCTCCACCGGCGCGGGCTGGCCATCGAGCGGCGCAACGTCGAACGCCTCATTCGCGAGGAGGTCGCGCTGAGAACCGCGGAGCTCGAGCGCGAGAAGCTCGCGCTCCGCGGTCTGAGCATCGACATCGTCGAAGCCCTCGTGAACGCGCTCGAAGCGAAGGACATGTACCTGCGTGGCCACTCGCAACGCGTCGCACACCTCGCCGCGGCCATAGCGCAGGACATGGGGCTCGATGAAGACACTGTCGAGGAGATCCGCCTCGCCGGCCGCCTTCACGACGTCGGGAAGATCGGCACGCGCGAAGCAGTGCTCCACAAGCCAGGACCGCTGAGCACCGAGGAGTTCGACCACGTTCGGGACCACGTCCGAATCGGGGTCGGCATCCTCACACCCCTGCGCCACCTGGGCCGGGCAGTCCTCTACGTTCACGACCACCACGAGCACTGGGACGGCTCCGGCTATCCCCGCGGCCTCTCCGGCGAGTCCATCTCGCTCGGCGGGCGTATTCTCTGCGCTGCCGATGCGTTCGACGCGCTTACCTCCGTGCGCGCCTACCGCGGGGCGCTCACGCCGGAGGCCACCATCGACTACCTGACCGCCCAGAGCGGCGCCCTGCTCGACCCGAAGGTCTTCGAGGTACTCGCGGCCGTCGTTCGCCGCGGTCGAGCGCTGGTCTTCATCGACGGCGCCTGAGCCGTAGGATGGCTCCAGGCAGCGGGATCACCGGTCCGGGACAAATCTCGGACCGGATGTGACGTATTCCCATCGATTTCCGCCCTTTCGCCGTATTAAGCAACATGTCGCTTCACCGCATTTTTCTCGTCCTGGCCACTCTCGCCGCGTCGGCGCACGAGGGCCGTGCCCAGGCGCGGGACATCCGGTCCGCGCCGCCGTCGGACACGCTCCGACTGTCCATCGAAGAGGCCGTCACCCGTGCAGTGCGCCTGAGTGACGAAACACGACTCTCCGCCGCGCAGCTCGAGGTAACGGAAGCTCAGATTACTACGGCTCGCGCCGCCGGCTTTCCGCAGCTTCGCCTCAACGGGTCGTACACGCAGGTCATCGAGAACGCCCGTGCCACCGTCGTGGGCCAGGTCTTCGGCCAGCCGTACACGTACAACACCAACGCGAACATCTCCCAGACGTTCTTCCAGGGAGGCCGAATCTTCGCGGGCACCCGTGCCGCCGGCGACGCTCGTCAGGCGGCGCGGTACGACGAGGCGGAAACGCGGGCTCGCGTCTCCGTCGACGTACAGCGCGCATACTTCCAGGCGCTGTTGAGCGACCGGCTGTACGAGATCCAGGTTCGGAACCTCGAGCTCGCGGACGAGCGGCTTAAGCAGATAGAACGGCTCGCGTCCGGAGGCCGCGCCGCGCGCTACGACGTCCTGCGCGCGCGCGTTCAGCGCACGAACCTCGAGCCCGTGGTCATTCAGGCCCGCAGCGATCGCGAGCTCACCATGCTCGAGGTCAAGCGCATTCTCAACTTGCGCGTCGACCAGCCACTCGTGCTGACGAGCGCGCTGGACCCCGACGCTCTTCAGCCGTTCATCGCCACCGTCGCCAACGACTCCTCCCCCGATCCGGTTCGCGCCTCCATCCGCTCGGCCGAGTCCATCGTCGAAGCTCGGGGGGAAGGCATCCGCGTGGCACGCGCAGATCTCCTGCCTACGGTGTCCGCATTCTTTCAAACTGGGTATCTGGCGCTTCCCCGGGATAACGGTTTCCCGACAGTTTGGGGCAGACGTCTTTGTGAGCAGTCCGGACCACTCTGCCAGAACAACGGGTGGTTCCCGGACCGGAACTTTGGTGTACAGATTTCGTGGCCGCTCTTTGACGGGCTCCGCGCGAAGGGCAACATCGACCTTGCGCAGGCGCAGAAACGGGTGGCCGAGATCCAATTGTCGCAGGCGCGGGAACAGGTTCAAGTGGAGCGAGCGCAGGCTCGTGCCGAGTTCGCGCGTGCCCGCGCGGCGTACGAAGCGCAACGCGACAACGCTCGTGAGGCAGAGGAGGCATATCGCCTCGCCGCGCTGCGGTTCGAGCGCGGCTTGGACACCCAGCTCGACGCGTCGGCAGTGCAACTGCAACTCCTCGTCGCGAAAACCAACGAGGCTCGTTCCATTTTCGACTTGTACATCGCGGCCGCGGATCTCGCGCGCGCACGCGGCACTCCGATCCCGCTGCCGCCCACCCGCCCCGCTGCTGCCCCCTCTCGCTGACGTCCGTGCTCAAACCGTTTGTGTCCATAGCGTCGCTCCTGCGCTCCCCTGCCGTTCTCGTCGCGACCGGCATTCTCATCGCAACCGGCTGTTCCAAGTCGCCGGGTGATGGGACGCCTGCGTCCGCGGCGGCTGCCACCACGAAGGGCAACCGTCCGGACGCCACGCCGGGCGGTGAAAAGGGCGCGCCCGACGGCGGAGCCGGCGGTCCTGGTGGGCGTCGCGCTTCCTCCATCATCCTCGCGGCCAGCGACGTGAAGGCGGTCGAGCGCGGGAGCATCGAGGCCGGCGTTGCGATCTCCGGCGACCTCAAGGCTATCGAAGAGGCCGTTGTCCGCGCTCGTCTGGAGGGCGACCTCGTAGGCGTGTACGCCCGCGAAGGGGACCACGTCAGGCAGGGACAGCTCCTCGCGCGGTTCGAGGACAGCGAGCAGGAAAGCAACCGGACGTCCGCGGTCGCGGACCGCGAGTCGGCACAGAGCGACCTCGAGACGGCCAAGTGGAACGCCGATCAGTCCGAGGAGCTGTTCAAGGCCGGCGCGATCGCGGAGCGGGATCTGCGGACCGCGCAGCAGACGCTGGCCGCGGCTCGCGCGAGGCTGGCGGCGGCGGAAGCCCGCGTTAGGGCCACCACATCACTGCTCACGGACACGCGAGCGCTCGCGCCGACCACTGGTGTCGTGGCGAAGCGCGACGTCGAGAATGGTGAGCACGTGGCGCGCGGGGCCGACATGTTCACAGTCGTACGCTCCGACGTTCTCGAGCTTGCCGCGTCGGTGCCCGCTCGCCAGGCCAACGAGATTCGCGTGGGGCAGAAAGTGCACTTCGCGGCCGGCGGCCGGGACCTGGACGGCCGCGTGGCACGCATCAGCCCCACGATCGATCCCACGAACCGGTCCATCACCGTCTACGCGCAGGTGCCTAACGCCGCCGGCCAGCTCAAAGGCAATGCGTTCGCCACCGGCCGCATCGTCTCGCGCACCGTCGACGGCGCGATCGTCATCCCCACGCAGGCGCTCCGCCAGGCGCAGGGGAACGATAAGCCCTTCGTCTACCGCCTGGACGCCACCGACGCGCTCGAGCGAGCGCCCGTCAGCGTCGGCATCGTGGACGAGAGCCAGGGGATCGCGGAGATCACCGAAGGCCTCAACCCGGGCGACCGCATTATCGTCGGCAACGTCGGTACCCTGGGCGCCGGGATGAAGGTGACGATCGCTGGCGGCGGCGAGGGTCCGAACCAGGGCGGGAACCGCGGCACCGGAAACCGACGCCCCGCTCCACCACCCGGACCCTGACGTGAGGTCTGCCTTCCGCTTCCCGCTTCCCGTCTCCCGCTTCCAGGTCTTCGATGTTCCTCTCCGATATCTCGATCCGTCGCCCCGTGTTCGCGACCATGATGATGGTCACGCTCGTGGTGCTCGGCATCGTCGCCTACAAGCGCCTGTCGCTCGACGAGTACCCGGACGTCACCTACCCGGTGATCATCGTCCAGACGAGCTATCCGGGAACGTCACCCGAAGTCATGGAGCGCCAGATCTCGCGCCCCATCGAGCAGGCGGTGAACACCGTGCAGGGCATCTACGAGGTCAGCTCGACCTCGCTCGAAGGTATCTCGATCGTCCGTCTCATGTTCAACCTCGGCGCCGACGTGAAGGGCGCCCAGCAGGACGTGCAGGCCAAGGTCTCTGGCATCCGACGGCAGCTGCCGCCCGACGTCGACGAACCGGTCGTTAGGCACTTCGACCCGAACGACAGCCCGATCGTCACGATCGCGGTGCAGAGCACCGAGCGCCCGCTCCGCGAGATCACCGACATGGCCGACGAGACGATCGTCACGCGCCTCCAGGCCGTCCCCGGCGTCGGCGCCGTGAACCGTACCGGTGGTAGTGAACGCGTCATTCGCGTGCAGCTCGATCCCGCGGCGCTGAGCGCCTACCGCGTGAGCCCGCAGCAGGTCATGCAGTCGCTCCAGCGCGAGAACCAGGAAGTCCCGGCCGGCCGCGTCGACTACGGCGCGACCGAACGGCTCGTTCGCGTAACCGGCCGCGTCATCGAGCCGAAGCACTTCGCCAACATCGTGGTCGCCGTCCGCAACAATGCACCGATCCGCATCTCCGACCTCGGCACCGTCATCGACGGCGAAGCCGACAAGCGCACCGCGGCGGAGATCGATCGAAACCCGGCCGTGGCGATCGACATCCTCAAAATCTCCGGGGCGAACACCGTGGACGTCGCGGACTCCGTCCGCGCCGCCGCCGCCGAGCTCTCGCGGCAGCTCCCGAGCGACGTCACCCTGCGAGTCACGCGCGACGACTCACGCCGCATCCGCGAATCGCTCGCCGACGTCCAGATGAGCCTCGTGCTCGGCGCGATCCTCACAATCGCCATCATCTACCTGTTCCTCAACTCGTGGCGCTCGACGGTCATCACTGGTCTCGCGCTCCCGATCTCCATCATCTCCGCATTCTTCATCATGTGGGTGATGGATTTCACCATCAACACGATGACACTGCTGGCGCTGTCACTCGCGATCGGCCTGCTCATCGACGACGCGATCGTCGTCCGCGAGAACATCGTGCGCCACATGGAAATGGGGAAAGACCATTACACGGCGGCACGTGACGGCACCTCGGAGATCGGTCTCGCCGTCTTTTCCACCACGCTCGCCGTCGTCGCCGTGTTCGTGCCCGTTGCGTTCATGGGCGGCATGATCGGCAAGATCTTCTTCCAGTTCGGCGTCACGGTCGCGTTCGCGGTGCTCGTGTCACTCTTCGTGTCGTTCACGCTCGACCCAATGCTCTCGAGCGTCTGGTACGACCCCGACGTGGAGCATGGCGTCAAAGCTGACGCGGCGCACAACACGGAGCACAAGCCGCGGAGGGTTCGCTCGCCGATCCGCCGCACGGCCATCGCGTTCAACAACTGGTTCGAGCGGATGTCGGACCACTATCCGGGGATGCTCAGGTGGGCGCTGCACCACCGCGGCATCGTCATGGCGGCTGCCGGCGCCTCGATTGCCGCCGCGTTCATCATCCTCCCGCGACTCGGCTTCACCTGGATGCCCGATTCGAACGGCGACGACTTCTCCGTCGGCATCCGCACCGCGCCCGGATCGACGCTCGACTTCACGCTCGAGAAGGGACGCGAGATCAGCGATTTTCTGAGAAGGCAGCCCGACGTCGAGTACACCTACCTTACCGTCGGCGGTGGATTCCGCGGAACGCCTAACCAGGGCACCATCAACGTCCAACTCCGGCCGGCCCACGACCGCGATAAGACGCTCACCCAGATCCAGAACGAGCTGCGAGGGCAGCTCCGCGAAGTCACCGGCGTCATCCCGTCCATCAACCCGCCGCAGAGCATCTTCGGCGGCCGCGGCCAGCCCATCCGCGTGAACATCCAGGGCCCCGAGCAATCACGCCTGAAGATTGCGGCAGCTCGCGTGTACGAAGCCATGAAGCAGATCCCCGGTGTCGCGGAGCCCAATTCCAGCGACCAGGGCGATATCCCTCAGCTCGACGTGAGCGTCGATAGGCAGCAGGCGTGGGCCGCAGGACTCGGGATCAACGCCATCGGCACGACGCTCCAGCCGCTCTTCTCCGGAACACGCGCAACGCGATGGGAAGATCCGCAGGGCTATCAGCACGACGTGATCGTTGTCTACCCTGACTCGCTCCGAAAGAGCGCTGCGGATGTCGCGAACATTCCGATCGCCAGCGCGAACATCGATCCGACAACCGGTCAGCCGGGAATCGTTCCGCTGTCGCAGGTAGCTGACGTCCGCAGCGGTGTCGGCCCGCAACAGATCGAGCGCAGACAGCTCGAGCGACAGATCAACATCTCCTCCGGCGTCATTCCCGGATACCCACTGGGCGACGTCGCCGCCCGCGTGAAATCAGCGATCGATTCACTCAATCTCCCGCCCGGCTATCACGCCGTATTCACCGGTGACGTGCAAAACCTGAACGACACTAAGGGCTACGTCGCCGAGGCCCTCATCCTCGCGGTCGTTTTCATCTACCTGATTCTGGCCTCGCTCTTCGGGTCGTTCCTGCAGCCGCTCGCGATCATGCTCGCACTGCCCTTGAGCTTCATCGGCGTGGCGCTCGCCCTGCTGGTGACCAAGGGCAATCTGAACGTGATGTCGATGATCGGCATCATCATGCTCATGGGCCTCGTCACCAAGAACGGCATCCTGCTCGTGGATTTCACGAACCAGGAACGCGAGCACGGCGGCGAGCGACAAACCGCGATTCTTCGGGCGGCGCGCACGCGCATCCGGCCCATCATCATGACGACGTTTGCCATGGTGTTCGGCATGATACCGCTCGCGCTCGCAATTGGCGCCGGCGCCGAGCAGCGAGCGCCGATGGCGCGAGCCGTCATCGGCGGATTGATCACGTCGACCTTCCTGACACTGTTCGTCGTGCCCGTGATGTACACGCTGCTCGACGACGCCGCGGCCTGGCTCACGAGCCGCCGCCGATCGCCACACCCGGTAGCGCCTGTGCGCGATCCATCGGTCACTGACCCCGCCTTCGGTGACTGAGCATCCATCGCGCACCACATCGTTGTGTCGCGTGTCGCTTGACTCTGCGACCTGCCGATTGTACTAGGGTGACGTGAATACGGCGCGTTTTGCGCGCCCGCACTACCAAACGTGATGGGCATGTGACGTGCACCTTTCCCGCCCGGTTTTCCCCCTGGTTCGGACCGGACGGCTATCTCACAGGAGGCGGTCATGCCGCGCGGTGATGAGTGGGATCGTGAGTTGAAGTTTTCCGATCGGGATGACGATTCAGACGACCTGGGCTACGGGGGCGGAAGCTCGTTCGATGACGACGATGATGAGGATGGCGGCTGGGTCCTCAATCAGCGCGACGAGAGCCTCTGGGATGACGCCGACGAGTCTGATGAAGGCGACGAGGAAGAGGAAACCGAAGCAGTCGGCGAAGACGAGGAAGAGGAAGAGGCCGAGGTCTTCCCTCGTCCGGGCAGGCCGGGCCGTCCTCGTAAGACGCCCGCGGAAAGCGTAGGCGCTGGAGCCGGCCAGGCCGCCACGCCAGCGGCTCCGGCGGCCGCTGCCGCACCCGCAGCACCCGCAGCACCCGCAGCGAAGCCAGCCGCCGCATTGAAAGGTCCCGCCAAGACGGCGACGAAGAGCGCGCCCGCGAAGAAGTCGGGCGCCAAGAAGGCGGCGGCGAAGAGCGTCAAGGGCGCCCGCCCCGCGCCCAAGGGCGGAGCAAAAAAAGCCGCGAAGGGCAAGAGCGCGGCGAAAGCCGTGAAGAAGTCGGGCGGCAAGAAGGCCGCAAGCAAGAAGGCCCCGGCTCGCAAGACGGGCGGCCGCGGCGGAAAGGCTAAGAAGAAGTAGATCGAGGCAGCGCTCCACAGGCGCTTGAGGGCGCCATCACGATCGATACGACCGCGGGGTGCTGCCGGCTCAGCCGGTGCCCCGCGGTCTCGTCTTCCGCCCCGTCGTTTCCCGTTACGTCGGACTTACGCCTACTCTCCGTCGGACCATGCTGTCCACCGACCTCTCCGAGCACCCGTTGCTCGACGCGCTCCCCGTCAGCATCTACGCGCTGGACCTCGACGGCAATCTCACACGCGTACACCAGGCGCAACCGCGGTTTAGCGAAGACGGCGGACCGCTTGCGGTGACCGTCGGCGACAGCAGCCGCGGCACGCCCATCTGGGACGCAATGCGCGGAACCATGTCTCGCGACCAGATCGAGCACGGAATGCAGTTGCTTCGAACTGGCCGAGCACCCGTCGTTCGCTGGGAGCTCGACCGAACTCCGGACGACCACCACGTCGCCCTGGCGCAGATGACACCGCTGCACGACGAAGCGCACGCGGTTACCGGGTTCATCGTCTCCACGGTCGATATCACGTCACTCGATCGCGCTCGAGAAGCCGTCGCCGATTCCGGCATCGCGCTCGCTCGCACCGTCGATCCCGACGGCGCGTACCACGAAGCCGCGCAGCAGCTCCGCCAGACGCTACGTGCGGACGTCGTCATCATCGCCATGATCGACGACGACGGTCCCGTCCCCCGCATCGTGTACGACTACGGATCCGAAGGCGATCGCCATTCGCTCGAGCAGCGCTTCGCTCCCGCATGGAAGGCGGTTTTGGAGAGCGGCCGGGTTGTCGCGTCGCGCGACGACTCGACCGTCGCACTGACAGCAGCGCTACCCGGCGAGTCCGGGCCGCTGGGCGTTGTCTCGATTGTCGCCGATGACATCGAGTCGCCCGAACGCATGGCCGGTGCCCGCCGCTTCCTGTCATCGGTCGCAGCACAACTTTCCGCAGCCATCGACCGCGCGGGGCATGTCGCGTACGCTGGTCGCCGTCACAGGAGCGGCGCGATCGGCGAAGTCGCCGCGGGCGTAGCACAGGAGCTCCGCAACCCGATCTTTGGGATCTCATCCGCCGCGCAACTCCTTCGCTTCCGAGCGCGGGAAGATCCGGTGATGGAGAAGAACGTCGGACGCATTTTGCGCGAGGTCGAGCGGCTGAATCGAATGGTCGGCACGTTGCTCGAGCTCGGGCGCCCAATTGTCCTCAAGCTATCCGCCGCCGACCCCGATGCCGTTTGGGATAGCGTGCTCGAGGAGGAGCGAGGTCGCCTCGAGAGTCGCGCCATAGCGATCCGGAGGACGAGACCGGATGCGCCGGCTTCGATCGCGATCGACGGCGCGCAGTTGGCCCAGGCGTTCAAGAGCATCCTGTCGAACGCAGTCGACGCCGCCCCTGAAGCGACCGATATCTCCCTTCAGTCCACGCTTCTCCCAAACGGCGGATGGCGGTGCTGGCTCACAAACGGCGGCACCCCGATTCCGCCAGATATGCTGCCGCGAGTCTTTGAGCTCTTTCTATCGACGAAGCCTGGAAGTACCGGGGTCGGGCTCGCGCTGGCTCAGCGAATCGTAGAGGAGCACCAGGGAAAGATTACGATCGAGAGTTCTGCGGAAAGCGGCACGACCGTGGCGGTGAGCCTCCCACGCGCCCCTCGTACCGCGACGCTGACGTGATTATGTTCGCATCATGGCTGAATCCCCTGTCGCCCTTCTCCGCGCTCACGCCCGCCACGCACCCTGGAACGCACGCGGGCTTGCTGCCCACGTCACCGCCCTAGTCGACGCCGCAGGCATGCGACCCACGAACGCGTCTGCCCGAGCGGCTCCGAGCGCCCGGGCAGTTCGCTTCTATGTGTCCAACGGCCTCCTCGACCGCCCGGAGGGCACCGGCACCGCAGCAATCTACAATTACCGGCATCTGCTTCAGCTGCTCGCGATCAAGATCCGGCAGCGCGAAGGTCAGACCCTCGAGGTCATCAAGCGCGAGATGCGCGAGACAACGGGAGACCTTCTCGAGCGCCGCATTGCCCAATCCCTCGCGCCCGCCTTGGGGGTACGCGCCGACGCCGTCGCCATGCAGGACGATCAGGGATCAATCGGCTGGCGCCGAGTGCTGGTCGCGGAAGGGATCGAGATCCATGTCCGCGACGATTCCCCCGCGTCGAGCGATGACGCGATCGTCGCCATGCGTGAGGCGGTCCGCGCCGCCCTGGGCCGCGCCGAGATTCGCGGCTAGCATCGCCTCACGCCGCTCGGTCAGAGCACGCGCTGCAGCGTGTTCGCCCCCCACTCGAGCAGCTGTTCGACCCACGACCGTCGGTTGAACTCGTCGAGCTTGATCTCTTTCGCGTACCGCAGGTCGTCCATGAACAGCGAGTCGAGCGTCGCACCCACGCGCTCGTCGAGCGCCACGATGTTGGATTCGTTGTTGAACACCAGCGACCGGTTGTCGAAGTTCAATGAACCCACCGTGGACCACACACCGTCTACCACGAATGTCTTCGCGTGCATCATCGTGGGCTGATACTCGTAGACGCGCACGCCTCCCTTGAGCAGCTCGGGATATCGTGCCCGGCCGGCGTACAGCGTGGTCTTGACGTCACTCTTGTCGCCCGCCGTCAGCACGCGAACGTCGACTCCCCGCTTTGCCGCCCTAACGAGTAGGTCGCGAAAGTCGTCGTCGGGCACGAAGTACGAATTCGCGATATAAAGCGTGCGGCGAGCGCCGCTGATGGACAGCGCGAGAAACCGCTCCGCGGGTGTACTGCCGACCGTCGGGATGGAGTGGAGCAAGGCCGCGCGCACGGGGCCCACCTCGGCGAACGCCTGCGGCGGGAAGAAGAGGTCACCCGTGATGAGCTCACCGGTTGCTTCAGCCCATCCTGACGCGAACGTCCCTTGGAGTTGAGCCGCCGTGGGGCCCTCGAAGCGCGCGTTCGATTCGCGCCACTGGTTCTCCGAATGACCGTTGC
>JBKOYV010000016.1:0-26460 GCA_046725585.1 Gemmatimonadota bacterium | reverse complement strand
TGCTCGATGCAGCGCACGACGAGCGCGGTCCAGCCCGTCTGGTGACTCGCGCCAACTCCACGTCCCGTTTCTCCATGGAAGTACTCGTAGAACAGCACGAGATCCTTCCAGTGCGCGTCGCTCGCATATCGGGGGTCGCCGCCGTGCACGGGCCGCGCGCCTGACGAGTCCGGAAGGAAGAGCGCCGTCAGACGGCGCTCGAGTTCGCGCGCGATCTCGCTCAACGTCCTATACGAGCCCGAGCCGGTCGGACACTCGACCTTGAGGTCCGCGCCGTAGAACAGGTGGTAGCGATCGAGCGCCTCGATGAGGAGATAGTTGAGCGGGAACCATACCGGACCGCGCCAGTTCGAGTTCCCGCCGAACAGTCCTGACACCGAGTCACCGGGCGCGTACTCGACGCTGTACGTCGTCCCCATGGTCTCGAGCATGAACGGATGCTCGGCGTGAAAGCGCGACAGCGAGCGCACGCCGTACGGCGACAGGAATTCGTTCTCATCGAGCACGTATCGGAGCGCACGCACGAGCCGCTCGCGCGACGCGATCGACAACAGACGGCCTTCGACCGGCTGGCCATCGCTGTGCACCCCGCCGCCGCGCGGCCCACGATTGAACATGCCCGACACGATGTGGTGCGCGAGCGCCGGGCGGTTGTCGATGAACCATTGCAGCCGCTTCCGAAACCCCGGGAGCCGGGCGAGCACGCTATCCTCGAGAATCCCGCAGACGAACAGCGGGATGATCCCGACCATCGACCGGATGCGCAGCGGAAGCAGCTGCCCATCGACGTGCAGCTGATCGTAGTAGAATCCGTCGGCGTCGTCCCAGAGGCCGTTGCCGCCTAACGCGTTCATCGCGTCCGAGATCGCCACGTAGTGCTCGAAGAACTTCGACGCGACGTCCTCGTACGCCGGATCCTCGCTCGCCAGCTCGAGCGCAATGAACAGCATCGTCCCGCAGAAGAACGCCATCCACGCCGTGCCGTCCGCCTGCTCGAGACGGCCGCCCGTGGGCAGCGGCTTCGAGCGATCGAAGATCCCGATGTTGTCGAGACCGAGAAACCCGCCCCCGAACAGATTGTTGCCCTCGGCGTCCTTGCGGTTCACCCACCAGGTGAAGTTGATGAGCAGCTTGTGGAACGCGCGCTCGAGGAAGGCCCGGTCGCGATGCCCGCGAGGTCCGGTCATCCGGTAGATCCGGTAGCACGCCCACGCGTGCACCGGAGGATTCACATCATCGAGCGCGAACTCGTACGCGGGGAGCTCGCCATTGGCGTGCATGTACCATTCGCGAAGCAGGAGGATCATCTGCTGCTTCGCGAATTCGGGGTCGACCTGCGCAAACGGGACGACGTGGAACGCGAGGTCCCATGCCGCGAACCACGGGTACTCCCACTTGTCAGGAACCGACATCACGTCCCGCGCGTGCACGTGGCGCCAGTCGGAATTCCGGCCGGTCAGGCGCTCGGGTGGAGGCGCTGGCTGCGCCGGATCGCCGACGAGCCAGTCCCTCACCACGTAGTGATAGAACTGCTTCGTCCAGAGCAGGCCCGCGTACGCCTGCCGGACCACGGCTCGCTCCTCCGCCGTCGCATCTCGTCCTATGCGCGCGTCGTAGAACTCGTCCGCCTCTGCCCGTCGAGCCGCGATCGTGTCGTCGAACCCTGCGCCAAAGGGGTCGGCCGGTGCGTCGGTGGTGGCGACGAGTCGGAGCCGCAGCACGATGGTCGCGCCGGCGGGCAGCGCCATGCGGTAATACAACGCCGCCTTGCTGCCCGTGTTGGCTGGGTTCACGCAGTCGTGGCGGCCGTGGATCACGTAGTCGTGGAACGCGTCCTTGACGTAGGGTCGCGCGTTAGGCAGGCCGAACATGCGCTCGGCGTTGGTCTCGTTCTCGGTGAACAACGGCGTGGGCGCGCCGGCCTCGCCGTCCGCCTCGGCGAACAGCGTGAAGGCGCCGAGCGTGGCGTGTGACGCGCGGAGTATCCCCCTCCCGTCGAGCTCGATCTCGCCACGCGGCGGGAAGTTTTCACCGGTGCCGCCCCAGCTCCACGTGTTGCGGAACCAGAGGGTGGGGAGGAAGTGGAGCGTCGCGGGCTCGGGCCCGCGGTTGGCGACAGTGTAGCGCACCAGCACGTCGTCGGGCCCAGCCTTCGCGTACTCGGTCGTGACGTCGAAGTAGTGGTCCCCGTCGAATGTGCCGGTGTCGATCAGCTCGTATTCGGGATCCTGCGTCCCGCGCCGCGCGTTCTCCTCGACCAGCGCCGTGTAGGGGAACGGGCGTTGGGGATACTTGTAGAGGGCGCGGTTGTAGGAGTGTGTTGGGGTCGCATCGAGGTAGTAGTAGCACTCCTTCACGTCCTCGCCGTGATTGCCCTCCGGCCCGGCGAGGCCGAAAAGCCGCTCCTTGAGAATGGGATCGGCGCCGTTCCAGAGCGCGGGGGCAAGCGCCAGACGACCCTCGCGGTCCGTGAGGCCGAGCAGGCCGTCCTCACCCCAGCGGTAGGCCCGGCTGCGGGCGTGATCGTGTGGGAAATAGGCCCAACACTCGCCGTTGGGGGAGTAGTCCTCGCGGACGGTACCCCACTGACGCTCGGCGAGGTAGGGGCCCCAGCGCTTCCAGTTCCGCGTCCGCCGCGCGTCCTCGGCAAGCCGCAGCTCTTCCGCGTTAGGCACGGCGGGCCTCGCTCATGACGCCGCCGCCGGTACCATCGCCCGCCACATCACGCGCCACTCTCCTCCACTCCGATTGAACACGAGGAGGTCGTGGCCGGATTCCGTGTACGTCTGGTCCTTGAGCGTGTAGGTCATCGTCCACGGACACACCGCTGTCGCCGCGTCCCCCGCGACGTGGACCTCGGGATCCGGAGCGTTGAACTCGCGGACGGTCGCCATGCGCACGAAGTCCTCGAAGCTCTTCGCGCACGCCGCGGCTCCGCGAACGAGGACCTGAAAGCTCGGGCCGCAGAAGACGACATTCTCGTCCAAGCAAGGCAGCACTGTGGTCGTGATCTCATCGGCGGGCCCTTCGAGCCACGCCGAGTTGATGCGCCGGATGACCGACAGAACCTCGGTGCGCGCGTTACCAGTGGTCATGTGCGGAGTCGCTCCTCGAGCATGACCGCCATTCTACCCGCCGCGGCTGAATTCTCAACCGCAGCGCCAACCGGCTGCTACCGCCGACCGTTCGCCGAGCCGAGCGGCAGTTCACCGGATTCGTCGTAGGTATCCCGGGCCTTGCTCGGCGATCATGTGAGCCATGAAAGCCGGACTGCTCGCAGCCTGCCTCGTTGTACTCGGCGCGAGTACGCTGAAAGCCCAGCGATCTCTCCCCGCGCCGACGCGCATCGTACGCGGCGTCGTTCACCGGCCCGACGCGCGCCCGCTGGAAACCGCGAACGTTTTCATCATCGAGACGCTCGAAGGTGTCGTGACACGGGAGGATGGCACGTTTGCCATCACGACCGGCACACTCGGCCCGCTCACCCTCGTCGTACGCCGACTCGGATTCTCGGAACATCGTCGCCTGATCGCAGCGGGCGACACGAGCACGCTCGTAATTACCCTGGAGCCGAGCGGCGTGTCGCTCGCACCGGTGACAGTCCAGGCGGGGCAATACACGGCGGGCGCAGAGCGCGGCGCGACGCTCACCCCGCTCGAGGTCGTGACGACACCGGGCACCGCCGCCGACGTGAACCGCGCGATCCAGAGTCTCCCCGGCATTCAGGCCGGCGATGAGGGAACGGCGCTATTCGTACGCGGCGGTGATTTCACCGAGACGCGCGTGTTCCTGAATGACGCGGGGCTGCTCACGCCCGTCCAGCTCCAATCGCCCGCGGGCACGTTCACCGGCACGGTCGATCCGTTCTTGCTCGACGGGATCTTTTTCTCGTCAGGCGGCTTCGGAGCACGGTACGGCGACGCGTTGTCGGGCATCGCATCGCTGCGCACGCAGGGACCGCCCGCGCACAGCTCGGTGACGGCCAGCGCTGGCCTCGCGGCGCTGTCGGGGGCAGCGGCACTGAAGGTCTCGCCGGTCCTTTCGTTTCGTTTCGCAAGCAATCGCTCGAACCTCGATCCGATGTTCCGGCTCAACGGGACACGTCGCGATTACAACCCGGCGCCGCACGGCTACGACGTGAGCGCGAGCGCGACTGTCGACTACCGTCCCACTGGTGAGGTCAAGCTGTTCGGCGTGCGGCAGACGAACGCGCTCGCGTTTGGGGTCGAGGAGGCGTCGTACGGCGGCGACTTCTCGGTCGACCTGATTGGCCAGTTGGGCGTTGCCACGTGGCACGACGTCTTCGGCGCCGTTTCACCAACTATGACGATCGCGGCGTCGCATAACGAGAGCGGCACCGACTTCGGTGCGTTTCGTCTCTCGAACGGGTCCAATCATGCTCAGCTCTTTGCCCAGACGGAGTGGCAGACGTCGTTAGGTATTGTGCTCCGGGTGGGCGGCGAGCTCGATCGACTCGAGTCGAGCTACGAGGGGTCGATCCCGGCAACGGGTTACGACGTCAAACCCGGCGCGCGCACGACCGTGATCACATCGACTCGCACAGGGAATCGCTCGGCGGCATTCGTCGAAGCCGACTGGCGGCCGTTCACCGAGGCGCGGTTGGTGGCCGGCGTGCGCACTGATCGCTCGTCGGTCACCGACCAGCGAACCGTCGACCCGCGCCTGTCCGCGGCATGGAAGACGCTCGGTGGGCTGACGCTCACCGCGGCGTGGGGGGTGTACCACCAGGTGCCCGATCCCCTCTACTTCGACGACTCGCTGTCCGCTGGGAGCCCGCTCGGGTCCATGCGTGCAAGGCAACGGATCCTCGGTGCGCAGGTGGGCGGCGAACGTCAGATGCTTCGCGTCGAGGCGTACGACAAGCAGTACGACGATCTCGCCCAACGGACGCGCGACTACGACGTGGTGAGCGGCGGCACCGGCCATGCTCGCGGCGTGGACGTGTTCGCGAAGGGACGGGCGCCGTTAGGCATGACGGGGCGCGTGAGCTACAGCTTCGTGGCCTCGCGCCGGACCGACCCTGACGGAGGTGCCGTGACCCGTGCGCCGTTCGACATCACGCACACCGCGACTGTGGTGGCAGAGCGGTCATTGCTTGGCGGGCTGAGTGCGTCGCTGGCATACCGGTACGCGACCGGGCGTCCGTTCACGCCCGTCTCGGGCGCTACGTACGACGTGGAGCAGCAGGTCTACGTTCCGCGGTACGGCGCACCGATGAGCGAGCGACTTCCCGCGTTTCGCCGTCTGGACCTCTCGGCCAGCTACTTCCGGCAGCTCACACCGGGCGTGCAGAGCGTGGCGTTCGTGTCGCTGATGAACATGCTCGACCGCACGAACGCCCAGCAGTACACGTACAACGCCGACTATTCACGCCGCTCCGTGGTGGCAAGCCTGTTCGAGCGCTCCGTGTACTTCGGCGCGACGATCACCTGGCTCAAGGAGAATCGATGAAACGCTCATCCATGATCGCCGCTTTCCAGGCGATCCTGATTGGCATTGTGTCCACCGCCGCGTCGGCTAGCGCGCAAAGTCAGCTGACCGGCACCGCGAAGTGGGCCGATTCCGCAAGCCGCGAGATCGACGCGGCGAACGCGGTTGGCGATCTCGATCGCCTGACGAATGCCGCCGCGATGGTCGATCGCGTGCTCACGGTCACGCCGAACGATCCGCTGCTGCTTTACTACCGGTCGCTTGCGCTCTATCGCACGGCGTCGCTCTACACGGGGCAGAAGAAGCACGACGAGGCCAAGCGAGCGCTCGACGAAGCTGACCTGCTGCTCGAGCAGGCAACAGCGAAATCGCCGACGGCCGACGCGCTCGCCCTGCGGAGCAGCGTGATCGGGCTCCTGATCGGGTTGAGCGGCAACCCGCTCAGCGGGATGACGCTGGGCCCCAAGTCGAGCCGCTTGCTCGATCGGGCGAAGGAGCTGGAGCCGAACAACCCGCGCGTGTGGCTCACGAGCGGAATGTCGAACATGTTTACGCCGAAGACGTTCGGTGGCGGGACGGACAAGGCGGAGCGCGACCTGCGCAAGGCGCTCGCGTTGTTCGAGACCGACCGACCCGTGCCGCCCGCGCCCTCGTGGGGTCACGCCGACGCATACATCTGGTTGGGCCAGGCGCTGCAGAAGAACGACAAGACCGACGAGGCGCGGGCCGCATACCAGAAAGCGCTCGAGCTTCAGCCGAAGAACGGCTGGGTGCAATACGTTCTGCTTCCGTCGCTCGACGGCGCGAAGAAGTAACCGGGAGGAGCAACGACCGTGTCGCGTGCACGCTTCGCCTTTCTCTACACCCTCGCGTGGGTCCCTCTCGCGGCACTCTACGCGGTCGTTCTGGGCACGCGACGCGAGATCGACCCACTGAGCGCGGTGTTCGGCGCGACGTGGACCGTAGGCACGGCGGCACTCCTCGGCCTACCTGCGTGGTGGGTGAGCACGCGCATTCGGTACGAGCGTGGACACCGAATTTGGTTCTTTCTCGTGCATGCGGTGCTGTGCGTCGTGTACGCCGGTCTCATGACGGCGGAGGTCGCGCTATCGATAAAGTATCGCGCGCCCGCCGGAGACTACGAGCAGTTCATGCGGCAGGCGATCGGCTGGCAGCTGCTGTACGGGATGGCCCTGTACGGCCTGGTGGTGGGCATCTCGTACGCGGTGCAGGCGGCGCGGCGCCTTCGCGACGAGGAGCGACGTACGGCGCGGGCGGAGGCGCTGCGGGTCGACGCCGAGCTTCGCGCGTTGCGTGCGCAGCTCAACCCACACTTCCTGTTCAACACGCTGCACTCGATCACGGCGCTTGTGCGCATCGATCCCGCGAGCGGCGAGCGGGCGCTCGAGCAGTTCGCGGCACTGCTGCGCTACGTGCTCGACGTGAACCGGGAGCGCAGCGAAGAAGTGCCCCTCGAGGAAGAGATGGGTTTCGTGCGGGCGTATCTCGCACTCGAGCGGTTGCGGTTAGCGGATCGCCTGCAAGTCATGGAAGAGATCGACCCCGACGCGCTCGAGTGTCTCGTTCTGGCGTTCTCGCTGCAGCCGCTCGTGGAGAACGCGATCAAGCACGGCATCGCGCCACGGGCGGGCGAGGGAACGCTGCGCATTGCCGCGAACCTCGTGAATGACCATCTCGTGCTGGAGGTCGCCGACGACGGCGGCGGGGCTGACGGCACGCGCATGTCGGAAGCTGCCGGTGTGGGATTGAGCGCCGTCAGGCAGCGGCTCGAGGCGAGGTGGGGCGCGGACGCGCGCATGGAGATCGTGACCGCGCCGCGCAACGGGTTTCTGGTGCGCGTGACGCTGCCGGCCGTGACGACGCCCGTCCTGCGGGCGAGCACGGGCGAGGTGCGGCTGCCTAACGCTTCCAGCCCGGCGACCCCGGTCGCGCCATGACGAAGATCCGGGCGCTCATCGTGGAAGATGAGCCACTCGCGCGCCGGACGTTGCGCGAGATCCTTGCCGACGTCCCATGGCTGGAGTGCATAGGCGAGGCCGAGACGGGCACGCGCGCCGTCCAGTTGATCGACGCGCTTGCCCCCGATCTCGTGTTTCTCGACATCGAGATGCCGGAGCTCAACGGCCTTGACGTGCTCGATCGCATCAGCCACGAGCCGGCCGTGATCTTCACGACGGCGTACGACCGCTATGCGGTGAGCGCCTTCGAGCTCGAGGCGTTGGACTACCTGCTCAAGCCGTTCGGCCGGGAGCGCTGTCTGGCAGCGCTCGAGCGCGCTCGCCGAGCGCTTCCGCTGAGCGGGCGCGGTAGCCGAAGTGAAGCGGAGACGACGACGCCGCTCGTCGAGCGCGCACGGAGCGTGATGGCGGAATCCGGCCCGCTGACTCGCCTGTTCGTTCGCGACCGCGATCGGATCGTGCCCGTCGCCACCGCCGAGATCGAGCGGCTCGAGGCGGCCGACGACTACGTCGAGGTGCGCACGAAGTCGCGGTCGTATCTGGTGTACCTGACGCTGAACGACTTCGAGCGCCGGCTCGACCCGGAGCGGTTCATCCGCGTCCACCGGGCGCACATCGTGAACCTCGACTTCGTCAAGCAGCTGGTGCCGTTCGATGGCAGCCGGATGCAGGTGGAGATGCGCGACGGCACGAAGATCCTCGCGAGCCGCGCGCGGTCCAAGGAGCTGCGGCAGCTCGCTGTGTAGGGAATCGGAACTGCCGGGAAGCGGAAGCGGGAAGCGGGAAGCGAAACCGGACCGTTCGACGCCCGGTGTTGAATCCGAACGTTCCATGCATCGTATCTGTCCTATCGGTACGACTGCCGCTTCCCGTCTCCCGTCTCCCGTCTCCCGTCTCCCGGCAGTTCTGATTCCCGATTCCCGATTCCCTATGGACACGTGGCTCAAGGACGTCCGGTACGCCTTTCGGCGCCTTCGCAAGTCGCCGGGCTTCTCGCTGATCGTCCTCCTCACGCTCGCGCTTGGCATCGGCGCGAATAGCGCGATCTTCAGCGTCGTGAACGCGGTGCTGCTCCGGCCGTATCCCTATCGGGACCCGGAACGGCTCGTGATCGTGGACCACTTCTACCCGTCGCTCAATAACCTCGAGGCGGGCGCGTCCGCGCCGGGCTTCCGCGACCTCCGCGACAAGACGTCGATCTTCGACGGCGTCTTCGTGATGAACGGCTGGTCTCCGGCCCTCACGGGCAATAGCGGCGAGCCGCAGCGCCTGCAGGGCACCCGCGGCTCGGGGCTCATCTTCAGGACGCTCGGCGTCGCGCCGATTCTCGGCCGGCCGTTCACGCCCGAGGAGGATGCGCCGGGCAAGAACCATGTCGTGGTGCTGAGCTACGGGTTCTGGCAGCGCCAGTTCGGTGGCGACCCGGCGGTCATAGGCAAGCGGCTGATCCTGAACAATGAGCCGTATGACGTGATCGGCGTCATGCCTGCCTCGTTCCGCGACTTCACGGCCCGGGCGCCGTCGGACCTGTGGACGCCGCTCGCGCTCGCGCCGGACGCCTTCTCCGACAACCGTCGGACCAACGAGTACCTGACACTGGTCGCGCGCCTCAAGCCGGGGATCTCCGTCGAGCGCGCTCGCGGCGACATGAAGGCATTCGCGAGCCAGCTGCGCGCCCAGTTCCCCAACCAGTACCCGACGGACTGGACGCTCAAGCTCACGCCGATGAACGAGAAGGTGAGTGGCCGGATCCGTTCCGCGCTGCTCGTGTTGTTAGGCGCCGTCGGGTTCGTGCTGCTCATCGCGTGCGCGAACGTGGCGAATCTCCTGCTCGCGCGGGCGGCGTCGCGCATCAAGGAAGTCGCCATTCGCAGCGCGCTCGGCGCGACGCGGCGCGACCTCCTGCGTCAGCTCATGGCGGAGAGTCTTCTGCTGGCCGTCATGGGTGGCGTGCTCGGGCTCGGGCTCGCGTGGCTGGGCATGAAGGGGGTCGTGGCGCTCAAGCCGGCGAACGTCCCGCGGATCACCGAGCTCCGGATCGACGGTCTCGTCACGGCGTTCACGTTAGGCGTCGCGGTGGTGACCGGCCTCCTGTTCGGGTTGGTCCCGGCGCTCCAGGCGTCGCGGGCAAACCTGCAGGACACGTTGAAGGAAGGCGGCCGGAGCGGGTCGGCGGACCGGAGCGGCCAGGCACTTCGCCGCGCACTCGTGGTGGCCGAAGTCGCGCTGGCGCTGACGCTGCTCACGGGTGCTGGGCTTCTGATCAAGAGTCTCGCGCTCCTGCAGGAGGTGAACCCCGGATTCGACTCGAGCAACCTGCTGACGTTCAACGTGGCGATCCCGCGAGCGAAGTATCAGTCGGATACGGCGCAGATCCAGTATTGGGATCGCGCCATCGAAACGATGAAGGCAGTTCCTGGGGTCAGGTCGGTGGGCATGACGTCCACGATGCCGTTCACCGACGATTGGTCGACCGGGAGTTTCGCGGTCGAAGGATACCAGCCACCGCCGGACACGCCGGCACCATGGGGTGACCAGCGTATCGTGAGCCCCGGGTTCTTCACGACGCTCAAGGTGCCGCTCATCAAGGGTCGGAACTTCACCGACCAGGACGGCGCGGTCGGCCCGCAGGTCGTGATCGTGGACGAGGAGATGGTGAAGCGGTACTGGCCTAACGCGGATCCGATCGGGAAGCGGGTGACGTTCAACAACCCGCAGCGCGACTCGGTGATTCAGTGGATGACCGTCGTGGGCGTCGTGGCGCACACGAAGCACGCTGGGCTGGACGACAAGAATCGCGTGCAGATGTACCACCCATCTCATCGGTACGGCTTCACCAGCAATTCGATGTCGTTCGCGGTTCGCGCCGATGGTGACCCGACTCGTGTGCTGCCGGCCGTGCGTGTGGCGCTTCACGGGATCGACCAGGATGTGCCGATCTTCGACATCTCGACCATGGACGCGAACATCGCGAACTCGATGGGGCAGCGGAAGTTCGCGATGATGCTGCTCGGCCTCTTCGCGACCATGGCGGTGGTGCTGGCGTCGGTCGGGATCTACGGCGTGATGTCGTACTCGGTGACGCAGCGCTCGCACGAGATCGGCATCCGCATGGCGTTAGGCGCGGCGCGCCAGAACGTACTGCGGATGGTGATGGGGCAGGGGCTCGTGCTCGTCGGGGCCGGCGTGCTGATCGGCGTGCTGGGTGCCTTCGGTCTCACGCGGCTCATCGCGAGCCAGCTCTTCGGCGTCCGGCCGACGGATCCAACAACATTCGTTCTGGTGGCGCTCACGCTCGTGGGAGTCGCGGCGGTCGCGACGTTCGTCCCGGCCATGCGGGCGACGCGTGTCGACCCTGTCGTCGCGCTACGAGAGGAGTAGGCAGCACACTGGTGACCGCGTATCACGCCTGGGGGTTGGTGACCGGAAACTTCCGAGATGGGCATCGCAAAGGTTCTGTACCCCGTAACCAGTACTCAGTCGGCGGTCCCTGACGAGCGAGTCAGTTTTGGGTCGGGGGTCGGGGGTTCGCCCGAGTTCCCAACCCCTGGCCCACTCGCCATTATGCGAGTGCTCCGACGAACGTAGCCTCGGCGGAGTGATGCACCAACGCCCCCGGGACCCCACGGGGGCGTTGTTTTTTTCATCTGGGCCCGAAAACGGTTAGGCGGGCTCCGCCTAACGACCGACTCAGGCGGTGTGAATGGCCGCCAGGAAACCGGCACGACAGGTGTGGCTGGCGCTGGCGGCGGCCTAACGGGTGTACGAGGACGGCCCCGAGCGGCAGAAATCAAAACCCAGCCGGGCCCCCTGAAGCGAGGATAAGCCCCACGAGGCCGACGAAGCTGCCGACAACGACGCCGACGGCCAGGAGCGCGGTGCGCCCGCCACTGAACCGCCGCTCCTCAGCCCGCACGACGTCGGCGACGGCGATGGCGACGGGCTGCGCCGAGCCAGACCGGACGCCGAACAGGCTGTCGCCATCAACCGACACCCCGTGAAAGACGACCGGTGCGTGCGACTTGCCCGCCGGGCCGTTGGCGGCGGCGACCACCGAATCGGTGCTCGGCGCTTTTCTCTCGACGCGCACTCTGTTGTTCGTCTCGAAGCCTGTGTTCGGGGCCAGTTCTACCGGCCGCCATGTGTGGCACGCCGGGAGGAGGAGCAGAAGGGCGAGTCGGCGGGCGGCGATTCGGGGGTTGGTCATCCCTGCCTCTGGGTATGAGGAGCCGCCACCACCACCGGCGGGCAGTGCAGAGGATGCGTGCTGCCGCCTGGCTCAGCCATACGCCACTTGACGTAGGGGGCGGGCCCGCTGTGGCCGGCTCCGGTAAGTCATCACGTCGCCGCACGGAAGGCCGCCGAGGAGTATGACGCCAACGCCTTTATTGGCGAGGCAGGCGCATATAGCTCTCAGCTATGCGCCACCGGGGACGTCGCCCAGCCCTTCATCCGGCATCGCGGTCGAGCCCCTCATAATCGTCGAGAGGCAGCGGCAATTGTGTGGCCGGCCTCCGTTCGATTTCCGCTTGGCGCTGGTTGAACAGCGCCTCCAGCTCGGAGGCGTACACTGGGTCGTCGCCCCACTGCTCGCGCGCGAAGGCGTGCAGCGTGGCGAGCTCTCGCAGGTCCCTCACGCCAGCGATCGCAGCGCGGACGAACTGGAAGCCGCGGGGCGCATTAGTGCTCATGTGATACTATTACGCAACCTCCGGGCCGGCCCATTGCTTGCTTTCCCACGAATCGCCGTCGCGCTGCCCCTCAGGAGGGGCCACAGGCAGCGCCCTCGTTCGTTCTCCCCGTTGTCGGCCGTTTTGCATGGCGATTCTTCACGTCGAGGATCAACCGGCGATCCGCGAACTGGTCCGACGCGCGCTCGGGGCCTTCGGGTTCGCGGTGCTGTCAGCGGACGGGGTCGGTGCTGCGAAGCTCGCGCTCGCCGGACGCGACGACGTCAGGGGCGCGTTGCTCGACGTCCGACTCCGCGACGGCAGCGGCTTGGCGCTCTACGAATGGATCACCGTTCACCGCCCGGCCCTGGCCCGGCGGGTCGCCTTTGTCACCGGGAGCCCTGACGCCGAAGCATTCCAGCCGCTGGCTGAGGTCGGCTGCGCCGTGCTCACGAAGCCATTCGAGATCGCCGACCTCCGACGGCTCGTCACGGAGTGGGAGCACGGCGCCGAGCCCAGTCAGCGGTGAGCGCGCGGCCGGCGCGTGATTGAGCTGCGAGAGAGCCCGATCCCGAGGACGAGCTGCTATCGCGGGCCAATCACAAGAGTGACATACCGCAGGGCAGGCACGCTCCGGCCGTCAGGCAAAACGTTAGGCGATCGTCACATCCCGGTGAAAAACATGATGTGTGCCTTCGGGGTACCCGGGTACATGATCCACGGCACGCCCGCCGCCGGCTTCTCCGTGATCCCGGTCGACTTTTCCGTCGCGCCAGGGATGTACACGACGTACAGCCACTTCGCGCCCGTCACCTTGCCTGTCGCCGGGTCGAAGCTGGTCGGCGGACCCGTCAGCGTGTAGAGCGCGGACGGCGTCTGCGGCATCGCGAGCTTGCCGCTCTTGATCTCCTTGAACCGCACGGTGTCGACCTGTTCGCCCTTCACGCCCTGGGCGCGCAGCTCGCGGCCGCGGGCCATGAACGGCTCGAGCAGCTTGTGATAGCACGCGACGTGGAACTGTTCCCCATCAGGGTTGCTCGCGAGACACACCATGTCATTCGTGCCCTCACGAATCTTCACGAGCTTCTTGCTCGCGTCGTATCCCCAAACGCCGGCCCCATTGCGAAGCTCCGCCGGGGCGGCGGCCGTCGCTGCGGCGATCTGTTGCGCGGGAGGCAGGACCGCGCCCTGGCCCGCGAGCACAGCCGGCAGAGAGAGCGCCGCAACCACACAACCACCGATCAGCGAGAATCGCATCGTTCACCGTCCCTGGATGAGCGTGGCGAACCACGCGGGATGATCACGATCTCTTTCGCCGCCCGCCGGCTGGCGAGATGTCGATCATGAGCGCAATGACGAGCCCCACAATGGGCCACAACGTCCACTGCCCGCCGAACCACCGCTGCACCGCCGTGAACCAGAGGAAGCTCGTCGGCAGGAAAATGAAGCCGAGGATGGGCCACAGCGGGGTGTCGAACAGGCCCTTGAACCACGTCGTGAAGAAGTAAAGCACCGCGATCACGAGCCGCGGTGTGGCGAGCGCGAGGACGACGAGCAGGCATGGCATAGGTCTGCATCACTATACGTTGGGCCGCGGGGCTGGGCCATGCCCCGCCTCCGCGGCGCTCAATCGAAGCGCGGCTCCTGGCGCCGGATCTCGTCCGCGTGCGCCGCGGGCGTTCCCGGAATCGGTTGACGCTCGACCCACGCGCCGTTCGGGTCGAGCTCGTACACGGCACCGTCATCACACACGACCATGAGAAGGCTCCCCACCACCGCCGCTGCCATTGGCTTCCGTGCCATCGTCCTCGCCTCCCTGGCGAATCGTTGAAATGCGCGCTGTTGACAATCTGGCGTCCGTGAGCCGTTCCCGCACCACCTAACGCGCGGTCACCTCGGCGGCCCGAGGGGCCGAAGCTGGGAGCCGAATCGGCTGATCGCGCGAGTGCGGAGGGCGTCCCATCGCGCCAGCGTCCCCGGCACGTCACGGTGCGCCGCCGCCACGGCAGCGACGAGCTGCGTGGTCGGCTGAACGTCCGCTTCCTGGAGCGCTCCGTACAACTCGCCGAGGGTGCTGATCGTACCCGCGAGCGTCGCCGCACCGCCGCCCCCGCCGCCGAACCCGCCCCCTCCGCCCTCGAGCGCGCCAAATTCGCGGTCGAGCGAGTCGATTGCCGCGACGCCGTCGCCGGTCAAGCGTGCGCGCACCTCACGCAGATTCGCGCGAAGCGCGCGGAGCTCGTCGAGCACTCCGCGTGCCCGGTTAATGTCGTCGTAGACACCCTTCGACAGCGTGAACTGCCGAGCGAGCGTGGCAGCCGACGTCTTGACGCGCGGGTCCATGCGCACGGTGAGCGGCTGCGTGTAAGTCTGGCTATTCACGGTGAGGCGGACGGTGTACGTGCCGGGCACGACCCATGGTCCTCGCGGCTCCCGCGGCGTGTTGTTAGGCGTGGCGGAGATGGGATACTGCGTGTTGAGCACGCCCGGCGGCGGGTAGCGCAGGTCCCACACGAATCGGTGCATGCCCGGTTCGGCCGACAACACGCGGGTCGGCCGGATCCAGTACCGCGGCACGTTGCCCAGGTCTG
Source organism: Gemmatimonadota bacterium (assembly GCA_046725585.1). Taxonomy (GTDB): domain Bacteria; phylum Gemmatimonadota; class Gemmatimonadetes; order Gemmatimonadales; family Gemmatimonadaceae; genus JAJKIV01. The sequence goes on along the minus strand of JBKOYV010000016.1, from coordinate 11,769 downwards.
CTGGCGCCATGGCGGTGTCGGTGCTCGCGTAGCGCCTAACGATCACCGACCCGTCGTAGATCTCGAGCGTCACCGGCTTGCCGCCCGCCCCGCCGCTGCCGATGACGTAGTCGATGATCGCGCCGTCGGGCGGATTCTCCGCCGCGGGCTCATCGGGTGGCAAAGGAGTATCGGGCCATTGGCTGTACCTGATGCGGATGGCTGTTTGAGGCTTGAACAGCCGGGACTGGGGACTGGGGACAGGGGACTCGGCCGGGAGACTTCTATGGGCGCGGAGGCCTCCCGCGAAGTGAAGGTGCCCGGCCGAGTCCCGGGTCCCCAGTCCCGATGTCCCCACCGCCGTCCCCAGTTCCCTGTCCCCAGTCCCCGTTGCCTCCGTCCCCAGTTGCCGCAACGGCGTCACGTCGTCGAGAATCCAGAACGACCGCCCGTGCGTCCCGATCACCACGTCATCGTCCTTGATGACCAGATCGCGGATAGACGTCCCCGGCATGTTGAGGCGCAGCGACTGCCAGTGATCGCCGTGGTCGAACGACACCCACACCTGGCGATCGCTCCCGGCGTACAACAGGCCGCGCGCCTTCGGGTCTTCGCGGATGACGTTCGTGATCGCGCCCGAGTCGATCCCGGCGACGATCTCCGTCCACGTTTTCCCGCCATCGCGCGTGCGATAGAGGTGCGGACGCATGTCGTCGAGCCGCAGCGTGTTGATCGCCGCGTACGCGGTGAGCGTATCGAAGTGCGACGCGTCCATGATCGAGATCTTGCTCCACGGCCGTGACTTAAGCGCTGGCGGCGTCACGTCCTTCCACGTCTTGCCGCCGTCGAACGTGACGTGAATCAAACCGTCATCGCTGCCCGCCCACATGATGTTCTCCTTGAGGTGCGACGGAGCGATGGTGTACACGACGCCCGGATGACGCGCCGTCGCCCCGCGTTCGCCCGCATACTTGCCGACGTTAGGCGGCACCATGGAGTCAGTTCGTGTGAGGTCGGGCGAGATCTCCTGCCAGCTCCGACCGCCGTTCGTCGTCTGCCACACCGTGTTCGTGGCGAAGTACAGCTTCCGCGGGTTCACCGGCGAGAACAGGAGCGGCGCCGTGCGCAGCGCTCGATAGGTCGGCGACCGCGCGAGCTTCGGCGCCACATTCTGCACCTGCCCCGTGCGACGGTCATAACGCGTCACCTTGCCGCCGTACACGATGTCCGGGTCGAGCGGATCTGGCGCGACGTAGCCGTACTCCTCTACCGACACCGGATGCCAGTCCATGGACGTTATGCGACCGTTGTCACTGCGACTGAGCACGCACGCGGAGCCCGACTCCTGCTGCCCGCTGCACACGCGGTACGGGAACGCGTTGTCGGTAGACACGTGGTACATCTGCGCCGTCGGCTGATTGTACCAGCTGCTCCACGTCTTGCCTCCGTTCACCGTGATTACCGCGCCCTGGTCGGCGATGAGCAGGATGATGTCGGGGTTGTCGGGGTTGATCCAAAACCGGTGATAGTCATCGCCGCCGGGCGCGCCGCGAAGCGCCGAGAAGGTCTTGCCACCGTCCATGGACTTCCACGCGACGATGCTGGCCGTGAACACGACGTCCGGATTCTTCGGGCTAACCTTCACTTCCGCGAAGTCGGACGCACGCGAGACGACGCGCGCATCGTCCGTCGCCTTCTTGAAGGTCTCGCCGCCATCGTCGGAGCGATACAGTCCACCGTTCCGCGCCGCGTCCACGGTCGCGAACACGCGACTCGGCAGGCTCGGCGCGATGCCAATACCGATGCGGCCAAGCGCGTCTCGATCGAACGTCGGCAATCCCTGGCCGATCTGGCGCCACGTCGTGCCGCCGTCGGTCGACTTGAAGAGCCCGGATCCCGGCCCACTGAACGCGCCGTTCTCCCACGGCGCCTGACGCGCCTCCCAGAGCACGCCATAGACGGTCTGTGGGTTCTGCGGATCGAATGCGACGTCGATGCCGCCGGTGTTCTCGTCCTTGTACAACACCTTCTCGAAGGTCCGGCCTCCGTCGGTGGACCGGAAGATGCCGCGCTCCGCGTTAGGCCCGTACGGGTGGCCGAGCACGGCGACGAAGAGGCGGTTCGGGTCGCGCGGGTCGATGATGACCTGCGGGATCTGCTGGCCGTCGCGAAGCCCGAGGTGCGTCCACGTCTTGCCGGCATCGGTGGACTTATAGATGCCGTTGCCCACGGAGAGGTCGGGTCGCTGGAGGCCCTCGCCGCTTCCGACGTAGACAGTATTGGGGTCCGACGGCGCGACGGCGATTGCTCCGACGGATCCCGTGCCCTGTTCGTCGAAAATCGGATCCCACGTGCGGCCGTAGTCCGTCGTTTTCCAGACGCCGCCGTTCACCACGCCGATGTAGAACACGTTGGGCTGCGACGGCACGCCCGTACCGGCTTTCGTGCGGCTGGCGCGGAACGGCCCGATCATCCGCCAGCGCATCTCCTGGAAGAGCGCCGGATCGTATCCCTGCGCAGCGACCGGTCCACCGAGGCCCACGAGGGTGATCAGCGCAATGGTGACGGAGATCGAGCGAGTCAGGTTGGGCATGACGGATGAAAGGAATTTTGGGACTCGAGCTGATGACTTATGCGAGCGAACCTCAGGACCTCGATCGTCGCGATCGCTGCCGCCATCATGGGCGTCGCCTGCCCTACACGCCAGTCTGAATCCACCGAGCCAGGAATCCTCGGCGAGCGGCCGGTCGCGGACACATGGGTTCACACGGCGATCGGGCCGGCCTACCGCGAGCTCATGACGCTCGTGCAAGACGGCAATCGCGTGAGCGGGTCGGGCACGTACGCAATTGAAGCTGGCCGCGAGGGTCTCACGACGATCGACGGAACGATCTCAGGCAAGACGGTGACCCTGACCATCACGCGCGACTACGGACTCGGTGAGACGTTCACGGGATCGCTCACCGACCCGGCGCACCTGGTCGGTACGCTGGTCATCGACGGGCACAAGCAAAGCTTCGGCTACGCGAAACAGTAGCGGGGCAGAGATCGCCTAACGCGGCATGAATCGCCGGAGCGCCGCAGCGACGGCACGCTGCGAACGAACACCCAGCTTCGTCAGCACACGCTCCGTGTGATGACGGGCCGTGTGAGCGCTCACCCCGAGCGCGGCCGCGATCTCGGCGTTCGTGTGGCGGCCGGCGAGGACGTCAACCCCGAGTTCGACCTCATCCCGGTCGGTGAGCACCGGTTCAACAACTCGGACTATCGCAAGGACAAGCTCATTGGCATCGAGGTGGTTGGAACGTGGGTGTTTCAGGTGCGGAACGGCCACGCCGCCGGGTTCGAATTCCATGGATTCGACGACCGCGTGATGGCACGGGGGAAGCTCGAGCCTCGGTGACCTTGCCTTGAGCGGGGGTTCGGCACAACATGCGCTGGGCGGCGCGAGCCGCCCGGCCACACAACCAGCAGCGCCGGACCCCGTTCCCGAATCCGAAAATGACTACCCGCCGCACCTTCCTCGGCACCAGCACCCTCGCGGCTGCCGGAGCAGTTCTCTCGAAGGTCCAACCGGCCAACGCGCACGCCGCGCCGACGAACGAGCCAAATCCGTATCAGGGCGGAACGCTTCCACCGGCCATCGCCGCACTCAAGCCCATGACGGCAGGCGTGAAGCCGATCACGGTGGAGGAGCGCCGCGCGCGCATCGACAAGGCGACGCGCCTCATGCGCGAGAACAAGATCGACGCGCTCATGCTCACGGGCGGGACCTCGATGCAGTACTTCACGAGCATCCGCTGGGGGCTCAGCGAACGAATGCTCGCGCTCATACTTCCCGTGAAGGGAACACCGTTCATCGTGTGCCCGAAGTTCGAGGAAGATCGCGCAATGGAACAGGTGCGCACCGGCCCGCTCGACAAAAGCACCGAAGTCCACACGTGGGAGGAGGACGAGAGCCCGTCGGCGCTCATCGCGGATGGCCTCCGCGCCCGTGGCCTCGCGACGGGAACGTTAGGCATCGAGGAGACCGTCCGCTTCGTGTTCTCCGACAACGTGGCGAAGGCGCTGCCGACCCTGAAGTTGACAAGCGGAACTCCCGTGACGGCCGGCTGCCGAGGGGTGAAGTCCGACGCCGAGCTCGCGCTCATGCGGCACGCGAGCGCGGTGACGCTCAAGGCCTACGAGGCGGCGTGGAAGTCGCTCTCCGACGGGATGACCCAGAATCAGTTCGCGGGCCTCGTCTCCGCCGCCCACCAGCGGCTCGGCTACCGCGGCGACGCGGGCGTGCAGGTGGGTCAGTACTCCGCGCTGCCGCACGGGTCGGTGACGCCGCAGGTGATTCGCGAGGGGACAATCCTGCTCATCGATGGCGGCTGTCAGGTGGAAGGCTACAACTCCGACATCAGCCGCACGTTCGTGTTAGGCAAGGCGACCGACCGGATGAAGCAGGTGTTCGACATCGAGCACAAGGCGCAGACGGCGGCGCTCAAGGCGGCTCGCCCGGGCGTCGAGTGTCAGGCGGTGGACGCGGCAGCGCGGAAGGTGATCACGGACGCTGGCTTCGGCCCGGGCTACAAGAACTTCACCCACCGCGTCGGCCACGGCATCGGCATGGATGGCCACGAGTGGCCATACCTCGTGAAGGGGAATACGCAGAAGCTCGAGCCCGGGATGACGTTCAGCGACGAACCGGGCATCTACATCCCGGGCGAGTTCGGGGTGAGGCTCGAGGATGACATGGTCATCACGGCAGATGGGGCTGAGCTCATGACGCCGCAGAGCCCGTCGCTCGAGGATCCGTTCGGGACTGGGGCCTAACGGCGGTTGGCCGTTCGAGGACGCCATTCGGCTCGTCGCGCGATCCAGCAGGTGCGGCGGGCTACATCCGGAACCAGCCGCCGCCCCCGGTCAGAAACGCGAGCGCGACCATGGCAATCCACCCAAGGAATGCCGTGAGGATCGCCTTCCCGGTCGAGAAATCGAGCGCCTGGCGAATCGCCACGATGCCCGCGGCAAGCAGCCACAGCACGACCACCGCGCGCACGAGGCCGCCCAGGATCGGGATGATGCCGAAGATCATGAGCACACCCGGCGACTGCGCAAACCCGATCGTCCGCAGCAGCTCGCCCCAGGTCGCCGTCCCGCCGAGCAGCTTGTCGCCGATCAGGTACGTCACCGCCGACCACAAGAGCCAGCCAAGCACCGCACTGATCGGCCCCGCAATGATCGAAGGCCCGCCACGCCACACTGCGCCGATGGCCGTGCAGATCGCGACGATGACGACGACCACCGCCGCCTGACCGGTCGCCTCGGTGTCGTGCTCGACCTCCTCATAGGTGGCGACGTCGAGCAACGCGGCTCCCCGCATCCGGTCGACGATGGAGCGACGGGCGTACTCGGTCATGGCGTGGTCCTCCGTGAGCAGGACGATGGGTGGCTCTTCGATCTACCAATCCACGCTACTGTCCCCGCAGGTGCGTGTCCACCTCACCCGTACGGTGCCAGCCAACGCTGGCCGGGATTCCGGTGTCTCATCCCCGGAACACTTCCGGGGAAACGGCAATGCCGGCAGTTGGTGACCTCACACTTCTCCAGGGCACGCTCGACGTGCTCGTCCTCAAGGCGCTCGTGTTCGGGCCCCGGCACGGTTACGCCGTGGCGACGTGGATTCGCGAGACGTCCGACGAGACGCTGAACGTCGAGGACCGCGCGCTCTACGTCGCGCTGCACCGGCTCGAGGACCGCGGCTGGGTCGAATCGGAGTGGGGACTCTCGGAAAACAACCGCAAGGCGAAGTACTACCAGCTCACGGCGCGCGGCCGAGCGCAGCTCCGCGCCGAGACGACGCGCTGGACGCAGTACGCCGAGGCGGTGTTCAAGGTGCTGCGCGCCGCATCGTGAGGGCTGACCATGAGATTGGGATCGGGAATTCGCAGATTGCTTCGACAGCCGCCGGCCGTGCGCGCCGTCGAGCGCGAGATCGATGAGGAGCTCACGTTTCACCTCGAGACCCGCATCGACGTCCTCGTGTCGCGTGGCATGACTCGTCAGGCGGCGGAAGCAGAGGCGCGCAGGGAGTTCGGTGACCTCCGCGCCGCTCACGACGAGATCGCGGCGATCGATCGCGGGCGCGTCGAACGCGAGCGTCGCGCGGACTGGTGGGAGGCATTGAGGCAGGACGTGCGCTTCGCCACACGCGCGCTCCTCGGGCGACCGTCGTTCCTCGTCATAGCGTCGGTGACGTTAGGCCTCGGCATCGGAGCCAACGCGGCGATCTTCTCCGTGGTCGACGCAGCCCTGCTCAAACCGCTTCCGTACGCCGAGCCGGATCGTCTGGTGAGCGTGTGGCCCGATGGCGCGATGATGCCCGGCGTCTTCGTGGAGGTGCGTGACGGCACGCGAACGCTCGACCCGATCGCCGGATACTCCGGCGTCACGGCCGTGAGCGTGACGGGCGCGTCCGAGCCAGCGAGGCTCGGGCAGTCGGCGGTTACGAGCCGTTTCTTCGATGTGTTAGGCGCCCGCGCCGAGATCGGGCGAACGTTCCTCGATGGCGAGGATCAGCCCGGGCGTGACCGCGTGGTGGTTCTCGGGCACGCGCTCTGGCAGCAGCGCTTCGGCGGCGACCGGAATGTCATCGGCCGATCGATCGTCGTGGACGGCATCCCGCGCACGGTCCTCGGCGTCATGCCAGCCGACTTCACGTTCCCGTCGCCAGAGACCGACTTCTGGGTACCTGTGTCCCTCGACGCTTCACGCGCGAACATTGGCCGGTACTGGGGGACGAGCCACCTCAACGTCATCGGGCGGCTGCGGCGCGGCGTGAGCGTCGCACGCGCTCAGCAGGAGATCGCCGCGCTGGTCGATCGTAGCCGGAGCTCGTTCCCGTGGCGCATGCCTGACGAGTGGGGGAAAGGTGTCACGGTCGTTCCGCTGGAGCGTAAGGTCGTCGGCGATGTCGGCCCGATGCTCATGGTGTTGTTCGGGTCGGTGGCCGTCGTCCTGCTCATCGCGTGCGTCAATGTGGCAAACCTGCTCCTCGGCCGAGCAGCGGCGCGCGAGCGCGAGATCGCGATCCGTGCGTCGCTTGGTGCCGGCCGCGGGCGTATCGTTAGGCAGCTGCTCACCGAGAGCGTCATGCTCGGGATCGTTGGCGGGGCGTTGGGGCTGGTCGTGGCCGCCGGAGGCGTACGCGCGTTACTCCTGCTGATCCCCGAGGGCATGCCGCGCGTCGCCGAGGTGGCGATCGACGCGCGCGTCCTCTCCTTCACGCTGGTTACGGCGCTCGCAACGGGGCTGGGATTCGGCCTCGCTCCCGCGCTTCGTGCCTCGCGCCCGACGCTCCAGGCGGTGTTCGGCGCCACGAGGAACGCCGGTGGCACGCTCGCCCGGCGCCGGTTGTCCGAGATGCTCGTCGTCGGGCAGATTGCCCTTGGCGTCGTGCTCGTCGCCGGCGCGGGACTGCTCATCAAGAGCTTCTGGCGCCTGCATCAGGTCGATCTCGGATTTCGGCCAGAGCAGGTAATCGCTGCGGACGTACCGATTCCGGCATTTCCGTCGGACAGCACTGCTCGATCACGGCTTTTCTTCGCGCGTGTGCTGGAGCAGGCGAGGGCTATTCCGGGCGTACAGTCCGCCGCCGTCGCGAGCGTGCTCCCATTCGGGGGCAGGGGCTCCATGCAGAGCTCGTTCGCCGCGGACATTGAAGCGCATCCGGTTCCGCCGGGCGGATCGGCGCCGATGCTCGTGCAGACCGTCGTCAGCGAAGACTACTTCAGGACGATGGGCATCCCGTTGCTGCGGGGCCGGGTGTTGACCCCGGCGGACCGCGACTCGGCGCCACCCGTGGCGCTCGTGGACGAGCTGACGGCGCGCCTCCTGTGGCCTAACGCGGATCCCATCGGTCAGCGCTTTCGGCCAGTGTGGGTCAAACCGTGGGTGACGGTGGTCGGCGTCGTCGGGACCGTGAAACGGGACAGCCTGAACAGCGCGGGCGAGGTCAGCGTCTATTTTCCTACCGGCAACACGGCCGGCTTCTGGTTCCCGACGCAGATGACGCTCGTCGTCCGCGCCAACGGCGATCTTGCGACACTCACGTCGCGACTTCGTGCCGCGGTTGCGAGCGTAGACCCGTCGGTGCCGGTCAAGGCCGTTCGGCCGCTGACCGACCTCGTTTCCAACTCGGCCGCGCGGGCGCGGTTCACGATGCTGCTTCTCGCGACCTTCGCAGGGGTGGCGCTGACGCTCGGTGCGGTGGGTGTGTACGGCGTGGTCGCGTACGCCGTCGCGCGGCGCACGCGGGAGATCGGGGTGCGCATGGCGCTCGGTGCACGCGCCAGCGACGTGTTGGCGATGGTGCTGCGCGAAGGCGGCACGCTCACCGCGATCGGTCTGGCGTTAGGCATCGCCGGCGCGCTCGCCGCGAGCCGAGTGCTCGCGGGCTTTCTTTTCGGTGTAACGCCGACGGACCTGGCGGTGTTCGTGTCGGTGCCCGCCCTGCTCGGGCTCGTGGCGCTGGGCGCGTGCGTCATCCCCGCCCGCAGGGCGGCGCGGGTGGATCCGGTTACGGCGCTGAGATCGGACTAGCGAGAGGCGGCTGTCATCCCGAGCGAAGCGAGGGATGACAAATGAGGGATGACAACGCTAACTGGACTCCTTCGATGCCGGCTCCGCGAGACCGATCTGGCCATCGATGCGAAGCTCGGAGATGACATCCGGAATTGTCAGCGTCGCCCGAACCACCAGCGTCTCGGTTCCGGTGAGCGCCCCGCGCGCGATCGCGTCGGCGACGGCGCGCTCGATCTCCCGCTGAGCGGTTACTCCGAACCGTTTGAGGAACTTCCGCAGGTCGAGATTGAAAACTTCTTCGTTCATCGGGCATCGCTCCAGCTCTATTCGCTCTCTGGATTCTATGGGCTCCGTGGTGAGCCGACCAGATTCTCGCTCGTCGACTACCGTCCGCCATCTGCCTCCGCCCGAACCGGGCCCATTAGCTTCCATGTCGGGTGAGTGGTTCCGGAACGAGCAAAGTCAGTGAGGACGAGCTAGCATGGCGAGCAACAAAGGGACGATTGCCATTCTGACGGGCGGCGGAGACGTGCCTGGTTTGAATCCCGCAATCCGCGCCATCACCATCCGAGCATTGCGCGAGGGTTATCGCGTCGTCGGCATCAGGCGTGGGTGGGCCGGTTTGGTCGACTACGTTCGCGAGAAGGACGCGGACAACAGCGACAACGTGCACGTGTTGTCCGAGGCGATCGTGAATCGGGCCGGAAGGACGGGCGGAACGTTTTTGCACACGTCGCGCACGCGGCCGAGTCATCTGCCGCGTGAACGCGTGCCGAAGCATCTCACCGGCTACGACCAGAAGGTCAACGACATCACCAGGGACGTGCTCAAGAATCTCGAGCACATTGGCGTGGACGCGCTCATCCCGATCGGTGGTGACGACACGTTGAGCTACGGCAAGCGCCTGCACGACGAGGGCGTGAACGTCGTTGCCATCCCGAAGACGATGGACAACGACGTGTACGGCACCGACTACTGCATCGGGTTCAGCACGTGCGTCACGCGAACGATCGAGGCGACCCACAGCCTCCGAACGTCGGCCGGCTCGCACGAGCGCTTCCTCGTGATCGAAGTGTTCGGCCGGTACGCGGGATTCACCGCGCTGCTTCCCACGATGGCCGGTGCCGCGGACCGGTGTGTGATCCCGGAGCACGCTGTCGACGTGGATCACCTCGCGGAGCTGCTGACGTACGACCGCAACCGGCACCCGAGCCGCTACGCGGTGGTCCTCGTGTCGGAGGGGGCGCGCCTAACGACACACGAGGGAATGAGCTTCGAGGGTCACGACGTGGACATGTTCGGCCACCGCAAGCTCGGCGGGATCGGCGACAAGGTTGCGGCGGCGCTCAAGGAGTACTCGCCGAAGTACAACAATGGCCGGCGCATCGACGTCGTGAACCAGCGGCTGGGATATCTGGTACGGTCCGGCGACCCGGACGCGCTGGACTCGATCGTGCCGATGGCGTTCGGCAACCTCGCGCTCGACCTGATCCTCAAGAAGAACTACGGCCGGCTCGTCAGTATTCACAGGGGCTTCTATGACAGCGTGCCGATCACCAGCGTGACGTCGGAGAAAAAGGTCGTGGACGTGTCCAAGTACTACAACACGGAACGACTCCGACCGATCTACGAGTTCGATGGTGCGCCGCTGTTCATCATGACGAGCGATTAGGGACTAGGGACTGGGGACTCGGCCGGGAAGCTATTACGGCCGCGGAGGCCTCCTCGTGAAAAAGGAGGTTCCCGGCCGAGTCCCCAGTCCCCAGTCCCTAGTCCCCCGCATGACGCCGCCGTATAGTCGTAAAGATCAGCCTCCCACCGGGATCCCGCACAATGTCGAATCGCTACACTCGCCGCGAGTTCGTCGAAGACACCGCGAAGCTCGCCGTCGGCGCGATGATCGTCCCCCGTCACGTCCTCGGCCGCGGATACAAGCCGCCCTCGAGAACGCTCAACGTCGCGTTCGTCGGCATCGGCGGCATGGGCATGCAGAACATGAGACGCTTCCTCGACGAGAACGTCGTCGCCATCTGCGACGTCGACTTCCCGTACGTGGAGCGCTCACTCGCCCGTGAGGTTCGGGTACGGGATGGGCAAGGCGGCCTGACGCTGGAACAAACGAAGCTGCGCGACGCGTACACGAAGGCCACGAAGTACGATGACTTCCGCCAGATGCTGGACAAGCAGAAGGACATCGACGCCGTGGTCATCGCGACGCCCGATCATCTTCACGCGGTGATCGCCATGGCCGCGATGCAGGCGGGCAAGCATGTGTATGTGCAGAAACCGCTCACCTACTCGGTATACGAGGCACGTCTCCTGTCGAAAACGGCGAAGTCCACCGGCGTCGTGACCCAGATGGGAAATCAGGGGCACTCGATGGAAGGCACGCGCCGCATCATGGAGCTCGTTGCCTCAGGCGTGCTCGGGCCGGTGCGCGAGGCGCACGTGTGGACCGATCGTCCGGTGCGCTACTGGGCGCAGGGGATCCCGCGACCGCTGCCGCCTAACGCCGCACCACCGCAGCAGCCATCGGCACCGGCGAACGGCAATCAGCCGCCCGGACCGCCGCCTCCGCCGCAATGGAACATGCGGACGGTGGACAACGCGGTGCTCAAGGCCATGGCCGAGAATCCGCAGACGCCGCCGCCGGGGTTCAACTGGGACCTCTTCCTCGGCCCGGCAAAGGAGATCCCATATCACCCGGCGTATCACCCATTCAGCTGGCGCGGTTGGGTCGACTTCGGCGTGGGCGCCATCGGCGACATGGGCGCGCACCTCATCGACCAGGTGTTCTGGGCGTTAGGCCTGACGTATCCGACGAGCATCTCGGCGTCGTCTACACCGTGGGGGGGAGGCGCGGCGAACCCGGCGTCGTATCCGCTGGCGACGCTGGTTCAGTACGAGTTCGCCGAGCGGCCGGCGGGCGGCGGCCGGCCGGCACAGCCGCCAGTGAGGGTACTCTGGTACGACGGCGGCCTCATGCCGCCGCGCCCGCCATTCCTCCCGGATGAGATCACGCTCCCGCGCGGGGACGGCGGAGGCGGCGTGTTCATCGGCACGAAAGGCATTCTCACGTACGACACCTACGGGAACAACCCAAAGGTGTATCCCGAGTCGGCAGCAAAGGCGGCCGAGCGGGTGCCGAAGACGTTCCCGCGGGTCGAGGTGCCGCACGAGGTGAACTTCGCCCAGGCGTGCAAGGGCGAAGCGAAGGCC
>JBKOYV010000212.1:0-15129 GCA_046725585.1 Gemmatimonadota bacterium | reverse complement strand
GGAATCGTAGAACCCTCGGGATGCCTCTCTACGCGAGATGAGCATCCCGGGGGTTTTCGATTCCCGATTCCCGATTCCCGATTCCCGATTCCCGATTCCCGACAAACGGCCCGGCCCTTGCTTGACAGCCCGGCACGATGCGTATTGGCCCTTTCGCTTCCGCCCTCGGGGTGATCGCGGCGCTGCTGGGCACGAATCGCGCAATTGCAGCACAGCGCGCGGAGAAAAACGATCAGAGCGAGCGGCCTGAAGTCAGATCCCTCACGTTGAGCGGCGTCCGGTCCGTCGACCGCGACGAGCTCCTGCAAAGCATCGCGACGTCAGCGTCGCACTGCAAAAGCCTTCTCCTGTACGCGTTCTGCCCGCTCAGTCATTCGAGCAACATCTGGGAGATACGCTACCTCGACCGAACAGAGCTCAGACGAGACCTGCTCCGGATCCGTGTGTTCTATTGGATCCGCGGATTCCGGCAGGCAACGGTCGATACCGTCGTCGCGGAGCGAGGTGACAAAGAGGTAGCGGTCACCTTCAAGATCGTCGAGGGAGCACCGACCCTCGTCCGCGCGGTTCGCATCCGTCAGGTCGATTCGGTGCTCACGACCGCGCAGATCAACCGCGTCGTCGACCTCAAAAAGGGCGAGCCGTTCAGTCTTCTCAAGCTCGATTCGACTGTCGCACGCCTTCGCGTGGCGCTGCAGGACCGCGGTTACGCCGACGCACGCGTCGACACGGCGACGGCTATCGACACCGCGGCGCGACAGGGGGACGCGACGATCACCGTGAATCCACGATGGCTCGTGCGCGTGGGGCCAATCGGGATCGACGGCAACAAGCAGGTCTCGGAGCGAACGATCCGAAACTCGCTGAGCTTCAAGACCGGCGACCTGTTCCGGCGCACGGAGATCGCTGCGAGCCAGCGGCGGCTGTACGAGTCGAGCCTGTTCCAGCGCGCATCCATCACGGCCTTGCGGGTGCGCGACACGACGCGCGCGGCACGCGACAGCGCAGCCGCGAGGCTCGACAGCGTGAGAGCGTTTCGCGATACCGCTCGAGCCCAGACCGGCGACTCCCTCGGGCCGCCGCGCACCGACGCGCGCTTGAGGGCCGACACCATCCGCGCAATCGAAGTAACCGTGGCCGAGGCCCCGCCACGTCTCACGCGCCTGAGCGGCGGCTTCAACACGTTCGATTTCGTTCAAGTCGACGCGCGATTCACGCACAACAACTTCTTTGGCGGCGCGCGGCGGCTCGAGGCGGTCGCCACGTTAGGCAACCTGTTCGCGAAGCAGCTCAACGGAAGCGCGATCGGCGGGCTGATCCGATTCGAGGACGTGACCGCGGACGTGATCGGGGACGCCGACGAATTTCTCCGCCCAACGTACAACGCGAGCCTCGACTTCACCCAGCCGTGGCTCTTCTCGCCGAAGAACTCCGCCGGGGTGGGCATCTTCGCGTATCGCCGCCTCGCGCCGGCCGTGTTTGTCGAGCGCGGCGAGGGCGCGAACATCTCGTTCACGCGCGATGTGGCGGACCGCGTGCCGGTCAGTATCGCGTATCGATTCGAGCTCACCGGGGTTGCCGCTAGCGACGTCTACTTCTGCGTCAACTACGGCGTCTGTGACCTCCAGACCATCGCCGCGCTGCGCGAACGACAGCGAATCGCTCCGATCGTGGTGAGCGCGAACCTGAATCGTGCGAACGACCCGCTCGAGCCGAGGCGCGGGTACACGTCGCAGGTCCGCCTCGAGCATGCGTCGGCGTACACCGGGTCGAGCTTCCGCTACAACAGCGTATTCCTCGACGGTGCCGCCTACCGCCCGATCGGCAATCGCTCGGTGCTGGCGGCGCATAGCCGGGTGGGCTGGGTGCGCGCACTGTCGAGCACACGCCTCGCGACGAACGCGGGGATAGACGTCAGCGGCGACATCCTCCATCCGAGGACGAGGCTGTACGCCGGCGGAGCCCGGTCCGTACGCGGTGTCGGTGAGAACCAGCTCGGGCCCCGCGTGCTCACAGTCCCACCGAGCAAGCTCGCGGTCATCTGCCCGGAGCTGAGCGGCCTGGCCGTCGTCAACTGCGATCTCTCACGCACCGACACGGCCGGCAACACGTTGGCCGATCGCGACTTCGTCCCGCGCCCGTTAGGCGGGCGCGCCCTCCTCGAGGGCAGCGTCGAGTTCCGGTTCCCGGTCTGGCGCAACGTGTTCGCGGCGACGTTCCTCGACGGCGCCCTGCTCGGTCAGGGCTCGATCGAAACGGCTGCGAAGGGTGCCGGCGCACTGACGCCCGGCGTCGGCCTCCGATACCTCTCGCCCGTTGGTCCGATCCGCATCGATCTGGGGCTCAACCCCAGCCGCGCCGACGACTTGCCGGTCGTCACGCAAGTGACGGGGCCCGACGGTCAACTGCATATCGTCCAGCTCCGCGACCCCTGGAAATACAACCCGACCAAAGGGGCCTCCGGGATCACCGGCATCGTGCGGCGCCTAACGTTGCACCTGTCCATCGGCGAGGCGTACTGACATGGCCCGGCGCATTCTGACGATCGGCGTCGTGATCGTGGTGCTGCTGGTGTCGGTGGCCCTCGTGGGGCTGCTTGTCTTCACCAACACCGACTATGGTCGCGAGCGCGTTCGCGCTTTCGCGCAGTCCGCAATCCAGGGGGCCGCCAGGCACGGCGTCGTACGGCTCGGCCGCGTGACCGGGAACCTGCTCGAAGGATTCACGATCGCGAACGTGTCGATCAAGGATTCCACGGGCGCGCCGTTCCTCGTCGCCGACACCGTGAGCCTGAACTACGGGCTTCGCGCCGTGCTGTTCAAGCGACTGGAGCTCTCCGACGTCAGGCTCGTCCGACCGCTCGTGGTCATGGATCGCCCGCCAGGCGACAGCTCTGTGTGGAACTACAAGGCCATCTTCAAGAGCGATACGCCGTCGGTCGAGCGCGACACGACCAAGATGCACTTCGGCGACTGGATCGTGCTGCGCGACGTCGCGATGCTCGACGGCCGCATCGTCATCCGCTCGCCGTGGAAGCCGAAGGACGAGTATACCGGTGCACAGCGCGATTCAGCGATCGCGCGGGCCGTCGCGGGCAAGGAGCGGGTGGTCGTCGTACGTCGTGACACGGGCTATCAAAAGGTCATCGAGTTCCGCTCGATGAATGCCGCGATCCCGTACCTGCGGCTCAAGCATCCGGACACGAAGGTGCGCCGACTCGAGATCGAGAAGGCCTCCGTCGTCGCGTTGCCGTTCCACCCACCCGCCGCGATCGTGAACAACTTCGTTGGGGCGCTGGAGTTCACGAGCGACTCGATCTGGTTCAAGAACACGCACGTCTGGATGCCGGGATCGAAGGCGGCAGGCGACGGCCGGTACAACTTCGAGAACAACGATTTCGATCTCGTGTTGCGCGGCCAGCCGATCTCGTTCGCCGACATTCGCTTCATCATGCCGCAGATGCCGGCCCGCGGCGAAGGCACGCTGGACTTCCGGCTTCGCTGGCGAGGCGACACGACGACATACATAGCCCAGAAGGCGGACATCCATATCGACTCGGCGCGGACTGGCGGCGACTTCGCCATCTCCATGGTCGGCGACAGTCTGTGGTTCCACGATACGGACCTCCGGTTCTCGTCCGTGGATACGCATCTGATCGAGCAGATGGTTCCGGGCTTCGAGATTCCGCGCCACGGAACGCTGAGCGGCGCGGCGAAGCTCGACGGACCGCCGGGCCTCATGCGCGTCGACGGCGACGTCGCGTTCGACGATGCGCGTTATGGCAGGAGCCGAGTGGTGGCGAAGGGCGCGGTGGGTACGACGGGGAGCGGCGTCAGGTTCCGCGATCTCGATGTGACACTCGACCCGGTCCAGGTCGGCATGGCGCGGACCTTCGTGGCGACGCTGCCCATCGCGGGTTCCGTCCGCGGGTCGGCGCGTCTCAATGGCGAGACCGACCGGCAGCTCGTGGTGCGCACCGATCTCACGCACACCGACGCCGGGCTGCGGTCTCGCATCGCCGGCAACGCCACGCTCCGGTTAGGCAGCACGCCATGGATGGACGTCGACGCGCGACTGCTCCCGCTGTCGCTGGCCGAGGTCGGGAAGTTTGCGCCTGCCGCTGGGCTGCGGGGTGCCGCTGCGGGGCCAGTCCGTGCCACAGGTGATCTTCGCAACCTCGCGATCGACGCCCGGCTCGCGCTCGCTGGCGGCGGCAGTCTCGACACGCGGGGTACGGTCGATCTCGCGAGCAAGGACAAGGGCTACGATCTCCACGCCCAGATGCGGGTGTTCAACGCGAAGAGTGTCGTGGCGAAAGCCCCGGCGACGTCGCTCACCGCGACCGCGTTCGCGCGCGGTCGCGGATTCGAGCCGGCTACGATGCGCGGCACCTTCGGCGCCAGCCTCGCCACGTCGACCATCGACACCGTGGCGATCGACTCGGCGCTCGTTCGCGTCTCGGCGGCCAATGGCATGTTGCACGTCGACACCGCGACGGTCAGTGGGCCGCACACGGTGCTCACACTTGGGGGGTCCTTCGGCCTGGCGCCCGGGCAAAGTGGCGAGGTGCGATACACCGCGTTCGTCGATTCGCTTGGCGCTCTCAATCGATTCTTCCCGGCGGCAGATACGAGCGCCGTGGCACCGCGGCCACGCGGATACGCACGCGTCGTAGCGCAAGCACGCGCCGACTCCGCGGCCGTCGCACGCGCAACGGAGATCGAGCGCCTTGCGACCGGGGCGAATGCGCCACGTCTGGGCCCGATCCCGGCGCCGCCCGCGCCCATCCGCCGTGATTCGACGGCTGGAAGCGCTCGGGCGGCCGGCGTCATTCGCGGTGGCCTCAAAGGCTTCGATGTGCGCGGGCGCGCGGGTCTTCAGGATGTCGTGTTCCGCGGCAACACGTTGCGTCGAGGTCGGTTCGAGTATGCCTGGCTCGGAGCGATGACGCCCAAGTCGTCGATCGCCGTGGGAGCCTCGCTCGACTCGGCCCGCGCGGGCGGCTTCGCGCTGGATAGCGTGGAGATCCGATCGTCCTATCACGCCTCGGCGGGAGATGTGGCGCTCGGCATCTTCCAGCGGTCGGGTGAGGAGTACAGCACCGGCGGCGAGTTCGTGCTCCACAAGGATCACAACGAGATGCACCTCCGCGATCTCGCGCTGCGCTTCGACAGCACCCGCTGGGTGGCCTCGCATCCGTCAGCGATTCGGTGGGGATCGGGCGGCATCTTCATCGACAAGCTCGAGCTGAAGAACGGGAAGGACGGGCGCGTATTCGTCGACGGGAACATCCCGCCCGAAGGCGCGGGCGGTCTCGACCTCGTGATCGAGAACTTTCAGGCCGCCGATCTCGCCGCGCTGACCCAGACGGATCTGGACTTCCGCGGCCTCATCAGCACCACGGCACGCATCGAGGGGACCACCCACGCCCCGCGGATCCGCACGGCGTTAGGCGTCGCGGAGGCCATGTACGGCGGCACCAGAGTTCCCGACGTGCGCGCGACGGCAACGTACGTGTCGCCGTCGCTGACGGTCCACGTCGAGGCGGCGGACAGTGGTCGACGCCTCGCCTTCGCCGACGGCAGGATCCCCATGAACCTCGGGTCGGGCGCGGGGCCGCTGCTGCCGGACGCACCGATCGCGATCGACTTCCGGTCGGATGGCCTCCCGCTCGACCTCGTGTCGAGGTTCACCGACGCCGTCGACAACGTGGAGGGACGCGCGTTCGGCGTCGTCCGCGTGCGCGGGACGACGCGTCACCCGAACACGGCTGGCGCGCTGGCGCTCCAGAACGGGTCGGTGCGGCTCGTATCGACCGGCACGCGCCTAACGAATGTGGCGGCCTCCATCCGGCTGCTCGCCGACACCGTCATCATCGACTCGATCGCGGCGCGGGCCGGCGGGCGCATCCTCGCTCGTGGTGGGCTCGGCATCAAGAACCTCAGCGAACCGTCCTTCGACCTGTCGCTCGATGCCGACAACGCCCGCGTGCTGGACAACGACCAGGGCACGGTTCGCGCGGACGCGAGCCTGCAGGTCAAGGGCCCGTTCAACCGCACGAACATCACGGGCCGCATCGGTGTGCGGAGCGGCGTGATCGTGGTGCCCGAGTCGGATCATAAGGAGGTCATCAGTGCGCGTGATCCGGCACTGTACCAGATCGTCGACACCGCGCGCGCTGACGAGTCGAGCGCCGAGCTGGTGGGCCAGTCGCCGCTCATGGCGAACCTGCGCATGGATGTGACGCTCGATGTGGCACGTGACACCTGGGTGCGGACGGCCGCGGCCAACGTCGAGATCTTCACACCGCCGGACCGCCCGCTGGCCATTCGTATGGACCGGCGCCGCCAGAGCATCGTCCTCGACGGCGAGGTCGCAACCGACCGCGGCGAGTACGAGTTCCTCAGCAAGCGGTTCCAGATTCGCCGCGGGTCCGCCGTGTTCGTGGGGACCCGAGAGCCGGACCCGAGCCTCCAGATCACCGGCGAGTACGAGGTTCAGCTCGCAGCGAGCCAGGCGATCAACATTCGCGTGCAGATCGGCGGAACATTGAGCCGTCCGCGCATCGCGCTCGACAGCGACGCGCAGCCGCCGTTGTCGCAGTCGGACCTCCTCAGCTACCTCGCGTTCGGTCGGACATCGAGCTCGTTGCTGCAGTTCGAGGGGTCCTCGCTCGCGGGCGGCGGCGGCGGGAGCAGCCTCGCAGGTACCGGCGCGCAACTCGTTACCCAACAGCTTGCGGCCGTCGCTCTCGGCGTGTTCATCGACCAGTTCGAGAGTTCGGCGCAGCGTTCGCTCGGCGCGGCGTACGTGAACGTGACGCCCGCAGACCTCTACACCGAGCTCGCACAGGGCGGCGAGATCTCGGGCTTTTTCAAGGGGACGCAGGTCGAGGTCGGGAAGTACACGGACCCGAACACGTTCGTCGCCGTGAGCGCGCGACTGAGCTCGTTCGCGAGCGATCCGAATGACCGGGCCGTGCCGGGTATTCGCATCAACCGGCGCATGGGGAAGGGCTTCGCGCTGGATGCGAGCTTTACGCCGAGGTACGTGCCGCAGCCTCCAACGCTCGAGGTCGATGCGGTGAAGCCGAAGAGCACGGGGGTGTTCGGGACGTTCCTGTCGAGGGAATGGAAATTTTAGCCGCCCCGCGGGCGGCAGCTATTAGCCATCAGCCATCAGCCATCAGCTCAAACGGCGAGCCTTTGTCATCCCGAGCGGAGCGAGCGATCCTCATTCTCCCGGCAGAGGGGCCCCTCGCTCGGGACGATGAGGATCCCTCGCCTGTCGGCTCGGGATGACATGCCTTCGTCTCCCGTCTCCCGTCTCCCGTCTCCCGCCTCCCGCCTCGCGCCTCGCGCCTCGCGCCTCGCGCCTCGCGCCTCGCGCCTCGCGCTTCCTGCCTTCCGTCCACAAACGAAACCATCCCCATCGCTGGGTTGTCTCATCGTCGTCTAACCGGCAGAGACCGAATACCTATGCGCTTCCGCCTGCTTTCAGCTCTTCTCGTTGTCGTAACCGCGGCTCCGGCGTTCGCGCAGCGGTCGCGCAGTGCCGAGCGCTGGCTCGACGACTGCCGCAGCGGGCGCTTCTCGGGCGACCGCGATCGCGAGCAGTACTGTGACGTGCGCGAGCAGACCATACCCGCCCGCTCGGGCCTCCGCGTCGATGGGCGAGAGAACGGTGGCATCGAGGTGATCGGGTCGGACCGGAGCGACATCCTCGTCATCTCGAAGATCCAGGCACAGGCCGAATCGGAGAGCGACGCGAAGGACATCGCCGGCAACATTCGCATCGACGTGGGAAATGACATTCGCGCCGACGGGCCGACGACGCGGTGGCGGTCCTCGTGGTCCGTGAGCTACGAGATTCACGTGCCGCGGAAGATCAGCCTCGACCTCAGCGCGACCAACGGGGGAATCTCGATCGAGAACGTCGACGGCCGGCTCGAGTTCGAGACCACGAACGGTGGGGTCTCGCTGACGGGCGTCGCCGGTGACGTGCGCGGGTCCACGTCGAATGGCGGTGTCGATGTCGAGCTGACGGGCGACCGGTGGTCCGGCGCGGGGCTCGACGTTCGCACCACGAACGGCGGCGTCGAAGTCACGATCCCAGCGAGCTACAACGCGCGGCTCGAGACCGGCACGGTGAACGGCGGGATGGACATCGGCTTTCCGGTCACCGTCCAGGGCCGCATCAACCGGCGCCTAACAACTCAGCTCGGCAGCGGCGGCCCGCTCGTCAGGGTCACGACGACGAACGGCGGGGTGAGCCTGCGTCGTCGGTGATTCGACGCCCGGCTCCGTCAGCATATCGCATGTCGGTCATGGCGCGAGACCGTCATGGAATCGCGCCCGCGGTTCCACTTCGTCGCGGGTCCGCACCGGCCGTCACAGCGGTCCTGCCTAACGAGATCGCGGCGCCGTAGCCCATCCGCGGCTCACCGGCCAGCGAGATCACGTTGAGGGTGTACCCCATCTCGCGAAGCCGGCGCATGGTGGTGGGAGCGAAGCCGCCTTCCACGTCGACCACGAGCTCTCGTCGCGCGCCGCTGCCGCGTCCCTGTGGCAGGAAGCGCGGCAGCTCGAGCGCCTGTTGCGGCGTGAGACCGAAGTCGACCACGCCGACGAGCGTCTGATAGACGGCCGACGTGATCCACGCGTTGCCCGCTGCACCCACCGCGAGCACCGGCCGCTGTGCGGTGCCTGTGCCCTGGAAGACGATCGTGGGCGCGAGCGTGCTCCCGTGGCGCGCGTACGGGAGGCGCGCACCGTACTGCGATGGGTCGCTGACGTACGACGTGAGCTTGTCGTTATAGATGAACCCGAGGCCAGGCGCCACGTAGAAGTTCCCGCCCCAGGTGCCGAGCGTCTGCGTCACGGCCACGACGTTGCCGTCGCCGTCCGCGACGGTGAACGCCGTCGTGCCTGACGAGTGACAGGTCTCCACCTCGCGCGCATGCTCGGCACTCGCGCACACGCTGCCCTCCTCGAGCGCGAGGTCCCGCGAACTGGCATCGTCGCCGTCCGGGTTGCCATCGGCCGCAGGCTTGCGATCGCTGGCGCATGCGAGTGTGTCGCCGCGAAAGGCGCCGGGGGTCAGCGCGTGCGCCGGGTCGAAGCAGCGCCATCGCACGCGGGCCGTGTCCTTGTTGACGAAGGGCTCGACGGTCACGGGCCAGAGCCC
The DNA here is from genome assembly GCA_046725585.1 of Gemmatimonadota bacterium. GTDB lineage: Bacteria > Gemmatimonadota > Gemmatimonadetes > Gemmatimonadales > Gemmatimonadaceae > JAJKIV01. The sequence goes on along the minus strand of JBKOYV010000212.1, from coordinate 5,943 downwards.
CGGATCGGCAATCCGGTTTCTGGTTGACGGCGCAAGCTGCCACGCAGCGATCATCGCGTGGGCCGTTGCCGCATCATCGGTGTAGACCCGCGGCGATTTCCACAGCTCCAGCAGGTTGAGCTGCGCAGCGAGCGTGGCGCCGCCCGAGACCGGTGGTGCGCTCGAGTAAATGGTGTAGCCGCGGTAGGTCGAGCTGACGGGCTCGCGATTCGCTGCGTAGTAGCGCGAGAGGTCGGTGAGCCGCATTGCGTTTCCCTTCCCTCGCAGATCGGTGACGATGCGCCGCGCGACTTCACCCTTGTAGAACCCGTCGGCGCCGCCTTTCGCGATCTGCTCGAGCATCCACGCGAGGTCAGGGTTGCGGAGCGTGTCTCCGGCGTGCAGCGGCTCCCCGTTGCGGAAGTACAGCGCCCTGCTGGACTCGTACTTCGCAAAGTGCTCGCGCTCCACCGCAAGCGTCGTCGCGAGACCATCGCTCACGATAAACCCATCCTTCGCTGCCCGAATCGCGGGCGCGAGCAGGTCGGCCCACGGGACCTTCTTGCTGCCGAACTGCTTCCAGGCGGAATGCATGCCCGCCACCGTGCCCGGGACGTTCGCGAGCACGGGGCCGTCCTCCGGGTAGCGTCCATCGGTCATGAGCGCCGCGTTGGCGAGGGTGGCCTCCTCGGGAACGCGCGACATGAACTCGATGAGCGCCGGGTGCTCCGCGCCTTTGGTCTGGACGAGCATCTGGCCGTAGCCGCCTGGTCCGCTGGCGTCCGGCTCCACCACGCCCAACGCGAACGAAACGGCGACCGCGGCATCCACGACGTTGCCACCTTTTCGGAGGATCTCGAGCCCGGCAGCGGTCGCGACCGGATGCGCGCTCGACACCGCGGCACGTCCCGATGCCGCCTCGCGCAGGGGCGGCCGCTCCCGCAGCATGGCGTAGAGCACGTCGTCGAGCGCCTCGTCGGTCGTGGCGGCGAGGGCCTGCGGCCGATACCGGTCTCTCAGCGTCGCCCAGCGCTGGCGGCGGGCTGCGGCGTCGGGCGTCGAGAAATAGAGCTCCGCGGAACGCGTCCAGACCCGGTCGAACGCCTCCGCGTTGCGGTCGCGTCGCGGCCTGTCCGCCGTGACGCGTCGCTCGGCCAGCGCGTCGTCAGGCGCGTTAGGTACCGCGACGGTCCACAGGCGGCCCGTCGAGACAAGATTCTCGGACACATCCCGATCCGGGACGCGCGCAGGGTCGCCGTTGTATCCCGGCGGATCGGTCCCGAGCTCGGCGAGCATCAACGTACGTCCGTTCGGTGCCCAGGCGGGGGCAGCGTGCCGAGTGCTCACGAGGTTCGCGTACCGACCGTCCGTGGGCACGACGAACACCCCGGGCCGCGGCCCGCCGGTGGTGAACGCCAGGCGATCCCCGTTAGGCGACCACGTTGGGCGCTCGGCGTCGCGGTCGCCTATGACGACACTGTCGGCCGCGCGCGCGCTTTCGCCGGAGAGAGAACGGACACGCAGGCGGCGACCCGTCTCCGTGACCGTGACGTACGCGACCCTCGCCCCGTCCGGTGAGACCGTCGGCCAGCGCTCGGGAACGTCGCCACGCGTGAGCCGTTGCTCGGTTCCATCACGCGCACGCGACCAGAGGCGTGCCATGGCGCCGCGACCCCGGACGAAGATGATCCGGCCGTCGTGGGCGAATGTCGGCTCGCCATCGGGCTCCGGTGAAGTCGTGAGCCGCTCCGGCTGCGCCGCCGAAGAGGTGGCGCCACTCGCGGGCACGGTGACGCGCCACAGGTCGAACCCGCCCGCTCGGTCCGACGAGAACACGATGCTGGTGCCGTCTCGCGACCACGTCGGCTCGCGGTCCCAGGCCGGACCGTTGGTGAGCCGAGCCCACGACCCGGCGTTGGCCGCCTGGACGTAGAGATCGCCGTCGATCGAGACGACGAGGCGTCCATCCGCGGCATAGGCCGGGTCGCGAGCACCACGCAGACCAGAGTCGGCGGCAGCCGGCTGCTGGAGGACGAGCAAAAGAAAGGCGAACACCATCGAGGAGGCGAAAGTCGGGTTGCGGTGCAACGACGAATCGCCGGACGATGGCGAGGAGGCGGCCTGTTTGTCGATAGGATGGGATGAAATTGTTCAGCGCAGCACCGAGATCGGGTCCGCGCGCGTTGCCCGCCGCACCGGGACCAGGAGTGCCGCAGCCGCGCAGACGACCAGCACGGCACACGCGGAGCCTAACGCGACGGGGTCGAACGGGCGGACCGAGTACAGCAGATCTCCGATGGACCGCGATACGAACACCGTGCCCGCCGCGCCGCCCACGAGACCAAGGAGCATCCAGGCGCCGCCCTGTCGGAGCACCAGCCCGGCGATCGCTCCGCGGCTCGAGCCGAGGGCGACGCGAACCCCGAACTCGCGCTCGCGCGCAGCAGCCATGCTTGCGAACATCGCGTAGACGCCGACCGACGCGAGCATCAGCGCCAGCCCTCCGAACGCGATCATGATCACGACAGGGAGACAGCGGCTCGAGAGCCGATCGGACATCAGCGCGCGCAACGTCTTCGCGTCGTGAATGGCGAACGACGGGTCGAGCGCCGTGAGCTCCCGCTGGACCGGTTTGACGAGTGCGAGCGGGTCGCCGGCCGTTCGGAGCAGCAGAATCCTGCTTCCCCAGGCGTCCTGCCGACTGGATGCATACGTCATCGGTTCGGGCTGCGCTCGCGCCGGGTCGTTGCGCACATCACCAACCACGCCGACGACCTGCGCCGAGGGAAGAGCGTCGTTAGGCCCCAGCTTGATGCGTGCCCCAACGGCACCGCCCTTCGGCCAGTACCTCCGCGCCATCCCTTCGCTGATCACGATCGACTGGGTCGCACCCACGCGGTCTTCCGGTCCGAACGTACGTCCCTCACGAAGCGGAATGCGCATCGTGCGGAAGTAGTCGTCCGACACGCTGGCGTAGGCGATGAACGGCTGACCATCGCCGGCGGGCCAGGTCACGCCCTCGATGGAAAGCCCGTTCCGGTTCATGGTGGGCGACGGAAGCTCGCCCGCGCTGGCGACGCTCTTCACGCTCGGCAGCGATCGCAGACGCTCCTCGAGCTGGTCGAAGAACCTGATATTTGCGTCGACCGGCGAGTAGGCGTGCGACGGGATCTGAACGGATACCGTCAGCACGCCCTCCGGATCGAACCCCAGCGGCGCAGTGGCCATCGCCCAGAGGCTGCGGACGAGCAGCCCGGCACCCGCGAGTAAGCTGACGCAGAGCGCGATCTGACCAGCCACGAGCACGCCGCGAAGCTGTCGCGTTCGTCGATTCTCGCTTGTCCCGCGCGTCTCGTCCCGAAGCACGCCTTGGGTGTTGCCTCGGCCGACCGACAACGCGGGCGCCAGGCCGAACGCAACGCCCGTCATGAGCGCCAGCCCGGTTGTCACGAGCACCGCACCGGTGTCCAGCGACAGGTCGGCGTATGCCGGCAACGCCGGGAGTGCCAGCTGGCTCAGCGCCCTCAACCCCAGTGCTGCCAGCCCGAGGCCCGTCGCGCCACCGACGAGCGCCAGGACCATGCTCTCGGTGAGCAGCTGCCTCACGAGCCGTCCACGCCCGGCGCCTAACGCCACGCGCACCGCGAACTCCTTCCGTCGCGAGAGCGATCTGGAGAGCAACGCTCCGGCCACGTTCGCGCAGGTGATCAGAAGCACGAGGCCTGCGCTCGCCATGAGCACGAGCAATGGCGTGCGTGTGTCACCAACCATGTCATCGCGGAGTGGGACCGCCCAGAGCGCCATGCCGCCCTGCGACTCCGGATGCTCGCGGGCGATGTCGGCGCCGATTCGTGCTACCTCGCGTTGAGCGGTCGCGGCCGTGGCCCCCGGCCCGAGCCGGCCAATGACCGCCAGCCAGTGCTGCTTCCGGGCACGGATCGGGTCCCGGAGCGCGGGACCGATGTCCAGTGGGAGCCAGAAGTCCGCCACGCCCATTGGTCCGACGAAGCCACGGGGAAGCACACCGACGATCTCGTACGACTCCCCATCGATGCGGACCGACTTACCGATCGCGTCCGCGCTGCCGCCGAGCTCTCGCTGCCATGCCGGCCAGCTCAGCATCGCGACGCGCGGGGCGCCGGTCTTCGTGTCCGCGTCGACCAACGTCCTTCCGCGCGCCGCCGAAACGCCGAGCGTCTGAAAGAAGCCGGTGCCCACGAGCGCGGCACTGACGATTCGCGGGCCGGCATCCCCGACGTACGTGACATCCAGGCTGCCGTGGAAAAACGTGCCGAGCCGGGCGAAGGAATGCTGGCGCTCTGCCAGGTCGACCGTCACAGCCGCACTGATGGAAGAGCGCTCCATCGACCCGTCTTCCATTCGGGCATAGACGCGCACGAGGCGGTCGGCCTCGCTGTACGGCAGTGTGTCGAGCAGGACCGATTTCACCACGCCGAACACCGCCGCGTTCGCACCGATACCGAGTGCGAGCGTGAAGACCGCGAGAAGCGAGAACAGTCGCGCGCGCATCGCCGATCGCACACCGAAGCGCAGATCCTGGCGCAGGTCGTCGAACCAGTCGCGGCGCGCATCGGCCAGACGATCCTCTTCGAGGAGCTGCGTGCACTCGAAGCGAACAGTACGCAGGTCTCCGAGGCGTTGCAGAGCCGCCGTCCGCGCCGCCGCGGGGTCCATCCCGCGCGCCACGTATTCACGGATGCGCTCCTCCAGGTGGAACTGGATCTCGTCGTCCACCTCGGCTTCTGGTGTGCGCTCGAACGGGCGCCGACGGCGCCATGGCAGTTGCGGTCGCATGCTCACCTCGCCCAGCTCGGGGCGCGTGTCGTCGCGACCGCCTGGTTGACCGCCGCGGCGAACCGCTGCCATCCCGAGCTCTGCTCGGCGAATTGGCGGCGGCCTTCGCTCGTTAGGTGATAGTATTTCGCTCGCCGGTTGTTCTCGGTGGTGCCCCACTTGCCGCCGATCCAGCCTTTGCGGGTCATGCGGTAGAGCGCAGGGTAGAGCGAACCTTCCTCGACGCGGAGGACGTCCCCGGTGGCCGTCTCGATCCAGCTCGCGATGCCGTAGCCGTGCATCGGTCCCCACGACAGCGTCTTGAGGACGAGGAGCTCGAGCGTTCCTTGCAGCAGTCCTGATTCCTTTGCGAACACGCGCGCCTCTCCGTTGAAATCCGCCGAGCGAGCTCGGCGCGGAAGCCATTCCTGTTCCCTATGCCGATCTAGGTAAGGGATGTCTCGCTTCCCTTAGACGCGCAAGGGGAGTGAATGGTTTGCCGTGGTCTCTACCGGGGACGGACGGTGCGGCCCGAGGGCGATGAGGTAGCGGTAGTACAGGCGCTCATCGAGGCCAGGCCCGACCCCCAGCGCCTTGAGACGCTCGGCGCACTCGCGCCACTGGGAGACCTGCTCGCAGACGGGTTCTCCGCCGGCGGACTGTACTCGGAGCCGTCAGCCTGAGTCTTCCAGGCATCGGGGTCGGATTCCCAGGGGTAGTGCGTCATTGCTTCTAAAGGTGGTTGGCAACGTCTGAGTCGCCGAGACATCGTTAGGCGACTTCGATACCGAACGAGGAACGCGGATGAGCTGGCGGCGCGCCATCTCGCGATCGGTCCGCTGATTGCCGCCGGGGTTGCGTTCTTGATGACCGTCCCGCATGACCGCCGGCGCCCGACTGCCTCGAGGCGAGCAGCACAGTATCGGCCGGAATTTGGCGTGGATCGGACTCGGCGAAGGTTCGCATTCAACGGCATACTCTTGACGATGCGCGAGCGGGAGTTTGGCAATGGCGGATCCAATGCGCGACGCCGCACTCCCCTAACGTGTAGGCAAGCGCTTCCAGGGTCGGGCGGCGGTGCCCACCGACCACGAGCGCGTGTGGCGATTCGCGGCATGGCTGGCTCCTCGCGCTGGCCGTTTGTCGGTTCCCTTGCCGTTTACTATGTCG
>JBKOYV010000341.1:0-26499 GCA_046725585.1 Gemmatimonadota bacterium | reverse complement strand
GGCCCGCTGCAGCATCGCCGCGATGCACTGCTCCGGGAAGAGCACGCCCGCCCGCTCCTCGACCACGCCAACCATGTCGTCGAGCGGCTGCAGCGCCGGGAAGCTCCGCGTCACTTCGGCCGCCGACAGCACCCGGTGCGGGACCAGGAACTTCTCGGCGCTCGCGCGCGCGCCGCGCACCAGCATTCCATCTTCCGGGCCTAACGTGATGCCGCGCGTCTTCGTGTACAGCGTCCGTCCTACCTCGCGCTCGAGCTCACGCCAGAGGTCGAACGCGCGGCGCACGATCGGCACGTACGCCGGGTGCTCGAAGTAGGCCTCGCGAATGATCCGTGTTCGCCCGTGCGACGAGCCGAGCCCGTGCGGCGGCGAGAACCGGTCGATGCCTAACACACGGCGAGCTCGCCCGCCTGATCCGGTCCGTGCGAGCGCGTCCACCGACGCGCTCCCCATCGCCCCAAGACCCGCGACGATGACGTCGTACTGCTGGTCGCGAAGCGTCACAACGTGAAGTGAATGCCGACGCCGATCTGTCGCACGTCGTTCCGGAAGAACTGACCGTATGGCGACGGGCCGTTGTACGCCTCGAAGAGCAGACCCCATCGCCGCCCGGGCGGTTCGGTGTCGCGCGGTCGGTCGAACTCGAAGCCCGTGCGGATGCTGACCGAAGTCTTCCAGTCCTGCTCCTCTGATGCCTTGAAGTCGGCGGCCGCCACGAATCGCACGCCGGCAACGGTGCCGAACCGCGCGAGACGGCGCGACGGTCGCAGCTCCAGTCCGCCATGGGCGACGTAGCGCTCGAGATCCTTCGGATCGCGTCGGAGGAGGTACTCCCCGCCTCCGTAGATGCGGAATGGACCGCCGTCGACCGAGACGATCATCTCCGCGGCCTCGAACGAGAGGTTCTCGCGTTCGAACTTCGGGTTGTTCTCGCGGAGCAGAAACTCGTCGCCGAGGTGGGAGCTCTGGTGATAGAGCCTGAAGCGCGCCGAGAACGCGCCGCTTCGCAGCGTGATCGGAAGCCCGATGAGGTAGTCGGCGTTGACGAGATCGTACGACGACTCGTCGAGGTCGAACTGCGCGAACACGCTCCCGGCGAGGCTGATCTGGAAGCCGTCGCCCGGCTTCGAGCCGCCGACGCGGAGGAGGCCGAACGCGTCGCTGATGCCGACAGACCCCACGTTCATATCGCCGTCATCGCTCGTCTCGTGCAGGTAGCTGACGAACGATCGGAGACCCTTGGGGTCGGCAAGCAGCGGGCAGAATACGTCGCCTCGCGGCAGGGGGACGTAGCCCGACACTTCACTCTCGGGGATTCCAACCGCACAGCGCGTGGGTGCCGGAACCTGCGCGGTGGCGGCCGCGGAGCTGCCACCGGCTGCTCCTGCCACGATGGCGAGCGACACGCTCGCCCAGCGACGAAAATGCATCCGCCGTCCTCTACTCTTGTCGTTAGGTTGCGCCGTCACGCGGTCACGCCGCGGGCCCGCTCGATGAGGCAGGAGGCGCGCCACTGCCGCGCCCGATGCGCTTGCGCGCGACCCAGATCCCGACCGCCAAGCCCACGCCCACACACCCGAACACGAACACGAGGGCCGCCGGGATCACTCGGCCGAGTTGAATGAGCCTGTAGGCGGCGTAGAGGTAATAGAGCCCGAAGACAAGGGCAAAGGCCGCGAGGAACGGAAGGAAAGCCAGAGAGAGGCGACGCATCAGGAGAGACCGGTCATGGTGGGGTTAACGTAGCAGTCGCGCGCCCGGTCGCAACAATCTTCGCTCGCACCGCTCACACCGCTCACACCCGCGGCGTCACCGCGAACAGCAGCCCGACGAACACGATTACGGTAACGAGGAGCCCCGCGACCGCAGCAAGCACGGACGCCCTGGCGAGCGACCGGCCGCTCCGGTGAAGGAGCGGCATTGCCACGGCGAACGCGATACTCAGGACGAGCCAGTACGCCGCGAACACCGCCGAGCGCTCCGGACCGTACTCCATGAGCAGCCACACAACGAGGGGCGTGAGCAGGAGCGGCCCGAGCGCGATGGCGATCGTCACGTCACGTCGTCGGAGGAGACCTGCGGGTCGACGACGACCGTCGGCGCCGGTTTCGCGTCGACGCCGGGAGCGTCCGCCTTCGCGCCCGTCGCGCCCTCATCATCACGCTTCTCGCCGCCGATCTCGTCGAGCGCGTCGGACGCGATCCAGCCGTGCATGGCCGCGTGTCGCGCCACCGCGAGCGTATCGTCGGCGAGCACGAGCGTCGAACCCGCCTCTGCTACCTCGCGCGCGAGCGCCCGAATGCGCTCGCTCCGCTCCGGGTTCGCGCTCACGTTGCGGATGTACACCGCCTTCACGCGATCCGGCCGCTCGCGCACGAGCTCCGTGTAGATCTCTGGGTCCTCCTGTCCGCTGTCGCCCACGAGCAGAAATGGCAACTCGGGATATGTGTCGAAGATCTCGCGAATGACGACGCCTTTGTGGCGCGCGTGTCGCTCGGTGAGCCTTCCGAAATCCCAATCACGGAGCAGCAGCGGGCCCGTAGGGATCCGCTGCGCCTCGAGGAAGCCGTCGATCACGTCGTAGAGGTTCCAGGGACTGCTCGACACGTAGAAGATGGGATTCGCTTCGGCTCCGGTGGCCCCGCGGTCGAGTGCGCGGTAGAACGCCGCGACCCCCGGAAAGGGGAGCCGGGTGAGCGCGTTCTCGAGCAGCACCATCCGCGCGGCGCGCAGGAAGCTCGTCACCTCGGACTGAAGTACCGTGTCGTCCATGTCGCTCACGACCCCGAACGTCGCGGTAGGTGCTGGCGTGAGAACGCGCGCGGTGGCGCGAACGGGTTGCCCGTTAGGCGGATCAGCGAGGTCGAGCGAGACGGTGTGCCATCCCGGCGGGACCAACGACCCGCTCGCCGGAAGCCAGTGGCGAATGAACCCCTCGTCGTCGGCGACGATCTCGTCGTGACGCGGCTCCCGCGCGGCGGCGAGACTCGCGCGCACGCGGGCGAACGGGAGCGGGTCGCTCTCGATGCGTCGAAGCGTGGCGAGGAGGTTGCGCCACCGCGATTGTGTGGCCTGCGGCGCTCGGACGCCCTCGTCCTGAAGCACACGCCCGAGGACGAGCGCGCGGTCCCTCGTGCCGTATCCGCGGTAGCCGACGATCTGGATGGGGTCGCGATCGATCGCGCGCCCGAGCTCGCCCGCCGTGCGCCGTGCCTGCCAGGCGAGCTCGCCAAAGACTCCGAGTAGATCGTCGCGCCAGCTCATCGGGAATCGGGAATCGGCGGCGCGCTTCGCGCGCCGCCCGGGAACGGGGAACGGGGAACGGGGAACAGTAGCCCTCTATCGGGAGCCTGAGGATCCGTCCCTTCGTCGCTAGCGCTCCTCAGGGCAGGCGCTTCGCTCGGGATGACAACCGGCTCGTTGGGGTAATAGCAGCAGCTCGCAGCATGCGGCAGTAGCCCGCAGCCGTCGGCTACCAGCCAGCAGCTGCCTGCAGCGGGCAGCTGTGCATCGCCTAACGCGCAAATGCCCTCCATCCCTCCAGCAGCGCCTCTTCCGACACACTAAGCATCGATAACGCCTCCGAAGTGCTCGTTGCCCGCACGAGCCCACGAAGTTTCGCGCGGCCGTAGGTGGAGTCGATGTATGCCACGATGGACGCTACTGCAGCATAACCTCCCTCCCCCGTCAAGATCGATTCCAGCGAGGTTGGCGCGTAGCCGCGTGCAATCAGCGCACGCACCTGCGCCCGCGCAGCGTCGTCCATCTGCCCGGCCCCGCAGTACGCGAGCCCTTCCGTGAGCCACTTGAGGGCCGCGACCGAGTTCACCTCCGGCAACGGGTTGAGCTGACCGTGCAGCACGTGCACGATCTCGTGCGAGATGATGCGGCGAACGTGCGTCGCATCCGCCCCGTCATGGCTGCAGGCCGATTTCGACCACACGCGCGGGCTGAGTGTGACCGCCAGGGACCGCGTCGCGCTCGCGATCATCCAGCACTCCGGCACGAGCGCCGGCTCGCGCCATGCCGAGCGCCAGTAGTCCGTGAGGGAGGCTCGGTCGGGGTAGACTCGCACCGTGAAGCCATCGGGGAACGGCTCCCCGAGGAACGCTTCAGCGGCAGCGCGCCCCGCCCGCGCGTGCTCGAGCGTCGCCGAGGCGAGGCTCGCATCTTCGCCTCGATACTCGACACGCACGGCGGCGTCGCCCACACTGCTCCACAGGCGTGCGCCGGCATCGTTAGGCCCCGACCCCTCCGCACAGGCGAAGACGAGAAAGCACGCCACGGCAACCGTTGTCGATCGCATCTCCGGTCACTCGTTCACCTCGAATACCGGAAGCTCGAGCTCCCATCGAATCGCTGCCAGACGCACTGCTGCAATGAGCGCCATACCAGTCAACGACGCCGTCTGTCGCGCGACGCCGACGGACTCGAGGATCAGGTAGGCCACGACGCCAACGATCACCGTGCTCGCGTAGAGGTTTCCCCGTCGCAGCACGAACGGAATCTCTGCGCTCAGCACGTCACGTATGACGCCGCCACCAACGCCCGTCACCGTCCCGAGCACCACGACGGCCACCGCCGGCAGGCCGGCGTTCTCCGCGATCTGCGCGCCGGCGACACTGAATAACGCGAGCCCCAGCGCGTCCGCCACGAGCAGCGACGCGAGCGGCGGGCGACGCCAGCGCACGTACGCGAACGTGATCGCCACCGCCACGACGATCACACCGAGGTACGTCGCGTCGGTGAGCCAGACGAGCGGGTGGCGGTCGAGCAGGAGGTCGCGGATGGTCCCGCCTCCGATCGCCGTGACGGCAGCCAGCACGAACACACCGAGCAGGTCGAGCCGCTTGCGGCCCGCGGCGAGCGCGCCACTCACCGCGAAGACGCCGATGCCCGCGAGGTCCAGAATACGAACGAGCGTCATCGCCGGCCGGATCGCCCGACACCGCCGGCGATGATCGCCCGCAACGTCACTGTCGCAGGGCGCCGGCCAGCGTCGGGAGTGCACCGACGAGCCACGCGATCGCCGCGGCGATCGCGGCCTTGCCCCGGCTGATCTTCCCGGTGACCGCGAGCCCTATGGCGATCAGCACCGTGATCCAGATCGTGAACAAGTCGATACGCCCGATGAGCCCGAGCAGGATCGGCGACGTGGTATCGGGATCGAAGAAGCGGCCGAGCCCGAGCGTTAGGCTGTACCGGCTGTTGAGGTTCGACGTGTCCATGAAGAGCCCCTCGACGCGGTTCACGACGCCCTCGACGACACGCGGGACGTACGAGAACACGGCGACGACGGTCGCGGCGTTCACCGACTCTTTCGCATCGAAGAACTTGCCGACGATCCAGATCACGACGCCGAGCACCAGCATCACGAGCGGCGGTCCGACGAACGCAAAGATCATCCCGATGGTGCCGGCGAACTTCTGCGCGCCGGCCATCTGCTCAGCCGTCATCTGCCGGGCTTGCGGGTTCTTGGCCATCGCCCGCGCGAACTCCGCCTCCATGATCGGGTCGATGAGGTCCCGATTGGCGAAGAAGATGACGCCGAGGAGGACGCTGATGATGAGCAGCGGGATCCAGAAATCGCCGTTCGCCCGCCGCGCGAACACCGCGGACGGTGCATAGAAGATGTCCATGAAGTCATCGAGCAGCGATGACTTCTCTGGCTTCTTCGGCGCTACGGTGGTAGGCGCGTCGAATTCCGATCCGCTACCGGATGTTGTCGGCTGAGTCATGAGAGGGAGGGAGGACCACGCGAAGATGCGGCGCCTCCCCGTCCCTGTCTACCCTTCCGGCCTCGACTCCAGCCGCGAGCGTGCGGCGCTGCCTGACGAGCGAGTCGATCACGATTCGAGCGCCGCCGGTTCGGAACACCAGCAGCGTGTCGTGTTCCGGCATCACACCATCACCGCTCACGACGGCGCGCAGGAACGTGAACGTCCGCGGCGCCATTGCCGCGTGGACCACTGACACGCGCGGTGCAACGGCCGTAAGCGCCGCGAGCGCGCCCGCGCTCGCCGCCAACGCCGCGCGCGACGACCGCGCGTGTGCGGTACGCCGTCCACCCAGGATGCGTCCGACGCGTCGCACGAGCGGCGACCCGCTGGACTCGACCATCGCCGACATCGGGTGCAGCCGCGGTGTATCGACTCGCGGTGCATGTCCAACCCACTCGGCGACGGCGGCGAGACATTTCGCCAGCATCACCGGGCGGCGCGTCCGTGCTACCGCCCAGTCATCGCACAGGTATTCCGCGATTTCCTGCATGCGATGCCGGGCGACGCGATTGAGCGGCTGGAAGAAGAAGATCATCTCGATCGCGCGCGCGACGACGAGCCATTGCGGATCGTGGCGCACGAGGTGCGCGATCTCGTGCGCGAGCATGCTGTCCTGCTCTTCGGGGACGAGCTCGAGCAGCGCCCGCCGAGGCAGGCATACCTCATCGCCCGGGAGCGCAACCGGGCTCGCGATGGCAGCCGAGCACGTGAGCTCGACGGAGCGGTCTACGTCGGCCTCGGCGACGAGCTGGCGCAGGCGATGCCCTATCGGCGTTGCGTCGAGCGGAGTCCGGTTGCCGAGCGCGCTCAGCGTTCGCGCGTGGCCTAACGTGAGCCACAGCAGTCCGCCGCCGGCTGTTGCCAGCCAGAACACTACCACCGCGTTCGTCCAGCGGGCCCCCCGCTGCCGCATCATGACGAGCCGCGCTTTGGCGTCGGGTGTGTCGCTCCGGACGGCGACGCGCAGCGCCGGCACCGCGGGGCCGGCGGTTCGCGGCGCGAGGCGCAGCTGCCCGCCGAGTGGCTGGCGAGCCACCGCGGTCTGGACGGTAGCGGTGACGATTCCGCCCAGGAGCGCGGACTTCCACAATATCTCGCGAACGGTCTCGCTCACGGCCCGGCGCGAGGCGATGACCCACACCGCGCCCAGGATCACCGTGCTGTGGATGAGATAGGTGAGCAACCAACCGGCGGCGGAGTCCGTGAGCCGGACGACCGCCTCCACATCAGGCAGCATCATCACTACCCCTCACGCCTGGCCGACTCGAAAACAGCCGCCCCGCTGTGCGAGCTCCCGTTCTCCGCCTCGGCGATCATGCGTTTGACGCGATCGAGGTCGCCGGGGTTCATCTCGCGAGATCGCAGCAGGTGCGTCATGAGGGCCGCGGAGCTCCCGTCGAACAGCAATGTGGTGAGCTCGGAAACCATGGAGCGGCGGACTTCCTGCTCTGTCACGAGCGGATGATACACGAACTGGCGACCGTCGAGCCGGTGTTCCACAACGCCGCGCTTCTCGAGGCGGGACAGGAGGGTCGCGATCGTGGTCTGGGCGAGGTCGCGCTCCGGACGGAGGCTGTGCTGGACCTCCACGACGGTCGCTTCCGCGCGCTCCCAGAGGACGCGCATGATGGCGAGCTGGAGGTCGGTAAGTGAGGTCGTCACGGGTGAGAGGGATGAGGAAAACCGAGCGTTCAGGGATTGGAATGGCCGCGCCTTGCTTTCAGTGAGACAAGCGATGGCCGTTCGGGGTTGCCGGCCGGGACTTCTGCCCGTTGCCGGCGAATTCAAGGGTTGCGGCGGGCGAATCACTCCCCATGTTGTCCGGGTCCCTCCAGCTCTCAAACAACCCGATCGGTCGCGGTCAGCGGTCTGACACCGCTCCCGACAGATCGGTCCTTTCCGTCCACTCCCTATGTTTATATGAGGAGCCCGTTCTCAATGAGTCGTGTTTCGAGCAAACCCACAGCGGCTTCCGCAGCCGGGATCGCCGCCGTGTTCATGTTGGTCGGCTGTGCTAAGCCTGACACCCAGCCTGCCGATACGACCGCCAAGGCGTCCGCGGCGGCTTCCGCTCCGGCCGCGGCCGCAACGCCGAACATGGTGAGCTTTACGGCCAAGGAATTCTCGTTCGAGGGCCCCGACACGATTCCGGCAGGCCTCACGATGATTCATCTGACCGATGCAGGTCAGGAGCTCCATCACGTCCAGCTCATCAAGCTGGAGGAGGGCAAGACCTTCGCGGACTATCAGGCGGCCATGAAGGAAATGAAGGGCGCGCCCCCGGCGTGGATGGTGCCCTACGGCGGCGTGAACCCACCGGTACCGGGCAGCACGACGACGGCCATGCAGGTGTTGGAGCCGGGCAACTACGCGGTCGTGTGCTTCGTCGAGGGCCCCGACCACGTGCCGCACATCGCGAAGGGGATGATGCGGCCGCTGACGGTGACGCCGTCGGCGAACACAAACACGATCGAGCCGAACGCGGACGTGACGCTCACGCTCAGCGACTACACGTTCACGCTCTCCAAGCCGCTCGCCGCCGGCAAGCAGATGATCAAGGTGGAGAATGCCGCGGCGCAGCCGCACGAGGTGGTGCTGGTCCAGCTCGCGCCCGGCAAGACGATCCAGGACGTCGGCAAGTGGGTGCTCGACATGAAGGGCCCGCCGCCAGGAAAGCCGATCGGTGGAATCCCGGCGTTCGTGAAGGGGAAGAACACGTTCTTCGAGGCGGACCTGACGCCGGGCGACTACGGCATGATCTGCTTCGTGCCGGACGCGAAGGACGGGAAGCCGCACGTCCAGCACGGGATGACGACGCAGTTCAAGGTCAGCTGAACGACGTTAGGCGTGGCGCCACGATAGTGAAGTGGCGCCACGGGCCGTGTGAGACGGCAGATGCCACTATTTCTTCTTGTCGGGCTTGGGCGGCGTTAGGCTCGCCTTCCACGCCGTTTCCAGGCCCGGCACGTCGTGCGGCAGCGACACCGTCGTCGCGAGCGCGGCACTCAGCGGCTGGCCGCGCCGAGTGATGTCCGCGATCCGCCGCACGATCCCGCGGCCCTCACGCGCCCACATGAACTCCAGGAGACTCGCGGCCTGGAGCGCGGCAACATTCTCCCGCGGCAATCGCTTCTGCGGCGGTTGCTGAACCGGCCGGCCGCGCGAGTCCGTTCGCTGCAATCCTCCCAGCCCCACATCGCCCGAGACGCCCGCCGGGATCGCAGTCTCGCCGATCGGCATCCGCGTGAGCGAATCGATCGGAATCAGATCGTTGAGCTGCGACGCCAGTTGCGCGTTGCGCGCCGGCGCCGACGGGAAACCTGTCACGAGCTGCGTCACGCCGGCGATGATCCAGTCCGGGATCGGCGGTCCCCCTGTCGTGTCCGCCGCCAACGTCCACGCACGCGCCACCTTGTTGCGAACGGATGCGACGAGGTATCGCGCGATTGGCAGCGGGTTGCCGGAGTTGTCGCGCGGGATGTTCACGTGCTCCCAGACCACCACCGGCGCCTTGCTGGCGCGAACGACGCTGTCCATTGCCAAGCTGTCCCCGGGCTGGATGATCAGCCCGACGGCCGTGCGCGGGGGCAGCTTCTGGAAGTATCGACGATAGGGGAGCTGCGCGTCATCGATCAGCAAGAAAATGCCGCCGATGAGCGACCGATCGCGTGAGGCAACCACGACGTCGTTGCTGTCGATCACCGAGAAGTGGTCGTTCGGTCCGATGGCAACCGACTTGATCGTCGGTTCGAAACCCGGGATTCCCGAAGTCTCCGGCGGTGGGCCCGACGAGCACGCCCAGGCGAGCAGCGCCACGAGCGGTACGGCGGATACGATCATCGCGCGGGCCCTGTCACGGTGCGCCGCGGTCTTCGGGGTTTGCGTCATCGAGTCCCTGGTTCCTTCGGTTTCGGTCGACGAGCGGTCAGTGCGTGTACTCCCGACGCGCCCGCCGGTTCCTGACGGGTCTGGCGAAGTCTAGCGCTTCGGGATCAACGCGACGACCCGGACCGGGCCACCCGATCCGCCTTCGATCTTCATGGGCAGCGCGAACAGGAGCGCACCCGTCGCCGGCAGTTGGTTGAGGTTCGTCAGGTTTTCGATCCCCGGCACATCAGCCGCGGCCGCGATACGGTGCACCATGAAGTCCGTCGAGGGCCCGTAGTCGATCGACGCCACGTCCACGCCGATCGCGGCGACGCGTCGCTCCTGGATCAGCAGCCGTGCCGCTTCGACGCCGTAGCTTGGGAAATGAAGCTTCGTGGCATCGTTGGGGGTGTCATCGCCCAGGTAGGTCTTCTTGTCGGGCCAGCGCGAGCTCCAGCCCGTTCTCAGCAGCACGATCGTCCCGGCCGGAATCTTCCCGTTCACGCGCTCGAACGCCTGCACGTCGTCGCTCGTTAGGCGATAATCCTGGTCCGTCTTCGTCTTCGCCGTGACGTCGATGACGACCGCGGGCGCGATCAGGCGGTCGAGCGGGACACGGTCGACGGTCAGATGCCCTTCGCCGAAGTGGATGGGTGCGTCGAGGTGCGTGCCGCCGTGCTCCGGCGCGGAGAACGCGAACGACGAATAGAACCACCCGCCGGGCGTGGGGCCGTACGAGAGCGAGTCCAGCTTGAACGTCGTGGGCGACGTGGGCCAGTACAGCGTCTTCGCGTTGAGCGGGTGTGTGAGATCGATGATGCGATACTGGCGCAGGTCGAGCGTCTGCGCCCCCGCCACGCTCGCGCTCAAGGCAATGACGGCACACAACGAAGCACTCTTTTTCATCTGACCTCCAGGTGGTGCACACGAAACCTGACGAGGCCGCCATGGGAAACGGGAGCGCGGCGCCGCTCGTGAGAGCGCCGCCCGCGTGTGCGACGAAGTCCCGGCGGTTTACAGCTCCTATCTATCTATAAGGTTGGCGATGGCGTTCGATATGCGCGTGGTGGGACCGCGAAGCAAGGCTGCCAGTGTGCGCACTCCGTAAGCTCCGCAACGTTTCCTCTCGCAGTCCGGAGGTCCCGTGCAATCACGCGTCAGCGCTGCCATACTCGCGCTCGCCACTGCGGTGGCTCTGGCCGCCTGCAGCAGTGACGACGACAACCCTACCGCCGCCGCGAACGACAACACCACGGTCCGCTTCTTCAACGCCACCACCGGCAACCTGGCGCTGGACATAGCGCGGAACGGCGCCGTGGGAAACGGAAACGGCAACATCCCGTTCGGCTCAGCCAGCGCATGCACGAGAGTCAACGATGCGAACCCGCAGCTCTCGGTGCGTCCGGCTGGCAGCACGACGGATCTGACCGGCTTCATCCCGTCGTTCTCGGCCGGCAATACCTATACGGTGCTCGTCACTGGCACGCAGACGGCGCCGGTCTTCACGACGCTGAACGACCAGTTCACCGCCTCGGGCACCGGCAGTGCGGGAGTTCGCATCGTCAACGCGACGACGCGCGCGACGGCTGGCGCCGGCACCTGGGACATCTATGTCAACCCCACCGCGACGCTCGGCACGCCTAACGCGACGGCGGTGCGGCGCAACTCGGCGTCGCCGTTTCTCACCGTCCCGGCGGGACAGGCGAACACGATCCGGCTGACGAACGCCGGCCAGACAGTGCGGGTGCAGGACATCACCGTGCCGAGCCTGACGGCCGGCTTGGCGACCACCATCGTGGTGACGGATCCGGCGACTGCGGGCGGAACGACGTTGGAGGCCTTCACGCTGCCGGCTTGCGCCTGACCAACTGCCCGGTTCTTGCTCATTCGTATTCCCGCCGTGTGACGCTCGGGTTGAACCCTTGGGCCGAATTGAGGCGCAGCCATGACGACCGATGATTTCATCGACCTGAAGAGCTCGACCGACGAGCCTACTCGTGTCGCGCCGGGCCTGGCCTACCTGCGCGACCGCATCGTGAACGTCGCGTTCATTGGTGCGTCCGACGGGCGCGACGCCGCATGGATTCTCGTCGATACCGGTCTTCCGGGAGGGGCCTCACGCATCATCAACGCGGCCGAGATTCTTTACGGCGCTGGCGCGACGCCCGAGGCCATCGTGCTCACTCACGGGCACTTCGATCACGTCGGCTCCGTGCGCGAGCTCGTGAGGCGCTGGCGGGTGCCCGTCTACGCGCATGAGCTCGAGATGCCGTACCTGACCGGCCGGTCGTCGTACCCCCCACCCGACCCCGCCGTCGGCGGTGGCGCGATGGCAACCATGTCGCGGTTCTTCCCGAAAAAGCCCATCAACCTCGGCGACTCCGTCATGCCGTTGCGGGCGGACGGCTCGATTCCGGTGATCGGTGAGTGGCGATGGATCCACACGCCCGGACACGCGCCGGGGCACGTCTCGTTGTTTCGCGACTACGACCGCGCGCTCGTGGCCGGGGATGCCTTCGTCACCACGAAGCAGGAATCACTCTCGGCGGTGCTCACGCAGCGCCGAGAGGTGCACGGCCCACCGGCGTACTTCACGACGGACTGGCTCGCGGCCGAGGAGTCCGTGGACGAGCTCGCGGCGCTTCAGCCGAGCGTCGCCGTGACCGGCCATGGGATCGCGATGCGCGGCCCACGGCTCGAGCGCCAGCTTCAGGACCTCGCCGCGAACTTCCGGGAGCGTGCCGTGCCATCACGCGGGCGATACGTTCGCCAGCCAGCCTTGGCGGATCGGTCCGGCGTCGTGTTCGTGCCACCCCCCGTGGCCGACGTCGTTGGTCGCGCCGTGGCAGGGGTCGCTGCGGCGGCGCTCGCGGCGGTGGTCGTGGCTGCCGTTAGGCGGCGCACCAGCGGGAGGTAGCTGGGCGCGTGCGGGGAGCCACTGCGTGGACGCGTTCACGGGCTTGATCGTCATCGCCCACCTGGGCCGCCCGCTCGAGCCGCACGACCTGTGGCGGGCGTGGTCGTTCGAGCCGGTGACCATCGCGCTGCTGGCAATCTCGGGCTGGATGTACGCGAGGGGCCTAACGCGCCTGTGGCACGCGGCCGGCCGCGGCCGCGGAGTCCGTGAGCGCGACGCGTGGGTGTTCACGGCCGGGTGGCTCCTGCTGGCGCTCAGCCTCCTGTCGCCCTTGCACGCGCTCGGGGGCGTTCCCTTCTCCGCCCACATGGCCCAGCACGAGCTGCTCATGGCCGTCGCGACGCCGCTCCTCGTCCTTGGCAGGCCGCTCATCCCGTTCGTGTGGGCGCTCTCGCCCCGATGGCGGCGAATCACAGGTCAGTGGACGACAGCGAGATCGTTCGCCGTCCCCTGGCGTGCGCTCACGCACCCGGCGAGCGCGTTCTTTCTCCACGCCGCGGCGATCTGGGTGTGGCATCTGCCATCGCTGTACGATGCGACGGTCTCGAGTGAAGTCATGCACGCTGCGCAGCACTCGAGCTTCGTGTTGACGGCACTCCTCTTCTGGTGGGTCGTGCTGCGTCCGAGCCCGGCCCGCGGCGGCACTCCCGCGGCGATCGCGATGCTGTTCGGCACGGTGATGCATACCGGCGCGCTCGGTGCCGTGCTCACGCTCGGCTTTCGCCTGCTCTACCCCGTCTACGCCGCCACAACCGGCCCGTGGGGTCTCACGCCGATCGAGGATCAACAGGTTGGAGGGCTGATCATGTGGGTGCCGGGCGGCCTGGCCTACGTCATCGCCGCGCTCGCGCTCGTCGTGCGGCTGTTCCGGGAGTCGGAGCTGCGTGTCGCGCGGCGGGAGGCTGCCAGCGACGCCGCGCCGGAGCTTCGTTAGGCTCGCGTTCGGGATTCCGACGACCGCAGAACCAGTCAGCGCTCAGGCCGACCACACCGCCGGGCGTCTGTCCCAGCGATGCCCGCGCAGCCTCGTAAGGAGCGACTGATCGAGCGGCTGCGCATCGCTCGCCGCGATGTTCGCGCGCACGTGCTTCGGGCGGCGCATCCCGGGGATCACCGTGGACACGTCGCGGTTCGCGAGGATGAACCGCATCGCGAGGTCCGGCATCGATGACCCGTTCGGCACGAGGGGCGTGAGCGCGTCGACGCGATCCATCGTTGGCCCGAGATTTTCCGGCCCGAAGTACATGTGTCGGAAGTCGCCTCGCGGGAATCGCGTCGCCCTCGTCAGGGTCCCGGTCAGCGACCCTTCGTCGAACGGGACGCGCGCGATCACGGCGACGTCGAGCTCGCGACACGCGGGGAACAGCTCATCCTCCGGGGCCTGGTCGAAGATGTTGTAGATCACCTGCACGGCGTCGACGATACCGGTGCGCAGCGTCTGAATTCCATTCTCCGGTTCCCAGCGATTGATGCTGATGCCGATACCCCCAATGAGCCCGTCGCGCTTGAGGTCTTCCATGACCCGCTGCCACCGGTCGTCGCGCCCCCACGCGTCCTCCCACACGTGGAATTGCAGGAGGTCGACCGAGCCGAGACCGAGGTTCTCGAGGCTCGACTCGGCGTATTGGCGGATGTAGTCGGGGGGAAAGACTTCATCGAGCAGGAAGTCGCCTCGCGACGGCCACGTGCGATTCTTCGGTGGCACCTTGGTCGCCGTGTAGAGCCGGCGGTCGGGGTGCGTGCGGATGAGCTCACCGAGCATGCGCTCGCTCTTGCCATCGCCGTAGGCCCACGCGGTGTCGAAGAAGTTGCAGCCGAGCCTAACGGCTTCCTCGAGGGCCTGACGAGTCTCGTCGTCATCGGAGCCGGTCCAGCCGGCAAGGCCCCACATCCCATACCCGACTTCGCTCACGGACCAGCCAAGGCGGCCGAACGTTCGATAGCGCATCGCGGTTTCGTCGAAGAGGTCGGCGAAAACTATCGCGGAAATGAAACGCGCCAAACGGGGTCAGACTCCTCACCCATCATTCTGTTGCCACAGCAGCAGAATGATGGGTAAGGAGTCTGACCCCATACGTATCAATTTGTCACGGACGCGGACGCGGTCTCCCCTGTCCCTGCTGCCCGGGACCAAAACCCTGCTGACCCGCGTTCCTGATCCGGTCCGGCAGACTCGCCCACTGCTCCGGCGTGAGAACCCCCTTCGACTCGGCCACCGCCTTCTGGGCGTTCGCGCGACCCTCCTCGAGCTTCGGCCTCAGCGCGCCGAACAGCGCACCCGGGTCCGGGTTTGCGCCGGCCTTCTCGATCGTCGTCCGGACCTCGTCCGACACCAGCTTGTTCTTCGCATCGAGCGAATCGCGGATCGTCGTTAGGTGGACGACCTGCGAGTCGGTGAGCGCGAGCGAGTCCTTCCGCGCGAGAATCTGGGTGATCGGGTTCGGCAGCATCCGTTCGAACCGTGAGGCGAAGCTGCCCGGGCCACCCGCGCCGCCACCGGGCCCGCCGAATCGCCCGGCCGCTCGCTGTGCCAGCGCACCGCGCACCAGGTCGCGCGTGCGATCGGGGCCGATCGTATAACGAGCCTGAAAGCCGATCTGGAACGGCAGCACGATGCTCCCCTGTCCGCTCCGCTGCGCGCCGAACCGCTCGTTCACCTGGTATTGATAGCGCTCCGTCGATGGGTCGAAGCCGCGCACGTAGAGCAGCGTCGGATCGCCGACGCGGGCGGTGCCCCAACCCTGCAGGTTCTTCTGCCCGTTGATCAGTTGATCGAGCCCGCCGAGGAAGTTGATGGTGGTCACGGACAGCATGAGACGGCGGTCCAGTCCGAAGGCAAGCGGCCGGTAGTTCACCTGAAAATCGAGCGACGGCTGCCACGGACCGGAGCATGAGTTGCGGCCGGCAACCGTGCCAATCTGCGACTCCAGGCAGTCCGACACGCGCGAGCCACTCCGGTTGATCAGGCGTCGCATGGCATTCGCGACGCTCGTATCCACCGTGGTGTTCGGGTCGAAGATGAACGCGCGATCGTTGCGCGCGCCGTCGGCGTTGATGTCCGACGCGACCATCGGCGTGAACGGGGCGCCTGACGAGAGCCTGCCGATCGCGGTCAGCTCTAGCCCCTCGTTGAACGGATACGTGACCGTTCCCACGAACGAATGACGGCGATCGAAGTTGCTTGGCGCCCACTCGCGCACGTTAGGGTCGCCCGCGGTCGTCGCCGCCGAAAAGCCACCGGTGGCCGAACCGCCGGATGCCGACGATTGATCCTTGGCGCGCGAGAGCGTGTACGACACGTTGAAGATGGCACCAACGCGCGTAATGCCCTGCGCCGTGACCACGAGCTGCTCGCTCTCCGATTGAAGGTCCGAGCCGACCGCAATCACCTGCCCGAACTGCGGGGCGACACGCGACGCGATGATCGAGACGGCACCAGTCGCCGGCACGATCGCCGACGGGCTCGCGAAGACCGGCCGCCCGCCCTCGGCGCCGAGCGTGAACTTCGGGGTGGCGTCGAGGTTGAGGTCGCGAAAGCCGTACTGGTTGACGCCGCGCGCGTAGTTCGCGTCCACGGAGAGCTGCATGCGATCGAACAGCCGCCGCTGCGCACCTAACGACGCGCGCCACGCCCTCGGCGCGCCGAAGTTTCTGTCGAAGACGGTGACGTTCGGACGAGCGGTAATGGGCGGCGCGTTGACCGTCCCACCCGTGCACGTGGTTGGAATGCCGGTGTCGTCACCCGACCATATGCTCCAGTCGGGCGCGGGGACGAATGCGCCGATGCAATAGAGCTGCGATTCCGATTGGGAGAGTCCCGTCGCGTTCTGCGCCCCCGAGTAGAGCGACGTGAGAATCGTGCTCCGGAATTCCCCGATGCCGCCGCGGATGACGAGAGGCACGCTGGCGGAAGCGTTCGCGTTAGGCCCGGCGTTGTTGCCACCACCGCCGCCACCACCGGCACCACCACCCCCACCGCCTCGTCCTCCGCGCCCGCCGCCGAACCCGCCAAACCCACCGCCTCCAAATCCACCGCCCGCTCCGTTGCCGCCCACCACCCATGTGAATCCCACCCGCGGGCTCGCGTGCGTTTCCGTGGGGATCTCGTTCGTCCGGTAGCCGAAGATCTGTTCGACCTCCGGGTTGTACGTGGGCGCGCCGTCGAACTGCGTGTGCTCGACGCGCGCTCCGTACGTCAGCTGGAGCGAGCGCGACTTCCGCCAGGTGTCGCCCAGGTAGAGCGCGGAGTTCAGGCTGGTCCCGGTACGGATTCGCGGTGAGAGGGTGCGCGTGAAGATGGATGGTTGATTGTCCGCGAGGTCCTCGAGCGAATTGAACGTGTACGTGCCGAGCCGGTTCGTCGTCACATCCTGCGTGAAGCGCGAACCGCTGAACAACGCGCCGAGCTTGAGGCGATGATCGCCGTTACCCTCGAGCCACGAGAGCTCGTTCGAGATGTCAAGGCTCTTCGTCAGCGACTGCTGGGGCAGTCCCGCGTTGCCGCCGAACGCGAGCGTCGTAATGGAGCGCGCGTGCGTGAGATCGGAGTTCACCTGCACGCGCGCGGCGGGCATGAGGAAGAACGGGTCGGAGTGGCGCTGGTCCGTCTGCGCGTACGCGCGAAGCTCGTTGATGAACCGACCGCCGAAGTTCGACGACAGGACCGCCATGAGCCCGCCGCCGCTCGACTTCTGGTTGCCACCCGTCTGTGGCAACGAAAGCGTCCCGACACGCGTGGGATCCTGGCCGGTTCCACGGAAATCACCGCGCAGCGTGAGCGTCTGGCCGGATGACGCTAGCCAGTCCACACGGACGAGCGCCGAGTAGTTGTCGGCATCACGGCCGTCCACGAGGCTGGCGTCGGGCGTTAGGCCGAAACCCTGCACGATGGACAGGAAGCGATCGACCGAGTCGCGGCTCACGCCAACACGGCCGAGGGTGGCGGCATCGGCGTTCACGAGCGATGGGACGGCGTCCGTTCGCCGGCGCGCCTGCGCGGACCCGAAAACGAAGAGTCTGTCCTTGACGATCGGGCCGCCAAATCCGCTGCTCAACTGATTCTGGGTGTACCCTCGGTTGAACGCGGTGGGATCGCCGGCCTCCCACGCGAGCTGTTGGTCGCGCAGCGTGTAGTTGAACGTCCCCTGCACGAAGTTGCTGCCGCTTCGTGTGGTGGACGCGATCTGCCCGCCCGAGAATTGACCGCGCGCGACGTCGTAGCTGCTCGTGATCACGCGCGTGTTGCGCACGGCGTCCTGCGGGACGGCCGAGGCGCCAAACGTTAGGCCGTCGAGGGTGACGCTGTTCGCGTCGGGGCGAAGGCCGGCAACCGAGAAGGCCGACGCGGTGGAATCGGTGGCCTCGATGCCGACGACACCGGGTGCGAGCGTGGCGAGCAGCGAGAGGTCCGACTGATCGATCGGGAGTCGCGCCAGCTGCTCCGGCGTGAGGTTTCGCTCCTGAGAGCCGGGTGTGGGCCGATCGCCGGCATCGCGCGGCGTCTGACGGGCGCGCACGACCACGCCTTGAATCTCGGTCGGGTTCTGCGAGAGCCGAACGTTCGTGACGAGCCGGTCTTCGTCGGCGACGTGGGCGACGTTCAGCGTCGCCGGTGCCATTCCGAGAAATTTGACGGTGAGCTGGTATTGCCCGCCGCCGTCGGGAAAGAGGATGGTGTAGCGGCCGTCGGAGTTCGTGCGGGCGCGTCGCGTGACCTGTGTCTCGACGGACTTGGCTTCGACGGTGGCGCCGGGGATCGGCGCGCCGGCGGTGTTCATGACGACGCCGGTGAGGATGTCGGTGGTGGATCCGACCTGGGCGATCGACCTCGACGCGGTTGATGCGAGAAGCGCGAAAACGGCGGCGGCGGCGCCGCGACTGAGCCTGTGTATCACGGGATACAGATTTCGGGGCGACGGTGAGTGTCACGTTGGACCGGGGGAGCTATACCATCGTTAACGCGTTAACGGCGTAACCTGCGGAAGCGCGAGACGGCAGTGGGCAGCGCACTGAAGCCGGCGGTGGGCAGTGTGCAGTGGGCAGAAAGCAGAGGAGAAAACGCGATGGCTGGCGCCGTCTCTGCCTCCTGCCGTCTGCCGTCTGCCGGCTTCAGTTCGCTGCCGTCTGCCGTCTCGCGGTGCTGTCTGCCGTCTCGCGATCCGATCACTCTCTTTCGGGAGGCCTGGCTCAGCCGATCGAGCGATCCCCTGCTTACAACGCCAACCCCATTCTTCCGCTCAGGTAGGCGCCCCGATCAGCGGGGTGTCTCGAACACGGGAGATCCAATGGCTGGACCATCGACCACCACGCCACCAACGAGCGGCGTCCTCGAATCCCTCTCCAACGACCTCGCCGGAGCCGTCGAACGCGCCGGACAATCCGTCGTGGCCATCCACGCGCGGCGACGCATCCCCGCGAGCGGCATTCACTGGCGGCCAGGCATCATCGTTGCCGCACATCACACCATCCAGCGCGAGGAAGACATCACCGTTTCGCTCGCCGACGGCACGACGGTCGCCGCGACGCTCGCCGGCCGCGATCCGACGACCGACCTGGCCGTCCTCAAGGTCGACGAAGCGAAGGTGCCGGTCGCATCGCTTGCCGACGGGTCCGCCATCCGCGTCGGCGCACTGGTGCTCGCGCTCGGGCGTCCCGGCAACGCCGTCACGGCGAGCCTCGGCGTGATCAGCACAGTTGGCGGCGAGTGGCGCACGTGGCACGGCGGCACGATCGACAGGTTCGTTCGGCTGGACCTCTCCATCTACGACGGCTTCTCCGGCGGTCCGCTCGTCGACGCCGGCGGGCGGGTGCTCGGGGTCAACACGTCCGGCCTCTCGCGCGGCGCCGCGCTGGCGATTCCCGTCGCCACGGTGAACCGGGTCGTCGATCAGCTCGTGAAGACCGGGCGCGTGGCGCGCGGGTATCTCGGGCTCGGCATGCAGGCCGTCCGTCTGCCGGCCGCGCTCGTGGAGCGGCTGTCGCTGCCTAACGACGTCGGCCTGATGGTCGTGAGCGCGGAGCCCGGCGGACCGGGTGACACGGCGGGCGTCATGATCGGCGACGTGCTCATCGCCGTGGCCGACAAGCCGGTTAGCGATCCCGCGGAAGTTCTGAGCCTCCTCGGCGGCGATCAGATCGGAAAGACCTTGACCACGCGCATCATTCGTGCGGGCGAGCCGAAGAACGTTTCGATCACGATCGGGGAGCGACCGCGTGAGCCGCGCGGAGCGCGGAGGGGCCGATGACGGGCGCACTGGTCGACCCGTTAGGCCTCGCGGTGGCTGAGCTGGTAGCCTCGCTCCGGCAGAGCGTCGTCGAGGTGCGCACCGACGGCGCTGGCGCCGGCTCCGGGATCATCTGGTCGGCCGACGGACTCATCGTCACGAACGCGCACGTCGCCCGCACCGAGCACGCCACTGTCGTACTGTCTGACGGGAGCGCGTTCGATGGCGTGGTGACGGCGCACGACCCGCGGCGCGACCTGGCGACGATCGCGATCGATCCCGGCAGCGTCACGCTGAGCCCTGCCGCGATCGGTCACCCCACCGACCTCCGTACCGGCGACGTCGTGGTCGCGCTCGGGCACCCCTGGGGCATCACGGGCGCGATCGCGTTAGGCATCGTGCACGTGGTGGAGACGCGCCGCGGCGCACCGCGCTGGATCCGCGCCGACATCCGGCTCGCCCCCGGCAACTCCGGCGGACCGCTGGCCGACGCGCGAGGGCGCGTTGTGGGCGTGAACACGTTGATCGCGGGCGGGCTGGGCGTGGCCGTGCCGACGACGACCGTCGCGCGCTTTCTCGACGACGTCGCGGCGCGGCGCGCCAGGTCGGGGAATCGCGCGGCGTGATTCGGGCGCTCATCGCGGCGGCGTCCCCGATCGTGCGAGCGGGACTGGAGGCGCTCCTGGCGAGGAGCGCCTCCGTGGCCGTCGTTGCCACAACATCCGGGGATGCGCTCGGCGACGACATCGAGACGCACGAACCGCAGGTCGTGCTGCTCGCCGTCGAGCCGCGGAGTGACGCGCCGCCTAACGTGGCGTCCCGTATCGCGCTGTCGCCCGACGCCGTCTCGCGAGCGCCCGCCTTCGTACTACTGGCCGATGCACCGTCGGTCACCTGGACCGCCGATGCCCTGCGCGCCGGCGCCCGCAGCGTGCTGCCACGAGACGCAACGCCCGACGAGATCGTCGCAGCGCTGGAATCGGCAGCCGTGGGTCTCGTAACGCTGCCCGCGGAGCTCGCGGCCGATCTGGTGTCCGCGACGCGCGGCCCGACCGCGCGCCCGCCAGGCCCGCCCACGCAGCCCCTCACCCGCCGCGAGATCGAGGTCCTTGGGCTTCTGGCCGAGGGGCTCGCGAACAAGAACATCGCCGCCCGTCTCGGGATCTCGGAGCACACGGTGAAGACCCACGTCGCGTCGATCCTCACGAAGCTCGACGCTTTCTCGCGCGCCGAAGCTGTGGCGATCGGGGCGCGCCAGGGGCTCATCCTCTTATAACACTTGCCGTTGGGGCGCGAGCCCAGCCCTTGCGTTGGTGTTCGCTACCATGCTGCGGACCCGACGCTGGCTCACTCGACTGATCGCGCTCACGTGGATGGCCGGCGGTACCGGCCTCGGCCTGAGGGCACAGACTCCGGTCGACCTCGGTCGACGCGACAGTCTCAGGACCGCGCGAGACATCTCGGGCACGTGGGAAGGAACGTTTCGTCTCGATTCGACCTGGAGACTCTCGGAGCGGCCTTCGGCGCGCTCGGTGCCGGCGCGGCTCCAGTTCAGACCCGTTGGTGACGCGTCGCCGACGACGTCCAGTGCGCGGTCGGTGCATCCCGGAACCTTCGAGATCGACTTCAGCCGCTTCGGGTTCAACCTGTCGACCCGGGAGGCGCTAGGCTGGTCGGTCAGCGATGACTCGATGCGCGCGACGCTGAACCCGACGGTCGATCACGGCCTGGTCGAGGTGCACGGCGCGTTCCGGGGTGACACGATCGTTGGTACGTGGCGCTATACCTCCGATCCCGGCGGCGCGACCGGCACCTTCGAGATCCGCAAAACCGCCAACCGATGATCGGGGGCAGCGCCGGTCAGCGCCAATCAGTGCGGCAGCGTGGCCGCCACCAGTCGTCCCTCGCGTGCGACGATCTCCGGAATCGCATCAACATCCGCCGCCGTCGTACGGAAATTCACAATGCACGCCCGTAGCGCGAACACGCCGTCGATCAACGCGTTCGACAGATAGACCGCCCCGCCCTCCTGCAAGCGCGTCAGCAGCGTCTCGTTCAGGTCGTTCAGGTACCGCGTCCGCTCGTCAGGCGGCAGCGACGCCGGCAGATCGGGCGGCACGTAGCGGAACGTCGTGATGCTCAGCCCGCACGTGAGCGCCTCGAGCTCCGGATGCGCGGCCGCTCGCTCGTACATCCTCCGCGCGAGCGCGATGTCGTCGGCGATCATCTTCGTGTAGCCAGCCCGGCCGATCTGCCGGAACGCGAGCCACACCTTGAGCGCGCGGAAGCCGCGCGAGTTCTGCGGACCCCACTCGTAGAAGTTGATCGGCGGATCCTCGGCGAGGCCGTGGAAGTGGTAGTACGACGGCTTGTGCGTAAAGGGCGCGCGTAGCGTCTCGGGCTCGCGGACCAGCGCGCACGCCGCCTCGAGCGGTGCATAGAACCACTTGTGCGGGTCCACCGCCACCGAGTCCGCCTCGCCTAACGCGGCGAGGTCCGCCGGCACGCCCGGCACACGCGCGGCCGGCGCGCCATACGCCCCGTCCACATGGAACCACACCCCTTCGGCCCGACACAACGCCGCAATCTCCGACAACGGGTCGACCGCACCGGTTGCGACCGACCCACCCGTCCCGATCACGATGAACGGCCGGTACCCGGCGCGACGATCCTCGGCAATGCGCTCGCGAAGTCGATCGACGCGCATCCGCTGCTTGTCGTCGATCTCGATCCACCGGACGGCGTCCGCACCGAGCCCAAAGAGCTCGGACGCCTTGTTCACCCACGTGTGTGTCTCGGCGGACGTGTACACCGTCAGCAATTCCGCTCCCTCGACGTTCATCCCTTTCGCGCGGATGTCCCACCCGGCGCGTCGCGCGTACTCGGTTCGCGCCGCGAGGAAGCAGACCATGTTGGCCATGTTGCCGCCGCTGACGAACAGGCCGGCGCACGACGTGGGGAACCCGATGAAGTCGGCCACCCATCGAATCGTCAGGCGCTCGATCTCGGTGGCGGCCGGCGAAAGCGACCATGCCCCGACGTTCGGGTTGATCGCGGCCGCGAGCATGTCGGCCAGGACGCCGATCGGTGCCGCCGACGCCGTGATGTAGCCGAAGAAACGCGGGTGGCCGTTGAACGTCGAGTTGTCGAGCAGAATCGACGTGGCGTCTTCGAGGAGCGCGACCGGATCGCCTCCCTCCTCCGGCAGCCGGCCGTCGCCCAGGCGCGCACGAATCGCGCTGGGTGTGGTGTGCGGCGAGACCGACCGTTCGGGCATCGAGACGAGCAGATCGGCAATGCGATCGACCAGCGCATGACCGGCAGCGCGGAACTGCGCCGAATCGATCTCGGCCGCGGCCTCACGTCTCTCGCTTGTTTCAGC
Source organism: Gemmatimonadota bacterium (assembly GCA_046725585.1). Classification (GTDB taxonomy): domain Bacteria; phylum Gemmatimonadota; class Gemmatimonadetes; order Gemmatimonadales; family Gemmatimonadaceae; genus JAJKIV01. Next base: position 3,330 of record JBKOYV010000341.1, on the reverse strand, counting down.
AACGCGTTCCTGTGTAGCGCTCACGACGTCTCCTTGATCGCTGACGAATCTGTTGCCGAGGGCAGTCTATCCTCATCGGCAGGCTAGCGGTATAAGCTAGGGCGACTGCCAACCCGAAATCTGCACGCGCCCAACGCGGCAGCGGGAAGGCCTTGCCCAGGGAGGTCCGCGTCATGAGCTTCGCACGAGCGTGTTCGATCGGCCTCGCCCTGCTCCTCGTCAACACCGCCGCGAGCGCGCAGGCCACTCCGTTCCTGTTCACGGTCATGCCGCCAGTCGGGCAGTCGAAGTCCGCGGCATACGGGTACTACGAAATGGGATACGGAGAGCGCACGTTCGAACCGGTCGCCGGCGATCGCCTCGAGCAGGCGCTCGGAGTACGAGCCAGGTTCGGGTCGTCGCTCATGCTGCTCGCACGCACCGGCGTGTCGACGCTCGACGGTGACACGCGCGTCTCGCCTCGCGGCGAGGTCCTGTATAGCCGGCCGCTGGGATCGACGGTTCGAATCGCCGCAGGGGTCGGCTACGCGCGCGAGTATAGCCGGACGGACGTGATGCTCGCGCGATTCGGCGTAGGTCGCGCGACATCGCGGTCGCTCATCCACGGGAACCTCATGCTCGAGAAGCCAATGTCAGGCGAGCGGGACGCCGTGGACCTCATCTCAACGGTGGGCGCGGGCCGCCGGCTCGGGTCGGCGGTGACGCTCAGCATCGAAGCCGTGGGTCAGGATCTGGAAGGGTTCTGGGATCCGGCGGAGAAGGACGGCGGTGCCCGGCTCATGGCGGGACCCACGATTGCGATCGCGCCACCGACGGCGCGCTGGCAGCTGACGGTCGGCGGTGGCCCGATCCTTCGGGCGACCCGGAGTGACTTCGCGAGCGGAGCCGACCGTCCGCTACCGACGCGCAACGGCTACGTCCTTCGATCCGCCGTCGGGTTCAATTGGTAGCCGGCAGGATCATGACTCGCACGGTCGTTAGGCGGTGCCTCGTCGCGACAGTCGTCGCGAGCGTGATGCTTCCGGCAACGGCCGCGAGACTGGGCGGGCAGCCCGCGCAGCGCGCCATTCTCACCGCGAAGCTCCGCGCGGAGTTGCAGCGGATCGCCGACGAGACGAGGGGCGTCGTCGGCGCCCAGGTGATCGACCTGGCGACGGGCGAACGGATCGGCGTGAACGACACGCTCACCTTCCCGCAGGGGAGCGCGATCAAGATCCCGCTGCTCATCGAGCTCTATCATCAGGACGAGGCCGGCGTCCTCAAGCTCTCGACACGTGTTCCCGTTCGTCTCGCCGACCGCACTGGAGGCAGCGGCCTGCTCCAGAACCTCGGCGACGGCACGAGCGAGCTGTCGTTAGGCGACCTCGCGATGTTCATGATCACCGTGTCCGACAACACGGCCACGAACATGCTCATCGACCGCGTCACCATGGACAAGGTGAACGCCACCACCCGCGCCCTCGGCGTTCCGGAGGTGAAGCTCCAGCGGAAGATGATCCGGCCGCGCGACAGCTTTGCGGGAAACGAGAACATCGCGACTCCGACGGCAGCGGCGACGATCATGGCGAAGGTTGCCAGGTGCGAGCTGCCGATGTCGAAGGAGCGATGTGGCGCGCTGCGCCGGCTGCTCGAGATCCCGAAGGGCGGCCCGATCGAGGCCTCGGTCCCCGAAGGCGTTCGCGTCGCGTGGAAGCCCGGCGACATCGAGGGCGTGAACACGGCGTGGGGGCTCGTGGATCTGCCGGGGCGGCCATACGTCGTGGTCGGGATGGTGAACTACAGCGACGCCGACGAGGGGATGAAAGCGCTGCGGCGGATTGCCGACACCGCCTACGGATACTTCCACGTATTGGCGCGGTCGACCCCGTACGGGGCCCGCGTGCCGCTCGACGTCATCCCGAAGTAGGTCTCATCGTGACCCGTTTGTCATCCCGAGCTCGGGTGCCCGCGAAGCGGGCAGGTTAGGGATCCTCATCCTCCCGAAGAGGGCTCTATCGGGAGCCTGAGGATCCCTCGCCTGACGGCTCGGGATGACAACTACCTCGGGATGACAGCTGGGCTCAAACCCTGGCCTGGTCCTGCCTGTCATATCCAGCAGTCCACTTCCGGAGCCATCCGTCCATGATTTCGCGATTCGCACCAGCGCTCGTCGCCGCGTGCGTGCTCGTTTCGCCGCTTGCCGCCCAGCAGTTGCAGGGCCGCGAGGGCACGCGCTTCACCTGGTCCGAGCGTGTCGCGGCCGGCCAGTGGCTCCGCATCTACGGCAACAACGGGCGCATCCAGGTCACGGAAGCGACGGGGGATGCGGCCGAGGTCGTCGGCGAGAAGGAGTTGCGCCGAGGACGGCCGGAAGACATCGCGTTCGAGGTTCGTCGCACGAGCGATGGCGTCACCATCTGCGCCATCATCGCCGACGAGGAGTGTGAGGACGACGGCGTCCGCCACCGAGGCCGCTGGAACGACGACTACAACGGCCGCCGCGTGAACTTCACCGTGCGCGTTCCGAAGGGCGTGAAGCTGGGTGTCGGGTCCGGAAACGGAGACGTGTCAGTGAGCGGCGCCACCTCCGACGTCCGAGCGGGGAGCGGCAACGGCAAGGTGCGCGTGAGCGCCGGCGGACCGGTGAACGCCTCGAGCGGCAACGGCGACGTGAGCGTCGAGCGCGCCGGCGGTCCGGTGAAAGCGTCGAGCGGAAACGGTCGGGTCACCGTCGCGACATCGCGGGGCCCTGTCAACGCGTCGAGTGGCAACGGCGACGTCGAAGTCACCATGGACGCGATCGCCGACGTCACGGACGACATGGACCTCTCGAGCGGGAACGGGACGATCACGGTCACCGTGCCCGCAGACTTCGCGGGCGAGATCGATGCGTCCACCGGGTCGGGCAAGTTCTACAGCGACTTCCCGCTGACGCTGCGCGGCCGGATCGATCCCCAGCACGTGCGCGCGACGATCGGCCGCGGCGGACGTCGCCTGACGATGCGCTCCGGAAATGGCGATGTAGAGCTGCGAAAGAAGTAGGCGATTGGCGCTTCGGTCTTATCGCCCAGCCGCTATCGACAACCCGCCGTAGATCGTTCGGCCAGGCGCCGGCTCGAAGTAGCGCCCGGCCGCCGCGTTCACGACGATCGAGCCGGCGTACGTCCGATCGAACAGGTTCGACACCGCGAACACGGGCGAAAGCGCCACGTCTCCGAGAACGATCCGGCCACCGACGCGCGCATTCATGACCTCCCAGCTCGATGACCGGAGCGAGTTCGCATCATCGATGTACATCCCGCCCTGTGTCTGGCCTTCGACCGTCGCGAACCAGCCGCGCCAGTTCCAGGT
>JBKOYV010000023.1:0-6505 GCA_046725585.1 Gemmatimonadota bacterium | reverse complement strand
CCCGGCGAGCGTGTGCTGCTCGTGGGCATCCCCGGCGCGGCGGACGCGCTGGTTCCCGCGCTTCGCGAAGCCGTACGCGCCGCCGGCGGAACGGACCTGGCCGCGGTAGCCGAGCGTGGCGCGCAGCCGCCTGCATGGTCGACGGACTTCACCCGCGAGATCGGAAAGCGCACGGGCGCGTCGCTCGACGAATACCTGAAGACGGTGGACGCCGCAGTCATGATGCCGGGGCCTACACCGACTGACCCCGTGTACGCGGCGATGCAACGGGTGCTCCGGTCGGGTCACGGGCGCACGGTGCACTTCCATTGGGCCGGCGCGTACGACGAATCGGGCGTGCTCCTACCTACGACACCGGACGTCGCACGCGTGTACCTCCGCGCGCTGCTCGACACCGACTACGCCGCGCTCGCCACCAAGCAGCGTGCGTTCGAAGCCGCCATGCGCGGCGAGGTCGTGCACGTCACGACGCCACTCGGGACCGACATCCGGTTTCGCATCGGCGATCGCCCGGTCACGAAGCAGGACGGCGATGCGTCCGCGGCTCGCGCCAAAGTCGCCCGGAACCTGATCGACCGCGAGGTCGAGCTGCCGGCCGGCGCCATCCGCGTTGCGCCGATCGAGAGCAGTGTCGACGGGACTATTGCGTTTCCGCCGAGCACGTGGGGCGGAAGGCGGGTGGAGGGGTTGGTGGTGACGTTCGCGCGCGGGCGAGTGACGAACATCCGTGCGAAGAGCGAACGCGCAGCGGTGGAGCAGGAGCTCGCGGGGGGCGGCGGCGGAGCCCGTGCGTTCCGCGAGTTCGCTCTCGGTTTCAATCCGCTTCTGGCAATTCCGCAGGAAGGGGAGCGGTGGATTCCGTATTACGGCTATGGTGCCGGCGTGATTCGCCTGTCGCTCGGGGACAATACGGAGCTCGGCGGTGACGTAGGCGGCGGGTACGTCCGCTGGAACTTCTTCACCGACGCCACTGTTATCGTTGGCTCCAACACCTGGGTGCGGGATGGTCGGCTAGTGCGTTGACCTTACGAGCCTGCCCTCAGACGAAGGAGTGCACGGATTCAGCGGATTGCACTGATTCTTCGGATGGGCGTTCTTCAAGCAAGCAACCAATAGCAATTCCGTTCGAACCTTCGTCTGAGAGACCTGTTCGTCGGATCCCACATCTATGGATTCCACTCGAATCGTCCTGGGTTTTTTGGCGACGCTAGCACCGCTCACCGCGAGCGCCCAGAAGCCCGGCAAGACGCACAAGCTCGAGGCCTCGCCCACCACCGTCGCGTACGGCTATTACAGCCCCACCGCGACGCCGGTGCTGCGGATCGCTTCGGGCGACGTCGTCGAAGTAACGACGATGCTCACCAACGTGCCAGACCGCCTCGAGCGTGCCGGCGTCGCGCCTAACGACGTCGAACCGGAGCTCAGAGAGATCGTCGCGAAGGTCACCGATAAGGGACCCGGCGGGCACATTCTCACCGGGCCGATCTACGTCGAGGGCGCCGACTCGGGCGATGTGCTCGAGGTCCGCGTTCTCGAGATCACGCCGAAGCTCAAGTACGGCTACAACGGCTGCGCGGGATTCCTGCGCGCAAACTGCGAGCAGGGCGCGGGAACGAAGATCATCCCGATCGATGCGAAGAAAATGACGGCGGAGTTCGCGCCCGGCATCGTCGTCCCCCTCAAGCCGTTCTTCGGCAGCATGGGGGTCGCGCCGGCGATGGGCGTGGGCCGCGTCAGCAGCAACCCGCCCTCGACGCACGCGGGGAACCTGGACAACAAGGAGCTCGTTGCGGGCACGACGCTCTACATCCCCGTGCACGTCGCAGGTGCGCTGTTCGAAGTCGGCGACGGTCACCTCGCGCAGGGCGATGGCGAGGTGGATCAGACGGCGATCGAGACGTCGCTGCGCGGGAGGCTGCAGCTGATCGTGCGGAAGGACATGAAGCTCAGGTGGCCGCAGGCCGAGACGCCGACGCACTGGATCACGATGGGTGCGGACACGTCGCTGACGCAGGCGACGAAGGTCGCGGTGCAGGAGATGGTGGACTACCTCGCCGCCTCACGAGGGCTGTCGAAGACGGATGCCTATCGTCTGGCGAGCATCGCGGCGGACCTGCGCATCACGCAGCTCGTCGATGGGAACGTGGGCGTCCACATGATGGTGCCGAAGAGCATCTTCAAGCGCTGACGACAAAGCGCTGACGACGCGATGTCCGGTTCGAGCCGGTAACGACGCCTCCAGGTGAGGCGGGTGTGCATGCGAGGCACGACCCGCCGACCATCATCACCCGGAGGATCGATATGTCCCGCACGCACTTCGCCGTTTCGGCGCGCGCCTGGTCGGTTGCCGCGCTCCCGGCGCTCCTCATTGTGGCCGACGGCACCGCCACCCGCCGGATCGCTCGCTCGGAAAACGGGCTGCGTTATTCGTTCGCCAACACGTCATCGACCACGACCGCCGACGGCAAGACACGCGAGCGCGTGATCGCGGCCGGCACCGGCACCGTCCTGGGCTCGAACGCCCGCATCGATCTGGCCGACGCGGCGAGCAACTTCGTGCTGAAGAAGGGCAGCTACATGCTCCTGAAGGGCGAGTCCGGGACAATCACCATCGTCGACCCATCGGCACGCACGTACTCCGAAATGTCCGCCGCCGAGCTCGGGCAGAGTATTGCCGCGATCGCCGGCGCGGCGACATCGCTCGTGCGCATGCAGGTGTCCGGGGTCGAGACGCGCGGCGAGACCGTTGGCGCAGGTCCCGCGGTTTCCGGCTTCCCAACCACGCAATACCGGATCAGCCAACGGTACACGCTCACCGTCTCGGTCTTCGGGAAGAAGAGCACAATGACATCGCAGTCGACGATCGATTACTTCGTCGCGTCGTCGCTGACGGAGGAGCTCGTCTCTCCCTTCACGGACCTCGGGGCGGCTGCGGGCCAGATGGTACCGTCGGGCGGTGGCCTCGGTGAGCTCGCGCAGCAGGTCGCGTCAGAGCAGCGCAAGCTGTTCACGGGTCCCGCGCTCAGGATCCTAACGCGAACCACGTCGGCGGATGAGAAGGGCCGCGAGTCGGTATCGACCGGGGTCAACGAGATCACGCGCATCGAACGCGCGGCGGTCGATCCGTCGGCCTTCGAGATCCCCGCGGGCTTCAAGGCCGTGTCCGGTCCGGTGAGTGCGATGGGAGGCGCCGGAACGCCGACCAAAGCTGCGTCCGACGGTGAGGCGGCGTCGCAGCCTCGGGATTCGGCAGGGCTTCCCGGACAACTCGGCAGCGCCGCGAAGGAGGGCGCGTCCGAAGGAGCGAAGACCAGCGTTCGCGACGGCGCGCGCGACGCGGTAGCGAAGAAGGTGCGCGGGATGTTTCGGAGGCCGTAGCGAACGCGTAAAGTACGCGCGTGTTCAATTCCGCCAAACCTGTCATCGCGATGATCCATGTGGGCGCGCTTCCCGGCACGCCCGCGAGCTCGTGCAGCGTGCGCGAGGTCGTGACGCAAGCCACCGCTGAGGCTCGCATCTATCGTGACGGCGGCGTGCACGGCATCGCGATCGAGAACATGCACGACGTGCCGTATCTGCGCGGCAGCGTCGGCCCGGAGATCACCGCCGCAATGACCGCGATTGCATTGGCCGTGAAGGACGCGAGCGGGCTTCCGTGCGGTATCCAGATCCTCGCCGGGGCGAACCACGAAGCGCTCGCGGTCGCGCACGCCGCTGACCTGCAATTCATCAGGGCCGAAGGTTACGCCTTCGCTCACGTGGCCGATGAGGGGATCATCCAGTCATCGGCCGCGTCGCTGCTGCGCTACCGTCGGGCGATCGGCGCGGATCGCGTGCACGTGTGGGCGGATGTAAAGAAGAAGCACAGCGCCCACGCGCTGACGGCGGATGTGGGCATCGGTGAGACGGCGGCGGCGGTGGAGTTCATGCGCGCCGACGCGGTGATCGTCACTGGCGCCGCAACGGGGCTCGAAGCGAGCGACGCCGACATCACTGACGTTAGGCAGCACTGCCGCCTGCCGCTCTACCTCGGATCCGGCGTCTCGGCCGAGAATCTCGCGCGGTATGCGCCGCTTGCCGACGGGTTCATCGTCGGTTCGTTCTTCAAGAAGGACGGGCTGTGGAGCGAGCCGGTAGACCCATGGCGTGTGGAGCGCTTCATGCGCGCACATGGCGAGCGTTGTTCCGGGAAGCACTCGACGCCGGATCCGCCGTAATCGCGCGTTAGGCGGCCCGAGCGACGCGCAGGGCTTGCAGCACGTCACCCCAGGCGTCGGACGCACGTGGATACTTCGGCGCCCAGCCCGACGCTTCCCTGAACTTCCGGTTCGAGACCCGCTCCGACCGCGCCATCAGCCTGAGCATCGACCCACCGAGCGCCGTCATCCACGCCGGGATCGGCTTTGGCACAGGTATGCCCGCCGCGAAGGCCAACGTGCGCGTCCAGTCTCCACGCCGCATCGGCTCGTCCTCGACAATGTTGTACGTCCCGGCGGGGACCCCGAGCGCCGCGACCACTGCGGTCGCCGCGTCGTGCTGCGCGAGCGACGAGAGGAACGCGCTCGGATCACCCGGCAACGGTGATATCCCCTTCCGCATCATGTTGAGCATCTCGGCGAGCATCGCGTCCGGCCCATAGAGGCCACCGAAGCGAAGCACCACGCCAGCTCGGCCGCTCGCGGTGAAACGTTGCGCCGAACGTTCGGCGTCGAGCACGGACCTGTTGTAGCTCGTGGGCGCCACGGGCATCGACTCGTCGATCCACGCATCGCCGTGGTCGGGATAGATGAGCGCGAACGACTCCTGAATCACTCGGCCCACCCCTTCCGCAATCGCAGCCGTCGCGATCGCCGCCGACCCCTCTCGGCGAATGTGGTCGTTCGTACGCCATTCCCAGCGTAGCATGATCTTCATCGCCGACCCCGGAACATGCGTGGCCAGATTGATCACGGCGTCGTGGCCCGCCATCGCTCGCCGCAAGCGTTCGACGTCGAAGAGGTCGACGTCCACGGGTGCGGCACCCGCTTTTCGCAGCGCCTCGCGATTGTGCTCGGAGCGCGACGCGGCGGTGATGGCGTGACCGGCCTGGAGCAGCAGGGGCACGGCGCGAGATCCAATGACCCCGGTAGCCCCGGTAAGGAATATGCGCATGGGTTCGTCCTCCTTCTGATACCGCAGCAGAAGACGGACCCGCCGCTTCGTTGTGACAGGCTCTCCCGGCTCAGCGCGCTCGGGTTTTCTCTCGTGTCATGACACCGCGGATGGCGCCCTCGATCATGCGATTCACCGCGGCGATCGAGAGCCCACCCTCATCCGTTGCGGGGATGGTGGCGAAGCCGATGGCGGACGCCTTCGGGTATCGGCTGAAAATCATCTCGAACAGCCGCGCCAGCTCCTCGCTCGACGGGCCGTTCGGCACTTTGTTCTGGTGGCCTTCGACCTCCCTCGGGTCGAGCACATCCATGTCGATGTGGACGTAGATCTTGTCGGTCGTGCGGCTCAGCCGATCCAGCTGGGCGAACACGGCCGGCGTCGCGCGGCGGAGGTCGTCGACGCTGACCTGCTGGATGCGCGAGCTGTCGAGGAGCGCCTGCTCGAGCGGATCCGTGAGCCGAACGCCACCCATCACGACCTGGCTGTCGGCGAGGGGTGGATCGAGGTGCGCGTCGAGCCGCATGCGGTGCAGCGCCCGCCCGGTGGCGACCGCGACGGGCATTCCGCCTAACGATCCGCTGCGCGTTGTCTCCGGCGTGTTGAAGTCCGGGTGCGCGTCGAGCCAGAGCATCCCGATCCGAAGTGGCGCGCTGCCCGGACCCGAGTGCTGGAGCCCGGCCACGAGGCCAGGCATGGATGGACAGGTGGCGAGCAGGCCCACGGTGAAGTAGCCGTCACGTTCGTTCCGCTCGACGAGCTCCGCGAAATGGCCTAACGCGTGGCCGAGTCGTTTCCAGCCGCCGTATTCCTTGTCTTCGTCGGCGGTGAGGGCCGCTTCCTCGAGACGGACGTGCGCGCCCTGGTCGGCGAGGAACCGCTGGATGCCGCCCGTGGCCATGGTCTTTGGGCCAGGCGACGTACCGTTAGGCAGGAACGGCTGCTGCGCCAGCGCGACGCGGAGCCCGCCGTCCGGCGCCGTGTACCGCTGCTGCGCGTCCACGCGTCCGGCGGCCGCGAAGAGCGCCAACGTGCCGAGCGACACAATTCGCATGGAGGGTGACGTCACTGGTAACTGGTGACGAGTAATTGGTTACTGGAGCTGGTTATCGGTTATTCCAACCTTCGGAACGCTCGTCTCACCGAGATGAGCGTCCCGGGGTGCTCAACCGCGAGTAATCAAATACCAGCAACCACTGACTAGTGCCAGTGCCGTTTCCCGCCCGCGTGCCTGGTCGTTTTTAGTCGATGATCCGTCGGTGCATCACTGGCCTCGCGCTGAGCGCGTCTCTCGCGGCGAATTACGCCGCGCAGCAGCCGTCGATAGAATCCCCCCACGCCGGGGTAGACCACA
>JBKOYV010000048.1:0-30566 GCA_046725585.1 Gemmatimonadota bacterium | reverse complement strand
GCATGAGACACTCGCGAAGATCACGGGCACCGACGCCGGCCGGATCGAGCCCCTGAACCGTCTCGAGCATCCGCGCGACCTCGTCCTCCGTGTAGATCGGAACCTCGTCCAGGTCTCGGTCGGACGCCTCGGCGGCCTTGACGACGACATCGTTGATCGAGTTTCGGATGTCCTCGACGGGACACGCGAGATAGCCGTCTTCGTTGATGTTGCCGATGAACTCCTCGGCCAGCAGCATTTGACGCGGGTCGAGGTCGAGCAACGCGATCTGGTCGCGCAGATGATCGCTCAAGTCGCGCGTATCGACGGTGACCGGCTCGTAGTACTCCTTCTCCTCGTGCTCTTCGCGGCGGCCCCCGGCATCGAAGCCATCGAGAAGGATGCCTTCCCAATCGATCTCGTCGTTGGCTGACTTTTCTTCTTCCTGCGTGGTGGGTTCCTCGGTCTCCGTGCCCTCCTCCTCTTCCTCCTCTTCCGGCTCCACCATCTCCAGGAACGGATTGTTCAGAAGCTCCTGCTTGAGATGCTGCTGGAGGTCGAGCAATGGCATGTACAGCAGATCCATCGCCTGATACAGGCGTGGATTGATCTTGAGCTCCTGCCGGAGCTGCGTGCTCTGATTGAGCCCGGGCTTCATTTCTTAGGCTGCCTCCCCCGTGGAGAACCGGGCGCGTAGCCTGGTCGTCAGCGTCGGACCGAGATAGATCTTGGCGACGGTGTCGTCGAACACGAGCTCTCTCACGGTGCCCGACACTTTCACCTGCCCGTCGAACATGATGTAGGCGCGGTCGACGATGTCGAGCGTTTGCTCGACGTTGTGATCCGAGATGAGCACGCCGATCTGTCGCTTGCGGAGGTCGGCGACGATGGACTGAATGTCATGGACTGCGATGGGATCAACCCCGGCGAACGGTTCATCGAGCATCATGAACTTCGGACGCGTGACCAGCGCGCGCGTTATTTCCAGCCGACGCCGCTCGCCGCCCGAGAGTGCGTAGGCCTTCGACTCACGAAGGTGCTTGATTCCCAGCTCGTTCAGGAGCGACTCGAGGCGTGTGCGGCGCTCGTCGCGCGAAATGCCAAGCGTCTCGAGGATCGCCAGGATGTTGTCTTCTACGGATAGCTTGCGAAAGATCGAGGGCTCCTGGGAGAGGTATCCGATGCCTCGCTGGGCGCGCCGATACATCGGCATTTTCGTGATGTCGGTGCCGTCGAGAACGATCCGGCCTTCGAGTGGCTGGATCAGCCCGACGATCATGTAAAACGTTGTCGTCTTTCCGGCTCCGTTGGGTCCAAGGAGCCCGACGATCTCGCCCTGTTGCAATCGCAGGGCCACATCGTTCACGACCTTGCGGCGACGGTACATCTTCACGAGCCCCTTGGCCTCGAGGAGGCTTCCTCCCGCGACGACAGCTTGCAGAGCGGGTTGGGTCGCGCGATGTGTGACCGCGACGTGCTCACCGGTCTGCCAGACGGTCGTCGCGATGGTTTCCCTCGTGTCCCGGACATCCGCCCAGAACGCTGGCTCGATGACGACGAGGGGCTGGCCCTCGGAGTCGCGAGGATCGCGCGTGAGCGCGATGACCCCCACGCCCGCGAGCCGTGGCAACACCGTTCCCTCGAGATTCGCCCGCGCTTCATCGATCCCGAGCGTCCCCGCCTCGCGGTCCGTGTCGCGGCCCTCGAGGCGCATGGCCGCCAGCGTGTCCTCGCGATATTTGATCGCCACGTCGTGCAGCCGGGCTTGGCCCGTTTCATCCGCGGCGCGAAGAATCGCATGCAGCGCGATCAAGCTCGATCGATCCCGGACAGCGAGCTGGGAGATGAGCTGACGCACCCGTCCTGGTACCTGGCGATCAGTCATCGTTCTCCGGACGTCGAATGGGTGAAGGACTGCCCGGGCGCGTCAACGTTCGAGGCGTCCCGGTCCGCGGCCTCTGTTTGGTCGCGGTGCTATCGGTCCCCGGTTCAGCAAAAATACCGGCGGCCTGGTCTTCGACGACGACCGACTGAACTTCCTCGTTCGAGAAGCTCACCGTGATGACTCGTCCGCGAACGTAGTTGATACTTGGCGGCTCGGTCACCCCTTTGTTCGACGCGATCTGATAGAAGGAGCTGGCGTTTCCGTTCGCGAACAACTCGCGAATCCGCGGCTTGGACGACGTATCGGCTTTGAGCGCGGAATCGAACGACGCCACGATGGTGTCGCCGCGAAGCCAATCCTTCTGCTCCGATTTGACCTTCGTTGAATCCGGGACGGTTTCAGCGTACGCGTTGCGGATAGCGTGCACTTCCCTGACGCGCTGATTCGGCATCTTGATGTCGAGCGAATCAGCGGTGATGGTGCGCTCGGGCGATACCGCTCGCGCTCCCGTGGGACCCCACGAGTGTGCGCGCGAGAGCTTGTTGTCGGTAATCCGGAGATCGATGCTGTCGCTCTTGAGATCGAGGTCGCCGCTCACGGCCTCGGCGGAATCCACGGACAGTACGCGTTCGAGCAGACGGTTTTTCGAGAAGAGATCGATCGCCTTGCCCCGCAGAATGAACTGTCGCTCCTGCCGCTCCCCGCGTCCCTCGATCTGCGGCCGCTTCAAGAGGCGGCCGTACTGGCGCGACTCGTTCATGTAGGCCGAGTCACTCGTGGCGTGCAGGTCCGGCCGGGTGATGTCGACGTTCCCGCCGGCGTAGTAGACCGTGTCGTCGATAACGGTCACGCGCTCCGCAAGCAGCTTTGCCGGGTCGAGCTGCTTCCCCGTCGAATCCTTCTGAATGAGCGTGAACGTAGGTCGCTGGATCGCGTTCAGCCTCGCGACCTGTCGTATCGGCGCGACCGGCCGCAGGTATTCGGCTTGCGGTCCCACCATGCTCGATCCGCTCGGCAACGTGGCTCGCACGTTCTGCTCGGCCAGGATGCGCTCGTCGGAGAGAAAGTACGTGACACGATCGGCATCAATGTTCACGCGCGGTTCACGATAGTGCACGTTACCGAACAGGTAATAGAGCTTGATCGTGTCATAGAGCTCCGCGCTGTCGGCGTAAAGCGTGATGTCCTGCCCGGTACACTTGGCCACCACTCCGCCGCCCACGAACGTGTTGTTCCGCTTCGTCGCCGGATCCTGCACGACCTGGAAGCGCGTGCTCGGCGTATTCGGGAATTCGAGCTGGCAGCGGCGCTCCTGGCGGGGTTTCCCGCGTGCGCCGGCGGGTGTTGGGGGCGCGGCCTGCTTCCGCGCGAGGACCGTATCTCGAGCCAACGAGTCCGCGCGTGCCGAAACCGCGCGCAGCGAATCCGTGCGCACCGAATCACGCCGAGCGGTGTCCGGCTGCGCGGGCGGCCGCGCAGCCGTGTCCACCGCCGGCGGGAGCGCCGGTACGGCCGACGGACGCGGGGCTCTGGTCCCGCGGCCGCAGGCGGCGATGAGCAGGGCGGCGGCGCATAACGAGCGCGCGAGGAGCGAGGTGCTGCGGGTCACCGGTCAGGTTGAGCGACAGATTTCGTGGTGCGACCATGCGCGTTCCGCAACACGCGAATCCGCGTCAGGTCCGGGTCTGTAACGAAGCCTATGCCGGACAACTCATCGCCAGGTCGCGTCAGGACAAAACTGCTATCGCCGGAGATCTCGTTGCGCCCCGGATCATAGCGAAGTTGGGGCGTATCGAGGCGCCGTCCGTCCTCGGAGATCACGACGACGTTGCCTCGAGCGTCCATGTTCCCACTCCGCACATTATATGTCCCCTCCCGCGACGTGAGCGTCGCGTTCTTGACGCCGGTCTCCGTGAAGAACGTACTGCGAACGGCTCGAAGCTCGAACCGCGTGTTGTCCTGGAACGTGAACGCGGTATCGGACTGCAGCAGCGCACGCTGTACGCCGTGATCGGACATGACGACCCGAACGCCGAACAACGTTTGATCAGCCGTGTCGGCTGTGGCGCGCGCGGCCACCGGCGGGGTTGCACCCTGATTCTGACAGGCTGCCCCGCCGACGAGCGCGAGCGCAATCGCCAATCCGACGATGCCTCTCACACGACACCCGCCCGCATCAGATCGTGCAAGTGAACGACTCCGTGAACATGACGGGCCTCGTCGATGACCGGCATCGCCATGATACCGTGGCGCTCCATGCGGTACACCGCCGCGCTTCCGAGTTCCCCCAGCGCAGCGAACTTAGGGGCTGTGGTCATGACGTCTCGAACAAGCACTGCAAGCGGGTCGGCGACGCGCTCCATGAGGCGCGTGAGATCTCCCGCCGTCAGGACTCCAGCGAGACGGTCACTATCGAGGACGATCACGATGCCGCGACGTTCCGCGAGCAGCACGATTGCCTCGCGCATGGTTGCGGTGAGCGGAAGTGTAGGGACACGTTCGGTGACCATCACGTCGTCCACACGCGTGAGCAGCTGCCGGCCAAGCGAGCCGCCCGGGTGGATCCGTGCGAAGTCCTCTCGGCGAAATCCCTTCTCCTCGAGCAGTGCCACGGCCAGCGCGTCACCTATCGCGAGCGCCGCGGTAGTGCTCGTCGTCGGAGCAAGGTCGTGCGGGCACGCCTCCTCGCGCACCCACGCGTCGAGCGCCACGTCGGCGTGCCGCGCGAGGGTGGACTCGGCGACACCGATCAGCGCGATGCTGCGGACGCCGAAACGCTTGAGATGTTGCAGCAGACTCACGAGCTCGTCGGTCTCACCGCTCTTCGAAATCAAGATGGCGACGTCGTCGTCACCCACGATGCCGAGGTCACCATGCACACTATCCGCAGGGTGCAGAAAGGTTGCAGGCGTTCCCGTCGACGTGAGTGTGGCCGCGATCTTCCTGCCGATGATGCCCGACTTGCCGACGCCGGCGACGAGGACGCGGCCCGTCGAACAGGCGATCAGATCGACTGCCTGAGCGAAGCGCTCATCGAGTCGGCGCTCGATTTCCGCCAACGCCTCGCACTCGAGGCGAATGACGCGGCGGCCGCGCCCAACGAGCGCTGCCTCACGAGTGGTGGTCGGTTTGGTCGGCGTCGTCGTCATGAGCGTACGACCTCGCGCGGCTCGCCCGAACGCTCGGCAATGTAGCGCGCAGTCACTTCCTCCCACACACCCTGCGCACGAAGCAGAATCTCGGCGAACTCCCGCACGGCGCCGCGGCCGCCGGATCGCGACAACCGGAGCTGCGCGATCGCCTGCACCTCGGGAACCGCGTTCGCCACCGCGACCGGAAGCGCGACGCGCTGGAGAATCGCCACGTCGGGAAAATCGTCGCCGATGTGCGCCACGTTCTCCATGCCGAGTCCGAGCCGGTCGAGGATGCGTCGCAATCCAACGAGCTTCTGCGCGTCGCTGTCCTGCGCGACGTGCTCGATGCCCAGCTCGCGCGCCCGAAGATCGACGCTTACCGAGACGCGTCCCGTGACGATCACGGGGATCAGTCCGGCGGAGCGGAGAAAGTAGACGCCGAGACCGTCCTGGATGTCGTAGCGCTTGAACTCGTGCCGGGCTCCCGCTACGTCACCGAGGTAGATGCCACCGTCCGTGAGAACACCGTCGACATCGAGGCCGACGACTCGAATGTTCCGGGCGACAGCGGGGTCGATCATTGGCGACACAGATGCCAGAGGTCGACCGCACGGCTGACCAGCGCGTCGAGCGACGAGAGGTGCAGCATGTTCGGCCCATCGCTCGGGGCGTGATCGGGATCGGGGTGCGTCTCGAGGAAGAGGCCGTCGGCACCCGCGGCGACGGCAGCCCTCGTTAGGGCGGCGATGTGCTCGCGGGCGCCGCCGCTCGCGCCGCCCTCGCCCATCCCGGGTCGCTGGACACTGTGCGTGCCGTCGAAGATCACGGGCGCCCTGCATGCCTCGCGCATCCGTGAGAAGCCGCGCATGTCGACGACGAGGTCGCCGTAGCCGAAGAAGGAACCGCGCTCGGTGACCGCGACGGTGTCGCGGGAATCGGGACCCGCTTCCCGTGCGGCGCGTACCTTCTCGACTGCGCCACGCATTCCTTCGGGATGCATCCACTGCCCTTTCTTGATGTTCACCGGCTTCCCCGTCGCGCCGGCGGCGACGAGGAGATCGGTCTGGCGACAGAGGAACGCAGGAATCTGCAACACATCCACCACTTCGGCCGCCGGTGCACACTGCTCCGGCAGATGGACATCCGTGAGCACTGGCAGCCCGGTCGCATGCCTAACGCGCTCGAGGGCGGCGAGGCCTTCGTCGAGCCCGGGCCCGCGTGCGGCTCCTGCGTTCGAGCGATTCGCCTTGTCGAAGCTAGCCTTATACACGATGCCGCCCGGCACGCGTTCCGCGAGCCTGGCGAGATGCTCGCCCACGCACAGGTTGAGCGCATCGGCCTCGAGCATGCACGGTCCCGCAATGAGAAAGAGGGCGTCGCGCGGAAACGTGAACGACATCTCAGTCAGCTGCCTCGACCAGCTTCCGGTCGGGCTTCGCGCTCTCGGAGCGGCGCTTCTGGCCCATGGATGCCGCAACGAGCCCGGCGAACAGCGGGTGTGGTCGTGTGGGGCGCGACTGCAATTCCGGGTGGAACTGGCAGCCGATGAACCACGGGTGATCGCCGAGCTCCACGATCTCGACGAGCGAGGCATTCGGGCTGAGACCACTCAGGCGCAACCCGTGCTCGACGAACGCGTCGCGGTACTGGTTGGAGACTTCGTAGCGGTGTCGGTGTCGCTCGCTCACTTCCGGGACACCATACACTTCCGCGGCTTTGCTCCCGCGGGCGAGCCGGCAGGGATACGCACCGAGTCGCATTGTGCCGCCCATGTCGGTCACGTGCTGCTGCGACTCCATGAGGCTCACCACGGGGTTCTCGCACTCCGGCGCGAACTCGCTCGAGTGGCTGTCGTCGAGCTTGAGCACGTTGCGCGCGAACTCGATGATCGCCGTTTGCATACCCAGGCAGATGCCGAGGAACGGGAGTCGTGTCTCGCGCGCCGCCCGGATCGCCTCGACCATTCCCTCCACGCCTCGAACGCCGAATCCGCCCGGCACGAGCAGGCCGTGATACCCGCTCAGGATGTCGCGCGCGCGTTCGGACGAGGTGAACAGATCGCTCGAGAGCCACGAGATGTCGACGCCGACGTCGTTGCCGATGCCGCCGTGGATGAGCGCTTCGTGCACACTCTTGTAGCTGTCCACCAGCTCCGTGTACTTGCCGACAACGGCAATCCGAACGCGGTCGCGCGGCGCTGTCACGCGATTGACCATCGCCTTCCATTGCGAGAGATCGGGTGTGCGGCCTTCGAGCTCGAGGCGCTGCATGACGCGCTCGTCAAGTCCCTGTTCGTGGAAGCTGAGCGGGATCTGGTAGATCGTCGGAACATCACGGCTTTCAATGACCGCGCCGAACTCCACGTTACAGAACAGGGCGATCTTGCGCTTGACATCCTCACTCAGTGGCCGCTCCGTCCGACAGATGAGGATATCGGGCTGAATTCCGATCTCCATGAGCTCGCGCACGGAGTGCTGCGTCGGCTTGGTTTTCACTTCGCCGGCGGCCGCGATGAACGGCACGAGCGTGAGGTGAATGAAGAGCGCGTTCTGGCGACCGATCTCGTGACGGAACTGGCGGATTGCCTCGAGGAACGGCAGCGATTCGATGTCGCCGACGGTGCCGCCGATCTCGACGATCACGACGTCGTTGTCCGGTGACATGCGCTTGATCGCGGACTTGATCTCGTCGGTGATGTGCGGGATCACCTGCACGGTGGACCCGAGGTATTCGCCTCGCCGCTCCTTCGTGATGACGTTCAGGTAGATCCGGCCGGTCGTCACGTTGTTGAGCTGCGACAGCGACCGGTCGATGAACCGCTCGTAGTGGCCGAGGTCGAGGTCCGTCTCGGCGCCGTCGTCGGTGACGAACACTTCGCCGTGCTGGAACGGCGACATCGTGCCGGGATCGACGTTGAGGTAGGGGTCGAACTTCATGATCGACACCGAGAGCCCACGCTCGACGAGGAGCCGGCCTAACGAGGCGGCGGCGATGCCCTTGCCGAGCGACGAGACGACGCCGCCGGTGACGAAGATAAAGCGCGTGGTTTTCGTGCTCGGATTGTTAGGCATCACGTCCCAAGGCAGAGAGTTCGGTCCATCGGGCGTTGGCGCGCGCGAGATCCTCTTCGGTGTCCACGCCGCCTGCGGGGAGCTCGCTGACCGCGGCGACGCCCATGGCGAAGCCGGCGGCGAGCGGACGAAGCTGTTCGAGCCGCTCGATGCGTTCGAGCGGGTGTTGCGGGAGCGCGACCCACGCGGCAAGGGCGGCCCGCGTGTAGGCGTAGACGCCGATGTGCTGGCGAACGAGGGCGCGGCGCAGCGGGGCATCGCCGTGCTCGCGCAGCCACGGGATGGGTGCGCGGGAGAAGTATAAGGCGCGGCCGTCGTCGGCCGTGACGACTTTCACGACGTGCGGCATGCCCAGAATGTCGTCCGTGGCGATGGCCGCGGCAGTCCCGAGAGGAAACCGACCGGATGTGACGATCTCAGCCGCTCCACGAATCGCGGACTCGGGAACGAACGGCTCGTCACCCTGGACGTTCAGGAGTACGTCGTAGGCGGCGTATTCGGGCTGTGACGCCACCTCGGCCACCCGATCGGTGCCTGATGGGTGCGAAGCCGCCGTCATGGCTGCAAGGCCCCCTGCCGCGCGAACAACGGCCGCGATCTCGTCGGAGTCGGTGGCCACAACGACCTCATCGGCAACTCCGAGGTCGAAAACGCGCTCCCAGACGCGGACCACAAGGGGAGCTCCGCCAACGAGGCGAAGCGGTTTTCGCGGGAGGCGTGAGGCGCCAAGCCGGGCGGGAATGACAGCGAGCGTCTTCACGCAGGGCTCAGAGTGGCGCGCGGGGCAGCAAATTGCACGCCACTCAACTTACACCCATGCCTGCCGATTGCAAACCTCGAGGAGGACGAACGGCTTCGAGCGGGATGAGTCAGCGGGTAAAGGCGAATGCGACGCTCAAATGCCCCTGGCGCGACGCCGGGTCTATCGCGTACTCCACCCTTGCGAAGCTCAGGCTCGCCGAAACCCCCACGTTCTGGATCAGCCGCGGAAGCTCCTGGACTCCGGCCGATCCAATGCGATGGCGAAGCGCGAAGATCGGGCCGCCGAGATACGGGACCGCGAGACGCGGGAGCGGAACCTCGTACCGCATGTCCACGTGCAGAAGCTGATCGCCCCCAAGCGAAAGCAGGTCTTCTATCACCGGCAGCGTGCCGGCGCCGCCCATGTACGCGAACCGCTGCGGCGGTGCCGTGTCGCCGGGCGTGGCCACCAGGTGGACGTCAGCGCGGAACCGCTGCAGTCCGAATGTCGGAAACTGAATCGTGCCGTCTGCGGTCAACTGGACGAACCGTTCGTCGCGTGGCGCCTGCCACGGCGCCTCGAGTCGTGCGGTGGCGCTGGCGCGAACGTCTCCGTATTGCCAGCGAGCCGTGGCGCCGAGAACGGCTGCGGAGATCCGGCCCGGCTCGATGGCGGGGTTGCCACGCGACACGGCTTCCAAATTGTCCTTCCCGAACAGGGTCCATGGACGAGACCCGAGGGTATCCAGAGAGCCGACCGACCACGCCCGCTCGGTGAGCGCGCCTGCGTAGGTCTCGAGCTCCACGCTGGTCGTGCGGTCGATGGTCAGACGGTCGATGCGACCGGCCGCGGCCTCGATGCGGTCGGCCCGATAGTAGTTCCGCTTGTCGGACCCCACGCTGAAGGTCGTGACGCTATTGACCAGGTCCGAGTTGATCCACGCGTCGTTCGTGGACGTTCCGCGGCGAGCGTCGAGCGTTAGGCGCCAGATCTCGCCCGCGCGGACGAGCATGTGAACGCCCGGGTCCCACTCGCCAATGTGCGAGCGGTACGTGACGGTTGGCTCGAGGTCGACGCGGGCGGTGGGCCGCAGAACCGGTCCCCACGCGATGCTCGCGCCATCGACGCGGTCATAGGACGGAACCCGAACTCCATCGAGCAACGGCAGCTCGAGGGTCGGATCCCGCTCGCCGAGCGTTCGATAGTCGAGGAGAATCGCGTCCGGCGTTCGAGTCGCAACGAACGTCCTGTCGCGAAAGCTGCGCGTTCCTCCGGTCACCGACGCGAGCGTGGATCCGTACACGCCGCCGCCCAACGCTACGGCCTTGCCGTGAATGGACGCGCCGGGCTGAAGGAACAGGTCCCCACCCACGACGATGAAGTCGCCTTGCACGGTCGCGCCGACGGAGGCGTCCCCGCCGACGACGATCGCAGTCCTGGGCAGGGTCGTGCCACGGGGGAAGGTCACCCGCCGCGAAGAATCCGTGAGGATCACGTCGTGCGGCCCGGCCGCAGCGCTACGGAGGAGGAATGTCGCCTCCGCGTGGTTCGGTCCCTCGATACGCAGTGATTGTTGAGCGGCGGCGCGCGCTGCCGCGACAACGGCGAGCGTCAGAACCCAGCCCGCACGCCTCATCCGGCGAGTGCGAGAAAGTTCTCGAGGATCGTCTTGCCGCCGGTCGTCAGGATCGATTCGGGGTGGAACTGCACGCCCCAGACCGGATGGGTCCGGTGCCGCATCGCGTGCACTTCGGTGGGATCGTCGGTGGCGACAGCGAGAACCTCCAGATCCGGCGGCAACGACTCGCGTTCGACGATGAGCGAGTGATACCGCATGACCGGCAACGGGTTCGGCAATCCGTTGAAAAGCCCTGTCCCGTGGTGCTGGACCGTCGAACACTTGCCGTGCATAACGCGGCGAGCACGCACGACGCGTCCGCCATAGGCCTCACCGATCGCCTGGTGGCCAAGGCACACGCCTAACGTTGGGATGGTGCTGCCCCACCGCTGGATGAGCGGTACGCTCACGCCCGCCTGGTGCGGCGCGCACGGGCCGGGCGAGATGACGATGGCCGTTGGCTCGAGCGCGCCAACTTCCTCGACCGATATCGCGTCGTTGCGGCGCACCGTGATGTCCGCGCCCAACTCGCCCAGGTACTGGACGAGGTTGTACGTGAAGGAGTCGTAGTTGTCGATGACGAGAAGCATGGAGCCAGGCGAATGCCCGCTGGCGAAGCCGTGGGCGGGCTGTGTTATGCGCGCGGGTGATACTGACGGTGGACGGTCCGAAGATACTCGCGGTCGACGTGCGTGTAGATCTGGGTGGTCGAGATGTCGGCGTGCCCAAGCATTTCCTGGACCGCCCGGAGATCCGCGCCGCCTTCCAGCAGGTGGGTGGCGAACGAGTGCCTGAGCGTGTGTGGCGAAACGTGCTTTTCGATTCCGGCGCGGGTGACGTACTTCTGCAGAATCTTCCAGGCACCCATTCGAGTGAGGGGCTCGCCCCGCGCGTTCAGGAAGAGCGCTCCCCGCCCCTGCCCCTGCTCGAGTCGCGGTCGCAGCTCGCGAACGTACGATGCGAGCGCGCCGATCGCGCGACGGCCGATCGGCACCAGCCGTTCCTTGCTTCCCTTCCCGAAGACGCGGACCAGGCCCTCGTCGAACATCACGTCACGAAGGCCGATCGAGATCCATTCCGACACTCGCAGCCCGGCGCCATACGCGAGCTCGAGGAGCGCCCGGTCGCGAAACACGAGCGGATCGTCGAGCGTTGGCGATGCGAGCAGCGTATCGACCTCCGCCACGCTGAGCACCTCGGGCAGCGTCCGCCATCGCTTGGGCGACTCGAGGCGCTCGCTCGGATCTCGCGCGACGTACCCCTCCCCAAGCAGAAACTTGAAGTAGGTTCTGAGCGCCGAAACGTTGCGCCTGATCGACGCCGGCGCGAGGCCAAGGTCCTTGAGATGGTACATGTACTCGCGCAGCATGCGCGCGGTGACATCCGGCGGCGCTGCAGCGCCTCGGCTCATCGCGTAGCTCGCGAACCGCGCGAGGTCCCGTCCGTACGCCTCGTGCGTTCGCGGCGAAGCGCCCTGTTCGAGCAGGAGAAAGTCGTTGAACGGCTCGAGCAGGAACTTGCGCGCGGCCTGGGCCGCCGGCTCGTCGGACCGGCTCATATTCGGCTCCGCCGCCGCCGGGCGATCCACCACACGACGACGCCAAGCACGACGATGACGCCGGCGACGATCGCCGCGCCCGCCTGAAACTCCTTGATCGCGCCCATGATGCGGTCCCACTCCGCGCCCAGTCGAAAGGCAATGATCGCGAGCGTTGTGTACCAGATCGTCGACGCGACGGCGATCACGGCGATCGCTCCCGCCGGGGGAACGCGCATGGCGCCTGCGAGCGGCGGAACGACCGCGCGAACGCCAGGAAGGAACCTGCTGAGGAACAGGGCCGGCAGCCCGTACTGGTTGTACCAGTGCTGCACGCGCTGTTCGGCTCTCTCACCCATGACTCGGCTCAGGTGACCTCGAATCCAATCCGCGCCGAATCGCCTCCCGAGCGCGAACATTGCCAGCGCGCCACCGACGTTGCCGACGACGACGGCGACGATCGTCGGAACGGGTGAGCGATTCGCACGGGCTGCGAGGAAGCTGCCAAACGCCACGATGACGTCGGCGGGTATGGGTGGGATGAAGTTCTCCGTCGCCGCGACGAGCGCCAGGATCAGGTAGAGCGCCGCAGGAGGAAGTGAGGCGAGCCAGGCGAGGACGCTGCTCACGCGCTGGCGACCGTTCTATGGTCGCCCGGCGGGTGCGAGCGACGCGACCGCCATACAGGCGAGCCCCTCCGCTCGGCCGATCCAGCCCATGCCCTCGTTCGTCTTGCCTTTGATGCTGACGGCCGCAACGTCGATGCCTAACGCGGACGCCAGCGTGGCCCTCATGTCGGCGCGATACGGGCCGATCTTCGGCCGTTCGGCGACGACGGTGATGTCCGCGTTCTGCACTGCCCAGCCGAGGGTCCGGACTCGGGCGACGGCGGCCCGAAGCATCTCGATCGAGTCGCGTCCGCGATTTCGCTCGTCCGTGTCGGCGAACATCTCGCCGATGTCCCCGGCACCGGCAGCGCCGAGGACCGCGTCTGTGAGCGCGTGCGCGACGGCGTCGCCATCGGAGTGGCCGACGAGACGGACCTCACACGGGATCCGGCAACCGCCCAGGATCATCTCGGTGCCGGGAGCGAAGCGGTGGGAGTCGTAACCGATTCCGACCCTGACCGCGGGAATCGGGAATCGGGAATCGGGAATCGGTTGTCGGGAATCGGGAATCGGGAATGGGGGATCGGAACTTCCCGCGCCGCCTTCGATTCCCGATTTCCGATTCCCGATTCCCTTCGGCATCAAGCGGCGGCCCCAGTTGGTGCTGGAAGGATTGTGTAATCCTGCCGTCGCCGCCGGGGCACAAACCCGGCGTCGACGATCAGGTGCTCGAGCTCCTCGATCGTGGTCCGGTGCGTCGTGTTTGCCGCCGAGACGACGTTTTCCTCGATCATGAGCGAACCGAAGTCGTTGCACCCAAACGTCAGCGCCAGCTGACCGATCTTCATGCCCATCGTCACCCAGCTCGACTGCAGGTTCGGCACGTTGTCGAGGACGATGCGCGCGATCGCGACGGTCCGCAGGTAGTCCACGGCGTCGGTACGCGGCATGTGCGACATCGTCGGTGTGTTTTCGGGCTGCAGTGGCCAGCAGATGAACGCCGTGAAGCCGCCGGTCCGCGCCTGGAGGTCACGCACGCGCTGCAGGTGCTCAATGCGCTCGGCCAGGGTCTCGCCGATGCCGTACATCATGGTCACCGACGTCTTCATTCCCTCGTTATGCGCGAGCTCCATGATCTCGAGCCAGCGGTCCGCGCCCGCCTTTTTCGCGGCGACGATGTCCCGTACCCGCTGCACGAGGATCTCGCCACCACCCCCCGGAATCGAGTCGAGCCCCGCCTTACGAAGCTCGCGGATCACGTCCAGCGCTTCCATCCGGAATACCTTCGCGAAGAAGTCGACCTCGCTCGGGCTGAAGCCGTGAATGTGAATGGGATGGTAGGTCTTGATGTAGCGCAGCAGGTCGAGATACCACTCGAACGGGATGTACGGGTTGTGACCGCCCTGGATGAGAATCTGCACGCCGCCGAGCGCCTTTGTCTCATCGATCTTCTGACCGATCTGTTCGAACGAGAGCGTGTACCCTTCGGCGTGCTTGGGTCGCCGGTAGAAGGCGCAGAAGCCGCAGTCGGCCACGCACACGTTCGTGTAGTTGATGTTTCGGTCGACGATGAACGTGACGATCCCCTCGGGATGGCGCTCAATGCGCATCCGGTTCGCTTCTGCTCCGAGCTCGAGGAGCGGAGCGTTGGTGTAGAAGTCGAGGAGGTCTTTCATCGGGACTGGGGACTAGGGACTGGGGACTCGGCGCGGCCAGTGCTGGAACGCTTGGCGGTAGCTGATGGCTGATGGCTGATGGCTGATGGCTGATGGCAGCTAGGCCGCGGGAAGGAACGCTAACGTTCCATTCGGCACGCGGCCGGCCGCGACGAGGCGGCGGAAAAACTCCGTCAGCCCGGCCAGGTGCTCGTACGACAACCCGTAGTCGAGGCCCGAGAGATACGTCAGACACACTGGCTCCGAAACGCCCGTTGCGCGCGACGCCTGGTCCGCCAGCGTGGGCAGATGCTGCAGTCCCCAGTTGCGCGACGTGATGAGCGTGGCGTGAATGCCTAACGCTTCGACGACGGGCGCAGTTCGCTGGGCGACCCACACCGCGAACACGAACGGAAGACCGGTCCACTCCTTCCACACCTGACCCAGGTCGTACGCGAACGGGTAGCTCGGCATGCTTGTGTGGCGCGCTGCCGCGGTCACGACGTGAGGCCGCGATTCGCCGCGGAGCACGAGGGCCGCGTCGCCGATCACGAGACGAGCGTCGTGCTCCTCATGATCGAATGCGAAGATGTCCGACATCTCCGCGTCGCCCGCGACGAACTCGGGCTGCGCATGCCATACGTTCTCGAACAGCAGCTGCAACAGCGCGACGCTCGTCATCGAGCTCCTGCTGACGATGACGCGCCTGGCGTCGAGGTCCTCCGCCGGCTTCTTCGCGAACAGCATGACGCTCTGCACCGGGCCATCGCACGAGATGGCGAGATCCGGCAGCAAGAGATACCGTCGCGCGTCGCGGGCGTATTCGACGGCGGAAACGACGCTGATGTCGAGCATGCCCTCGGCCATGCGCTTATTGAGGGCGCTCGGCACGCCGGTGACGACAGTTCCACTCAGCGGCACGACGCCTCGATCGATGGCGCCGTACACCGGATAGCAGTTGACGTACGGGATGCGGCCGACGCGCACGTCAGGCCGCCTCGACGGCCGACGGCTGTTCCGACGGGTTGGCCGGGAACGTGCGCAACGTGTGGTAGAACGAGTCACGCTCAGCGGGAATTTTCTTCGCACCGCGAATGAGCTTCAAGATCTCGTCCAGTGTCATGGCCTGCGGCGTGTGAGCGCCGACCGCGTGATAGATCTTCTCGCGGACGACGGTTCCCTCCATGTCGTTGACGCCGAACGACAGTGACGTCTGCGACAGGAACGGCGTGACCATGATCCAGTGCGTCTTGATGTGTTCGATGTTGTCGAGATACAGACGGCCGACCGCAAGCACACGAAGGTCATCGAAGCCCGTGGTCGCGATGCCACGACGGTTGAGCTGAACGCCGAGCTCGTTGTCGTCGGGGTGATACGCAAGCGGGATGTATGCGAGGAAGCCGCCGGTCTCGTCCTGCAGGTCACGGAGCATTCGCATGTGCGCGACGCGGTCGGCGTGAGTCTCCACGTGGCCGTAGAGCATCGTACAGTTGGTGCGAATCCCCAGGCGATGCGCTGTGCGGTGCACGTCGATGTACTCCGCCCCGCCAAGCTTCTTATCGGCAATCTGCTCGCGGACCGCGGCGCTGAACGTCTCGGCGCCACCGCCGGGCATGGTGTCCAGGCCGGCGTCTCGCAGCGCGATCAGCACATCTTCCCACGACATCTTCTCGATGCGCGCGATGTGCGCGATCTCGACAGCCGTGAGCGCCTTGATGTGAACGTGAGGGAACTCGCGCTTGAGCGCCCGGAACATCGTCGTGTAGTACTCGAGCCCCGCCTTCATGTCGAGGCCGCCGACGATGTGGAACTCCTTCGTCAGTCCGTTGCGCGCCGGCTCCGCCTCGGCGAGAACCTGCTCGAGCGAATACCGATACGCTCCTTCTTCCTTCGGCAGTCGCGCGTAGCCGCAGAAGACGCACGTCTTCCGGAGTATGCAGACGTTGGTCGGGTTGATGTGCTGATTCGCCGCGAACGTGACGACGTTACCGTGCTTCGCGCGGTTGACCGCGTCCGCCAGGGCGCCGACACCCAACAGGTCGGACGACCGGAACAGCGTTAGGCCGTCCGCATCATCCAGCCGCTCGCCAGCCGCGAGCTTCTCGGCAATGGGCTGAAGCGCCGGGTCAGAGAGGCGATTCAGCGGCAGCTCGAGCGGAGTGCGCACGGTCACGCCCGGCTCACTCTCGGAACTTTCGCACGGCAAGCGCCACGTTGTGGCCGCCGAAACCGAAGCTGTTGCTGAGTGCTATTTCGACCTCGCGATGCGCCGCCTTGTTAGGCGTGTAGTCGAGGTCGCATTCCGGGTCAGGGTTCTGATAATTGATCGTCGGCGGAATCACGCCATCGCGGACAACGAGCGAGCTGACGACGAACTCCAGCGCGCCGGCCGCGCCGAGCATGTGGCCGGTTGCCGACTTCGTGGAGCTGACGTTGACCTTCTTCGCATGGTCGCCGAACACGGCCTTGATTGCACGCGTTTCGTTGAAGTCGTTTGCCGGGGTGGAGGTCCCGTGTGCGTTGACGTAGCCCACGTCCGCGGGCGAGATCCCGGCATCCTTGATGGCGCGACGCATTGCGCGCTGAGCGCCTTCCCCGTCCGGCGCCGGCTGCGTGATGTGGTACGCATCCCCAGTCGCGCCGTAGCCGACGATCTCGGCGTAGATCTTCGCGCCGCGACCCTTCGCATGCTCGAGCTCTTCGAGGATGACGACGGCCGCACCCTCGCCCATCACGAAGCCGTCGCGCGTCGCGTCGAACGGGCGCGAAGCGGTTTCGGGCGAGTCGTTGCGCTCCGACAGCGCCTGCATGTTCGCGAAGCCGCCGATGGCCATCGGCGTAACCGTCGCCTCGGATCCCCCGGTGATCATGACGTCCGCATCACCGTACGCGATGGCGCGGAACGCATCACCGATCGCGTGCGCGCTCGTGGCGCACGCCGAGACCGTCGCGTAGTTCGGTCCCTTCGCGTTGAAGCGCATCGAGACGATGCCTGCCGCGATGTCGGCGATGAACATCGGGATGAAGAACGGAGAGATCTTCCCCGGTCCGCGCTCGCGGTAGACGTCGTGCTGCTCCTCGAAGCTCTTCAGCCCACCAATTCCGCTGCCGAGAATGACGCCAGTGGAATCGGGATCGTAGCCGTTGCCTCCGGGGAATGCCGCGTCCTGCATGGCTTGCACGGCGGCGGCAACCGCGTACTGCGTGTAACCGTCCGCGCGTTTGGCCTCCTTCCGATCCATGTACTGCAGCGGATCGAATCCCTTGACCTCACACGCGAAACGAACCGGGAAGCTGGCCGCGTCGAACTTCGTGATCGGAGCAGCGCCGGACCGGCCTTCGATCAGCGAATGCCAGGTCGTCGCCACATCGTTGCCGACTGGCGAGAGCGCACCGACCCCGGTGACGACGACCCTTCGCTTGGTCACGCCTTGACCTTTTCGTTGAGATACCCCAGCGCATCCCCAACGGTGCGAAGCTTTTCCGCATCCTCGTCAGGAATGTCGATGTTGAACTCCTTCTCGAACTCCATCACCAGCTCGACGATGTCGAGGCTATCGGCACCCAGATCCTCGATGAAGCTGGCTTCGTTGGTGAGCTTCTCACGCTCGACGCCGAGCTCCTTCTCGATGATGTCTTTCACTTTCTCCGAGTGGTCCGCCATGACTTGAGTCCCTCTTGCGATGGATAGGAAGGATGTTGAAGGAAGATAAAATAACCAGTTTCAAGGCCTAGTGTTACATCACCATGCCCCCATCCACTACGAGCACCTGGCCGGTGATATAGCCGGCGTGTTCGGAGGCCAGGAACGCGACCATGGCCGCGACGTCCCTGGGCGATCCGAGCCGCTCGAGCGGAATGGTTCCGGTGAGCGCCGCCCGTGCTTCGGGCGTCATCGCGTTCGTCATGTCCGTCTCGATGAATCCCGGCGCGATGGCGTTGACGAGGATGTTTCGGGAGGCGAACTCCTTCGCGACCGCCTTTGTTAGGCCGATCAACCCCGCCTTGCTGGCGGCATAGTTCGACTGGCCCTTGTTGCCGACGAGTCCGACGACGCTCGCGATGTTGATGACGCGGCCCCATCGGCGTTTCATCATCCCGCGCGTGGCCGCGCGGGTGGCGGCGAAGGCGCCGCGCAGGTTCGCGTCGATGACCGTGTCCCAATCCTCATCCTTCAGGCGCAGCATAATGTTGTCGCGCGTGACGCCGGCGTTGTTCACGAGGATGTCGACCGGGCCCATGGCCTCCTCTACCGCGGCGACGAGCGCCGTCACGGACGCGACGTCGGCGACATCGCACGCGAACCCACGGGCCTCCGGGGAGATCTGCGCCGCGACCTCCTGGGCCTTGGCCGCGTCGCGGCCGACGACGGCGACCCGAGCACCACATTCCGCCAACGTTTCCGCGATGCTCCGCCCGATGCCGCGCGTGCTTCCGGTCACCAGCGCGACGCGTCCCGCGAGATCGATCTTCATGCGACTCTGGAGAGCAGTTGTTCGACCTCGGTCACGGTGCCGCACGTCACGGTTTGCACGGACGGAGCGACCTTCTTCACGAGGCCGGTGAGGACGTTTCCCGGTCCCATCTCGACGTACAGCGCGTCCGGGTAATCGGCTGCGAGCCGTTCGACCACCTGAGTCCACTTCACGGGCGCGGTGAGCTGCTCGAGCAGGAGTCGGCGGGCGTCCGCTGCTGACCTAACGGGCTCGGCGGTCACGTTCGCGTACACGGCGAAGGTTGGATCCCGCAGCTGCGCCTGCTCGAGCGCGTGCGCCAGGCCTTCACGGGCGACGGCCATGAGAGGCGAATGGAATGCGCCGCTCACGTTCAGGCGAATGGCTCGCTTTGCGCCGGCGGCCTTCGCGAGCTCCATCGCGCGCTCGACTGCGGGGACCTCGCCGGAAATGACCACCTGGCCCGCCGTGTTGTAGTTCGCGGGGACGACACAGCCGCCATCGGCGCTTGCCTTCGCGCAGAGCGCCTCGATCCCGCCGGCCACGTCGCCGAGAATTGCAGCCATCGTGCCGGGCCTTCGTTCACCGCTCTCGAGCATCAGCTCTCCCCGCCGCCTAACGAGCCGCGCGCCATGCGCGACGTCGAAGGCGCCGGCCGCGTGATACGCCGTGAACTCGCCTAGCGAATGGCCGGCGGCTGCGCGGACGTGAGGCCCGATGCGATCACGCACGGCCGCCCAGACGGCCGCTCCATGAGCGAGCAGCGCTGGCTGCGCGTTGTGCGTCAGTGTGAGCGTCTCTGCAGGTCCTTCGAAGCACAGCGTGCTCAACGACTCGCCGAGCGCACCGTCCACCGCGGCGAAGGTCTCGCGCGCTGGCGGGAGCGCGTCCACGAGGTCCTTGGCCATTCCCGGCTTCTGCGATCCCTGTCCCGGGAACAGCAGAACCACGTTCATGCAGGAAGATCCGGACGGGGCTAGAACCGAATGACGGACGAGCCCCAGGTGAACCCGGCGCCGAACGCCACCATGAGCACGGTCGACCCCTCCTTGATGCGCCCGCACTCGATCGCCTCATCGAGCGCGATCGGAATCGAGGCCGACGACGTGTTGCCGAAGCGGTCGACGTTCACGTAGACCTTGTCCATCGGGATATTCGCGTGCTTCGCGGTCGCCTCGATGATCCGGACGTTCGCCTGGTGCGGGATCATGAGGTCGATATCGTTGCCCGTTAGGCGAGCGCCATCGAGCGCGCGGTCGGCGGCCTCGGACATCGACCGCACGGCGTGCTTGAATACCTCACGGCCCGCCATCTTCACGTAATGGGTCCGCTCGTTCAGCACGTTCTCCGAGAACGGGACGGTTGCGCCGCCGGCCGGGCGGTACAGGAGCTCGGCCAGCGTTCCGTCGCTGCGGATGAACGACGACAACACGCCCTTCCCGTGTCGTGCGCGCTGCAGGACCGCGGCGCCGGCCCCGTCCCCGAACAACACGCACGTCGACCGATCAGTCCAGTCGACGATCGCGCTCATCTTCTCCGCACTGATCACGAGCGCGGTCTCGTGCGATCCGGCGGCGATCAGTCCTTCCGCGACCTGAATCGCGTAGATGAACCCCGAGCAGGCGGCCGAGATGTCGAACGCCGCGGCACGCGTGGCGCCGAGCGCCGCCTGCACGTCCACGGCGGTGGCTGGAAGCAGCCGGTCCGGGGTCGCCGTGGTAAGGATGATGACGTCGACCTCACCGGCGTTGACGTGTGCGCGCTGCATCGCCTGACGCGCGGCCTCGGCAGCGAGTGAGCAGGTGGACTCACCCGGGCCGGCGATCCGGCGCTCGCTGATGCCCGTCCGCTCGACGATCCACTCGTGCGAGGTCTCGAGACCTAACGCCGCAAAGTCGTCGTTCGTGACGACCTTCGCGGGGGTCGCGCGCCCTGTCCCCGCGAAATACGTGACTGGACGTTGCTTCACGCTGCCGAATCCGGATTACCGTTGGTTTCGCCGAGGCGGCGCCCGATGTGCTCACTCATGCGCGACTCGACAGTCTTGGCGGCGACCTTGATCGCGTTCTTGATCGCGCGTGGCGACGACTTCCCGTGCGAGATGACGCTGACGCCGCGCACGCCAAGAAGTGGCGCGCCACCGTACTCGGAGTAGTCGAGGTGCTTCAGCGCGTTCATCAGCACCGCCTGCTCGAGGCCTGCCTGCGTCGACATCATCCCGATCATCATCGGGGCGATCGCCTCGTAGAACTTGAGCACGACGTTGCCCACGAAGCCGTCGCACACGACCACGTCGATCGGTCCACGATCGCTGGCGCCCGCCGGGAGGTCGCGTCCTTCGATGTTCCCCTGGAAGTTCACCCCCGCCGATCGGAGCAGCTGGTTGGCCTCCTTGACGACCGCATTCCCCTTCTCCGACTCCTCCCCGATGCTGAGGAGCCCAACGATCGGGTTGTGACGGCCAAGCACATCCTCGGCGTACACGGTGCCGAGTCGCGCGAACTGAACGAGCTCCTGGGCGGAGCAGTCCACGTTCGCGCCCGAGTCGAGCACGACGATGGGCTGCCGCGCCGTCGGGAACAGCGTGGCGATCGCCGGCCTCGTTAGGCCCGCGTGCAGCTTGAGCAGAACGGTCGATGCGGCCATCTGCGCGCCGGTGTTCCCGGCGGAGATGAACGCGTCGGATCGCCCCTCGGTCTGGAGCTTGAGCCCGACAACCATCGAGCTGTTGGGCTTGCTGCGCAGTGCCGCCGTCGGCTTGTCGGACATCTCAATGACGTCCGGTGCCTCGATGAGCTCGACGCGGTGCGTGAGCGCCGCAGCCGGGGCAAGGTCGCCCCTGCTGAGCGCCGAGATACGCTCCCGGATCACATCGACCGGCCCGACGAGCTGCAGCGTGTGCTCGGCGGGGAGTTCGAGGATGGCATGGAGCGCTCCGGCTACCGCCGCATCGGGGGCGAAGTCGCCCCCCATTGCGTCCAGCGCGATCCGCGCCAAGGCTAGGCTTCCCGGGCCGCTACTCGCTGCTTTCCGTCATAGTAGCCGCACTCGCTGCACACGTGGTGCGGACGACGCATCGCCTGGCAGCGCGGGCACGGCTGAATGACGATCGCGGGTGCGGTCTTGTGCGTGTTACGAGCGCGCTTCTTCCGCTTCGAGGTTCGGCGCTTTGGAACGGCCATGGAATTGAATTGCGTCGAAAGGTCGAGCCGTCAATTGGAGTGCCCGCGGACTTTCCGCAGCGCATCCCAGCGGCTGTCAGGTACCGACGCGCAATCGCACGCGCCGGCATTGAGATCGGCACCACAGGTCGGACAGAGTCCCTTGCAGTCGTCGCGGCACTGGACGAAGCCAGGGACGGCCAGCAGCCACTGCTCGCGAAGTGCCGGACGCATGTCCAACTCGTGAGCGCGCGAGTCGATCACGTAGACGTCCGGGTCGTCGGCGCCTTCGGTATCCGATTCCACGAACAGCAGCTGGATATCCTCGGCGATCGACACGGCGACGTCCGTCAAACACCGCCGGCATTCCGCGGCTGCCTCACCGTCGAGGTGACCGCTGAAGTAATACCGGCCTGCACCGGCTGCCGAGAGCCGGCCTACGACATGGACCGGTCGGGAGGGGCGTGTGTCTTCCTCCTGCCACACCGGATCATTCGCTGCCAGCATGCCGTCGACGTGCACGGCCTTCGAGGCGAGCGAACGAATGTCAAAGGACAACATAGCCGACCAATCTACCGCGTCGGGAGTGTTGTAACAAGTCCGCGTGCCCGCGAGACTTAGCGGGCGCTCACCGCGCTCGAATGAGCTCCGTTTCCGAGAAGAAAAAGCGTGCTTCGCGCGCGGCGTTTTCGTCCGAATCGGACGCGTGAATGGCGTTTCGCTCCTTGGACTCCGCGTACAGCTTCCGCACCGTTCCGGCGGCTGCCTCCGCAGGGTCGGTCGCCCCAATGCTCGACCGCAGCGCCGCGACGGCGTCATCGCGTTCGAGGACCATTGGCATGCAGGCGCCGGAAGTCATGAACGTCACGAGCGATCGATAGAATGGACGCTCGCGGTGAACCTCGTAGAACGCGCCCGCCTCTCCCTCGCTCAGGTGAGTGACGCGGGACGCGGCGATGCGAAAGCCAGCGCCCTCCAGGTGCGCGATGATCTTCCCTGTTTTCCCCGAGCCGAATGCGTCGGGCTTGATGATCGCGAGCGTGCGGTTACCGGCCATTTCGAAATCCGTTCAATGTTCAGAGTTCAGTGTCCGAGGAGTTTGCGCACGATGTCGCCGCGGGTCAGCATCCCGACGATGCGTCCATCGCGTACTACGGGGACGCGATCGACATCCTTGTTCGTCATCATCGACGACACGTCGGCGATGGCCTCGTCAGGCGACACGCAGAGCACTTGCCGCGTCATCGCGTCGCGAACGGTTGGCTTCGGGGCCGGAACGCCAGGCGCCCTGGGCCCCTCGCCGCGACCGCCCTGAAGATAACCGCTCAGGGAGCGAAGCAACTCACGCTCGCCCAGCATGCCGACGACGAGTCCGTCGCCGTCGACCACCGGCAACCCGCCCACCCCGAGGCGGACCATCTCGCGCGCCGCGTCCTTGAGAACGATGTCCGGCCCAATCGTCCGAGGCTGGTACGTCATGATGTCGCGCACGGTCAGCTTTGCCGGCAGCTCGTAGTCGCGAAACATCGGGAGACTCGCGAAGGAAGCGGAGTCTGGCTGCGCGAGCAGCTCGTCCACTACCGGCTGTTTGGATAGCAGCCGCGCGAACGCCCCGACGAGCTGCAGGTATTCGGTCGCGAACTTTTTCGGCGCAACAATGAGCAGGAGGATCCGCGCGCATTGCGTTTCGTTTTCTCCGAGCTCGCGACAAATCGGCTGCCTGGCCGTTCCCAACGCCACGCGGAGGTCGGTGACCGCATCGGTTCGATAGTGCAGAAGAAACGCGCGGTCGCCCATGGCGACGATGTCCTCCGGCCGCTCCTCCGCAACGCGTGTCCGCAGCTTCTCGACGTTCGACACCGCGCCGTTGGCAGCGAGGCGTTCGATCAGCTCGTCCGCTGCGCCTATGACCGTGTCGTGGCGCAGCGGAATGACGACCTGGTTCGCGGGGATGAAGTCAGATAGTCTCACGCTCGAAGATCTCAGAGACGCGCCTTGATGAGCTCCACGAAGTCGATCGGGCGACGAGCCACGCCCATGCCTGCGTCCTCGAACGCCTGGATCTTTTCCGCCGCCGTCCCGGACGACCCCGATATGATGGCCCCCGCGTGGCCCATCCGGCGACCCGGCGGCGCCGTCTGTCCTGCGATGAAGCCCACGACCGGTTTGGTCATGTGATCCTTCACGAACTGCGCGGCATTCTGTTCATCGGTGCCGCCGATCTCCCCCATCATGGCGACGGCCCTGGTCTCGAGATCCTGCTCGAATGCCGTTAGGCAGTCGATGAAGTTCGTGCCGTTGATGGGATCACCGCCGATGCCCACGCAGGTGGTCTGCCCGATGCCCGCCCGGGTGAGCTGATACACGATCTCGTAGGTGAGCGTACCTGACCGGCTGACGACGCCAACCGGACCCGGAGTGCAGATTCGCCCCGGGATGATGCCAACCTTCGACTTTCCCGGCGAGATGAGCCCCGGACAATTCGGGCCGAGCAGCCGGGCGCCACGCTCTTTCACGAAGGGGTACACCCGCGTCATGTCGAGCACGGGCACGCCTTCGGTGATGGCGACGATGAGCGTCACGCCGGCGTCGGCCGCCTCCATCATCGCGTCCGCGGCATACATGGGCGGCACGTAGATGACGGACGTATTGGCCTCGGTTTCCTTCGCCGCCTCGGCGACGGTGTTGAAGATCGGCACACGGTCGTCGAACATCTGCCCGCCCTTGCCGGGCGTAACGCCGGCCACGACCCGCGTCCCGTACTCGATCATCTGGCGCGTGTGGAACGAGCCGTCACGGCCCGTGATCCCCTGGACGATGACCGTCGTGTTCTTGTCGATGAAAATGCTCACGCGGCCTTTCCTCCCGTCGCGAGCTGCACGGCACGCTGTACCGCTTCGTCCATGTCAGTCATTGCGGAAAAGCCGTTCTCGGTGAGGATCTTCACCGCGATCTCTTCATTCGTTCCCGTTAGGCGGATCACGATCGGTACCTTGAGCGGGTTCTGCTTCGTTGCCGTCACGATGCCGTTCGCGACGTCGTCCGTGCGCGTAATGCCTCCGAAGATGTTGAACAGAATCGCCTTCACGTTGGCGTCCGCGGTGATGATCTTGAGCGCATTGACGACCTTCTCGGGGTTGGACGAACCGCCGATGTCCAGGAAGTTCGCCGGCTCCCCGCCGTAATACTTCACGAGGTCCATCGTCGCCATCGCGAGGCCAGCACCGTTCACTACACAGCCTACGTTCCCATCCAGCTTGATGAACGTGAGGCTCGCGTTGCGCGCCTGCACTTCGCTCGGCGCTTCCGCCGACTCGTCGCGCAGCGCGGCGATCCTCGGCAGGCGATCGAGCTCGTTGTCGTCGATGGAAATCTTGGCGTCGAGCGCGATGACCTCGCCGTTAGGCGTGACGACCAGCGGGTTGATCTCCGCGAGTGAAGCGCCGTTCGCCATGAAGGCGTCGTAGAGCTGCTTCATGATCTTCGCCGCCGCGCGCGCCTTCGCGGCCTCGGGATAGAGAAAGAATCCCAGCTCCATCGCCTGGAATGGCATGAGGCCATACCGAGTGTCGATCGGGAGCCGCAGGATCTTTTCCGGCGTCTTCGCCGCGACCTCTTCGATGTCGATGCCGCCGGCCGGGCTTACCATGAAGACCGGTTTCTTCGACGCGCGGTCGAGAATGATGCCCACGTACGCCTCGGCCGCGATATCTGCAGCGTCCGTGACGAGCACCTTCTGCACGGTGAGCCCCTTGATCTGCATGCCAAGGATCTTGCTCGCCACGTCGCGCGCTTCCTCTGGTGTCTTGGCGAGCTTTACCCCACCTGCCTTGCCTCGGCCT
This sequence comes from Gemmatimonadota bacterium, assembly GCA_046725585.1. Taxonomy (GTDB): domain Bacteria; phylum Gemmatimonadota; class Gemmatimonadetes; order Gemmatimonadales; family Gemmatimonadaceae; genus JAJKIV01. The sequence goes on along the minus strand of JBKOYV010000048.1, from coordinate 4,880 downwards.
CCCGCATGCACCTGTGCCTTCACGACGACCGTGCGGCCTATCCGCCGCGCGATCTGCTCCGCCTCGGCCGGAGTCGTCGCGACATCACCCGGCGGAATCGGCACGCCATAGCCGCGCAAGATCTCCTTGGCCTGATACTCGTGGATGTTCACGTGCTCTCCGCGGTGAAGGTACGGATTGTAATCATTTCGGGATCGGAACTCGGAGTAACCGGCCGAGATCATCGTATGCCTTCCCGAACGCGGGCCAATCCCCGCGGCGCAGCGCATCGCGCATCGCGGCGTAGAGGTCACTGACGCGTTGGCGGAAATCGGCTGGCGTAATGGTCGAGGCCGCATTGCCGCCCTCCGGCGGCATCCCAGCTGCCTCGGCCAACGTCAAGCCGAACGCAACGGAATCGCGCGCAGAGCCGGCACCGTGAATCGCAGCGCGAGCGACGGTCGGGGCACCGTCCGCTCGCCAGGCGTACGTGGTCTGCAGATACGCGGCCGTGCCCCCGCGGATCGGAACGACTCGCACCGGACCGCGGCGCAACGTGACATCTCGCGGCGGAGCTGGTGCCTCCGGAACGCGCAGCAGCCGCTCGAGCACCGCCGGCCATCGCAAGAGGGGCTCGGCCAGTGGATACCAGTATGTAACTGGCTGGGGCCCCCCGACCGAAATGATGATGCCTACTACTCGATCGGCCGCATTGAGGAGCGGCGTCGTCCACGCGAGCTTCGAGTCGATCGGCGTTAGGTACGGCGGCCGGTAGGCGCTGCCGAACAGCGCCGTATCGCCGCTGAACGACCCGGGCAGATGTGCGGCCGGCAATGCCTGGCCGCGCAGTCCAACCCGCGCGAACGCGGCGGCCTGCGCGACCGCAGTCTCGATAGGCGGCGGAACGTTCGCCACGACGGCCGCTGGTAGGGAGCTCCAGCTCGTGAACAACGAAGGAAATCGGCGCACCCAGGTTGCCGCGATTGGGTCGAGGACGGAGTCGGCAACCAACGTGACGCGACCCGAATGTGCGTGCACGATGGCCGTCGCCGCATGTCGGACGTACGACACGTCCTCGCCCCCGAGGCGGGTGTGCTCGCTGAGCGGGTAATAGTCGGTGGCGGTGTAGAGGTGGATCGCCCAGTAGAGTGTGTCGCGCAAGGCGATGGGCGTAACGTGCGCCGACTGCCAGAAAAATGGCGCCAGCATGCGCAGCCGGTCATGGACATCGCGATGGAGCATCATGCGAGGCTCCTTCACGTCCACGTCGCTGAACATGAGGCGAAGATTCTGCTGGTCCCACGCGTGCGCGACACGCGACGGCCACTGGGAAATCTCCGGTGCGTCCACATCGCGTTCGCTGTCCGACACGACGAGCGGACCCGCTGCCGAGTCGTACACGAGCGCCGCAGGGATCAACCCGCCCTCCTCCACACCTCCGCCGCTCAATCCGGTGATGCCGCCGCGGTCGTCGCTCGACCACGCCCGAATGCGCGTCACGGTCCAGGAAGTGAACGGGTCCGCAGCATCGGCGCCCGCCGGGCGTTGCGCCGCGATCGCCACGAGACGCGAGCTGTCCGCTGCCCATCCGATCGCGCCGCTTACGATACCCTGCCGACGCCGCTCCACCGAGCGCCTGATCGCGCCCGCGTCCCATTCGGAAAGTGATTTCACCGCGTCGCGCAGCGACGGCAACGCAACCTGTGCGGCGGCGCCGCCGGCAACCACGCGATCGACCGCGTAGGCCCGCCGCGTGTACCCAGCGCGAGTGGCGAGATACCCTGACTCCCGAGCTTCGGGGTCGACTGGGCCAGCAAGCCGCTGGGCGAGCGGTGGGAGGAACTGTCGGAGTCCGAGCGACAAGGCCAGTACTGCGGTGACCGCGACGAATGCGATGCGCATCTGTCCGGTCCACGCGGCCCATCCGACGAGGACCGCGGCGGCTCCCGTCGCGAACGCCAGAACGAAGTTGGCTGGAACGGCGACCTTCCAGTCGGCCGACGTAAATGCCCCGCCGGGGCCGGTTCCGTTCAGCAGGAGGCCAAGCCCATCGAGCCGGTAGCTCCAGGCGAGCAGGAAGATGAGCAGCGCGCCTAACAAGGACAGGTGGCGCCGCACGTACCCGGACACGTGAAGCGTGCCACGCTCCCATCGCAGACTCGGGGTGAGCGCGTACAGAAACACGACGACGGTGGTCGCCGCCAGCAGCGCGATCAGCGACCAGACGTGCAACGATGTCTCGAACGGAAGCCAGTACGTCCAGAACCCGAGGTCATATTCGAAGTACGGATCGGCCTCGCGGAATGGCTGGCCCCAGCGGACGAGCGCCAGCGAAGTCCAATCGTCCTGGGGAAAGGCGAGCAGAACGCCGAACAGGAGCGACATTCCGATGACGGCGAGCAGCAGATAGCGGCTCGGTACCTCTTCCCCGATCTCGATGTTCGCGACGCGACGTGGCAGGACGAGGGAGACGACGGAGTGTCGCACCGCGTACAGGTTGCAGAAAAAGAAGATCGTCGCGACCGCGGCAGAGAGCCCGCGCAGGATCAGCAGGTTCTGGACACGTGCCCACCATACGGACTCCGCCCGCAACGCCGCGAACCACCGGTAGTCGACGTAGACGCCGGCGAGCGCCTTCCCGAGCAGAAGCAGCAGCGCGACGGCTACGGCCGCGGCGATCAGCCAGCGTCGGGTGAGCACGTCAGGGCGCGACGCCTTGCGAGCGAAGCCAACTTTCCATCTCGGACTGAATCTGGGCCAGCCGCTCCGCTGTTTTGGCCTCGAAGCGAACCACCAGCACCGGCTGTGTGTTCGACGCCCGGATGAGCCCCCATCCGTCGCCGAATAGAACGCGCGCGCCGTCGACGCCGACGACCTCGCGGTCGCGCGCGAAGTGCCTCACGGCTTCGTCCACGATCGAGAACTTTCGGTCGTCCGGGCAGTCGACGCGGATCTCCGGCGTCGAAACGAACCGCGGGACGTCCGCGAGAAGGTCTTCGATGCGCCGTCCCGAGTCCGACACGATTCTCATGAGCCGAGCGGCGGCGTACAACGCGTCATCGTGCCCGTAAAAAGACTCGGTGAAGAACATGTGCCCGGACATTTCTCCGGCGATCGGGGCGCCAAGCTCCTTCATCTTCCCTTTGATGAGGGAGTGGCCCGTCTTCCACATGACGGGCTGTCCGCCCGCCTTCGTCACGGCGTCGGGCAGCGCCTGTGAACACTTCACGTCGAAGATGATGGGCTGACCCTTCCCCGTGCGCGCCAGGACATCGCGCGCATACAGAATCAGCAGATAATCCCCCCACACGATCCGTCCCGTCGAATCAACCACGCCAATGCGATCCGCGTCGCCATCGAACGCCACACCGAAGTCATAGCCGCCGCGAGTCACCTCGGCGATCAGCGGCTGAAGGTTCTCGACGACCGTCGGGTCGGGATGGTGGTTTGGAAACGTGCCGTCACTCTCGCAGTAGAGGCACTTCGCCTCGGGGAGGAGCTTCGTGAACAGCGTGGGCGCGACCAAGGCCCCCGCGCCGTTTCCGCAGTCGATGACGACCCGCGGAGGGCGAGACAGCGGGCCGGTTCTTCGCACGATGTCGTCGATATAGCGCTCGACGACCGTGTCCTGCCTAACGGTGCCTGTGCCCTGCGGGAATGCGCCCTGTGTCGCGAGCCGGCGCAGCTCCTGGAGCTCCTCGCCGTGCACCGATTCCTTGCCGATACAGATCTTGAATCCGTTGTACTCGGGCGGGTTGTGCGACCCTGTGATCTGGATGCCCGCGCCGACGTCGAGGTGCGAGAGACTCCAGTACAGGAGCGGCGTCGGCACGACACCGATGTCGACGACATCGACTCCGCATGCCGTCAGCGCTTCCACGAGCGCATCCCGGAGCGCCTTCCCGCTCGGCCGGTTATCGCGTCCGACCGCTACGGGTTGTTTGACACCGCGGCGCGCCAGGTACGACGCGAACGCGCCGCCGATGGCGCCCGCGGCTTGGACGGTCAGGTCATCGCCGACGACGCCGCGGATGTCGTATTGGCGAAAGATCCCCGGGGCTATCGGCATGCGATCCGGAACGCACGAAGGGTCCGCAAGCGCGGACCCATCAGCCTAGCGGCCCGCGCCTGCGGACCCGGGTGAAATGACCGCGATCGGTCCCGAGCCCGCTGGCGGTGTGGTGATCGGCTGCGCCGCACCGCGCTGGGCGAGTGCGGCGAGGGAATCCGGGAACAGGCCGAGCGCGACGATGAGAACCGCGGCCGCGCCGATGACGAGTCGCGTTAGGCCGCCCGCAGGTACCGTCGTCACCGCGTTGGCCGGCCGCGGCTTCATGTACATGACCCGCACCACCTGGAGATAGTATCCCGCCGAGATCGCGGTGGTGATGACCAGCAGGACGGCGAGTCGAGCCTGCGGCGCTGGCGCCTGGAGGGCGGCCTGGAGCACGTACCACTTCGCGAGGAAGCCAATGCCGCCCACGATCGGGAAGCCGAGCAGCGCGAGCATGAAGACGGTCATCGCGGCCGCCATCCACGGTCGATCGTTCCAGAGTCCCGAGTAGCTGTCGATCGTCAGGTCCCCTTCTCCGGGCTGACCGAGCGCCACGATCACGGCGAAGGCGCCCATGGTCGCGAGCGTGTACGCGAACAGGTAAAAGATGAACGCGGACGAACCGGCTGGTGTGCCGACCACGAGGGCGACCAGCACGAAGCCGGAGTGTGCGATGCTCGAGTAGGCCAACAGCCGCTTCAGGTTCTGCTGCGCGAGCGCGATGACGTTGCCGACGACCATCGTGATCGCCGCGAGCCACCAGACGGCCACGTGCCAGCGGACGTAGGCGCCGTTGAACGCCTCGAGCCAGACGCGAAGGAACGCGGCGAACGCGGCAGCCTTCACC
>JBKOYV010000156.1:0-20412 GCA_046725585.1 Gemmatimonadota bacterium | reverse complement strand
GCCGGGAAGGTCACGAAGAAGCTGCTGCTCGACCTCATTCAGGCTCGCATGCCGATCGAGATGCAGGCGACGGCGCTCGCGGTGCGCAACGGGACGCAGGAACACTTCGACGAGATGCGTCAGCTGCTGACGACGGCGGGCGAGAATCTCGACAACGACGATGTGCTGAATCCGATCAACATGGCGTTCCACCGCCAGATCGCGCTCGCGTCAGGCAACACGGTGCTCGCGCAGCTGCGGGACGTCCTCCAGGACCTGTTCACGGAGGAACAGCGCCTCATCCTCGGGATCTTCGGCTCGCGCTCGCGCGACCATCAGGAGCATCTCGCGATCTTCGAGGCGCTCGAGAAGCGGGATGAGGCTCTCGCCGTCGAGCGCATGCGGACGCATCTCGAGGGCGTGCAGGATGCGGTGCAGCGGTGGGATCCTGAACATCACCCCGTCAGCTGATCTGCGGTCCGGTCGGAGCGAGCATCGAGACAGGGACGACGTCCCAGCCGCGATGCCCGGGACCCTAGAGACGGCCGGCCCCGTTAGAGACGTCACTGGCTGACACGAATCGTGCGATCCAGCCTCAAATCGGCCGACGACGCGCCCAGGCGAATCCGAACCTGGTCCGGCTCGACGACCCACCGATGCGCCGCCTCGTCCCAGTACGCCAATGACGCGATCAGTAATGGCATTTGCACCGTCTTCGTCTCGCCCGGCGCGAGCGTTAGGCGACGGTAGCCTCGCAGGTCCCGAATCGGGCGCTCCACCGACGAGCCCACGTGCTCGACGTACATCTGCACGACCTCGTCACCGGCACGTTTGCCCGAGTTCGTAACGTCCACGCTCACCATCACCGTATCGTTCGCCCCCGCGGACTCCGCGCTCGTCTTCAGGTTCGCGTACGAGAAGCTCGTGTAGCTCAGGCCGTGTCCGAACGCGTACAGCGGATTCCCCTTGAAGAACCGGTACGTGCGGCCCGTCATGCGATAGTCATCGAACGCCGGGAGGTCGTTCAGGCTCTTGTAGAACGTGATCGGCAATCGGCCCGCCGGGTTGTAATCACCGAACAGGACGTCGGCGATCGCGTTGCCCGCCTGACCCGGATACCACGCCTCGACGATCGCCGGGACATTCGCTTGCGCCCAGTTCACCGCGAGCGCACTCCCGTTGAGCAGTACGAGGACCGTCGGTTTCCCGACCGCGACAACCCGTTCCAGCAGGCGCTGCTGCGCCGCGGGAAGGTCGATCGAGGTACGGTCGCCGCCGCGGAAGCCATCGATCGCGACCGACATCTCCTCGCCTTCGAGGCGAGCCGTCAAACCGAGAAACATGACGACGGCGTCCGCCTGCTTCGCGGCCGCCACGGCCTCGGCCTCGAGGCTCGCGGTTGGCGTCGCCCACACGAGCTCGAGCTCCGCTTCGCCGTACGACTCGTGCGCGTCGACCCGTATCCGGTAGCCGCGCCCGGCCTCGAGGCGAACCGGCTCGCTCTGCGCGAGTCGCGGGTCGGGGAACTCGTTGTCCCGCTGCGGATAGGCGGTGCGAACGATAACGCTGTCGTCGAGCGCAACCTCTGCGCGCATCGTCGTCGTGACGCCGAGGCGGTACATCCCCGTAGCGGGTGGCCGGATGGTTCCGCTCCACCGGACGCCGAAATCGTTAGGGTTCATCGTCTGGCGAGGTGCACCCTCGTGCCAGTCCACCTCGACCGTCGTGTCGGTCCTCGTAAAGGCGGGAGCACCCGCGAGCGTGCGGCTGCCGAAGTAAGCCCCCTCCAGCCCGCGACGGCCTGCGGGCGTTCGCAGCACGGATGACGGAATCGTCTCGAGCAGCGGGAACCCGTCCGCGAGGTCGGAGCCCTTGGCGTACAGCACTCGCGTGCGCGCGGATACGGCGTCGCGAATGCCGCGTAGCGGCGTGATCGGGTCGGACGGGATGCCGTTGTAGTTCCCGAGCAGCATGCGCCACTGGTCCGCGTTAGGCCCGATGACCGCGACCGTCCCGAGATTCTTCCGTAACGGGAGAGTGCCACGGTCATTCTTGAGCAGTACGATCGACTCCCGCGCGACCTGCCGGGCAAGCGCACGGTTTCCAGGTTGGTCGAGCACGGAATACGGCGTGCGCGCCCAGCGCACCGCGTCCGGCGGATCGAACATCCCCAGCCTGAACCGCGCGAGGAAGAGCCGGGTGAGCGACGTGTCGATCTGTGCCTCGGTGATGAGACCCTGCTTCACCGCATCCGCGAGGCTCGGGTACACGCGCCCGCAATCGAGATCGGTGCCGGTCTTCACGGCGAGCGCCGCGGCCTCGGGCGCGGTCTGCACGACCTTGTGCCGGAGGAAGATATCGTCGATCGCTCCGCAGTCGGAGACGATGTAGCCCGGGAACTTCCACTCACCGCGGAGGATGGTGCCGATCAGCATGTCGCTGCCGCACGCGGGCTTCCCATCCACGCGGTTGTACGCGCACATGAGCGAGTAGGCGCCACCTTCGCGGATCCCCATCTCGAAATGGGGCAGATAACTCTCACGCAGATCGCGCTCGCTCACGACGGCGTCGAACGTATGGCGCTCGGGCTCCGGCCCGCTGTGCACGGCGAAGTGCTTCACCGTCGCGACGGTCTTGAAGTACTTCGGGTCGTCGCCCTGCAGGCCGCGGATGAACTGCACCGCGAGCTTGCCCGTCAGGAACGGATCCTCGCCGTACGTCTCCTGGCCGCGTCCCCAGCGTGGATCCCGAAAGAGATTGATGTTCGGCGACCAGAATGTCAGGCCCTGATATCGGCCGAAGCTGCCGTTCCTGACGTACTCGTGGTGCTTGGCGCGCGCCTCGTCCGAGATGACGGTCGCCATGCGGAACACGAGGCTGTCGTCCCACGTGGCCGCGAAGCCGATCGCTTGCGGGAAGACGGTCGCGAGGCCGGACCGCGCGACGCCGTGCAGCGCCTCGTTCCACCAATTGTACGCCGGAACACCGAGCCGCTCGATCGCGGGCGCCACGTCTTTCATCTGCTGGACTTTCTCCTCCAGCGTCAGGCGCGAGACGAGGTCGGCGGCTCGTTGCTCGAAGGAGAGCGACGTGTTCTGGTACGCGGGCTGCTGGGCCAGGCCAGGGCTGGTCAGACTCGCGCACAGCGCGACCGTTCGAAAACGCATGGCGATTGAGTGTTGGATCGCGAAGAAGCCGCCCTATCGAGCAGGCGTGTACGCGTACATGCCAAACATGGTCCCGACGAAACCACCTGCCACCTTGGTGCTCAAAATCTTCCCGTCGGCATCGGCCGCGAGCGTCTTCCAGGCGTTAGGCGACGCCGCGTAGAGAAAATCATATCGATCCTCTCGCGCTCGAATCTGGAGATAGAGCGGCGCTGTCGGTGACAGGGCAATCGACGCTGACGCCACCAGACTGTCTCCCGCCTCTCCTCGCCACGCACGGCGACGGAGCTCGAGCACCGGCCGAGCTCCATCATGCACGACGCCGAGGAAGTAGTAGTGACTCTCGTTATAGAAGGCGACAATGCCAGCGCGATCGCCCGGCCTGGCCGGCATGTACCGCATTGCCGCTGACGCAGTCGCCGTACCGTGCTGCTGCCTCCGCGCGAGGAACGACGGCTGGCCTCGGCCACTCAGCTCCTCCGATCGGGCACGGATCACGAGCGACCCGGGCACGGACACGAGGTCGTACCATCGGTCACGCGGTGTCCGCAGCATCTCCCAGTACGGAGCAAGCATCGTCGCATCGAATTCGTCGCGGACTGCGAAGTTTCCACTGTGCGGGACCGCGGCCTTCGCCTGACGCGGCAGGCTCGGGACGGCGTGGACATAGGGCACTGTTGCCTGACCCTTCAGGATCATGGGCCACCCATCGACCCACGTGACGGGCAGCAGGAACGTCTCTCGCCCGGTGTTCCAGAGATCGCGGCCGTAGTTGCGTGTGCCGAGGAAAACAGCCCACCATTCGCCGTCAGGCGTCTCGACGAAGTCGGCGTGCCCGGTAGTCTCGACCGGAAACGATCGGGTCGGATGGAGATGCCGTTGCGTGAGGATCGGGTTGCCGGCATAGGGAACGTACGGCCCCATGACGGCCTGGCTCCTGAACACGACCTCCGAGTGCTGATCTGCCGTGCCGCCTTCGGCGCAGATCAGGAAGTACGTGCCATTCCGCTTGAAGATGTGTGGCGCCTCGATCCAGATCGGTTTCTTCTCGAGATCCACGCCGCCGTTCACGATCACCGATCGCGGGCCGACGAGCTTCCTCGCGCTCAGGTCGTACTGCTGGATCCAGATCGCGCGATGTCCGGCGTAGAGCGGTTCGCCCACGGGCGGACCGTTGTTCACGATGTAGGCCTTCCCATCATCGTCGAAGAAGAACGACGGGTCGATGCCATCGATCTCCGAGAGCCACACGGGGTCCGACCATGGGCCCGCGGGATTCTTCGCCGTGACGTAGAAGTTGCCGCCGCGATCCACAATGGTGGTGATCATGTAGAACGTGCCATCGTGATAGCTCAGCGCGGGCGCAAAGATCCCGCGCGAGACGCCGGCGCTGTCGAGGTTCAGCTGCGATGGGCGGTCGAGGATGTGTCCGATCTGCGTCCAGTTGACGAGATCCTTGCTGTGGAAGATCGGGACGCCCGGGAAGTACGCGAAGCTCGACGTCGCGAGGTAGTAGTCGTTTCCCGTACGAATGATGGTCGGGTCGGGATAGAAGCCCGCGATGATGGGGTTGTAGTAGTCGCTAGGTCCGGCGTGGTTGATCCGGTACACCGAATCATCGCCGCGGTACTCGAACCAATCGAACCGCGGGTCCGACGTTGCCACCGGTGCGGAGGCCTGTCCCGCGCGACAGGCGACCACCGTGATAACCGGCAGCAGTGCCCGAGCAATACGCCACGATCTGGTCATCGCCGCGCCCAACTAGAGGTTTTGGCTACCACGTGTCAGTGCGAAACGGAGCAACCGGAAGCCCTTCGCGATTGTAGAGTGCTGGTGCGGTGGGGCTATCGGCCCACAGGTAGCGAACCGCGACCGGCCGGGGCACCTGGTCGCTCCACACGATCACCCGGTCGCCTTCGATCCTCCCGTTCGCCCACACGAACCGGTGATCGTCGCCGGCGATGGCGAAGCCGGGGATCGCGGCGTCCCTGGCGCGCGACACGAGACCGCCGCCCAGATTCCCGAGCTCGATGGTGACGCGTCCGCCCTGAATCGTGTGCCGATGATACGTCGGACCGGACGAGACCACGCGTTCCCCATACGCTACCTCGCGGGCCTTCAGCGCGAGCCGCGCCGCGACATCCTGCTTGTTTCGCGGATGCAGCTCCTCCGCCTGGCCGAGGTCGATGGCCACGACCTGGCCCGTATGCGGCAGCGAGAGCGCCGCGGCCTGCGACTCGCGAACCGTCGCCCAGCCACTGGCGGCGGGTGGAACCGAATCCACCATGCCGTAGTTAGGCAGCTGCACCCAGAGGAACGGGAACTCGGGATTCGACCCGCGCCACTCCCGGCGCCAGCTCGCGATCATTCGCTTGAACAGTTGGCGGTACTCGGCCGCCTGCTGCACGCTGTTCGCATTGGACTCGCCCTGATACCAGATGACGCCCTTGATCGGGAACCCGAGCAAGGGGTGGATCATCCGGTTGTACAGAATCGTGGGGATCTTGTTGATACGCTGGCCGTCGGGCTGGAACGAGACCATGCCAACCTTGAACCGCCAACCGCCAGCCAGCGGACGCCTAACGCCGCCCACCTCGACGTACAGCGAGGCGGGGCTTCCGTAGATCCCGCCGCCGCCGCCAGTGTCTTCGACGCGGACTGCAACCACGTTCTTCCCCGGGCGCAGTACTGAAGCCGGAATCGTGTACAGGCGAGGATCGGCGTAGCGATCCGTAGTCCGACCCACCTCGACGCCGTTCACCCAGGTGATGTCGGAGTCGTCGATCGGGCCAAGCGAGAGGTGTACCGTCTGGCGCGTTTCGTCATCGGTGAGTGTGAACGACGTTCGATACCACGCCACTCCATCCATCCCATCGTATCCGGCGGATTCCCAAAGAGCCGGCGTACGGATCGTCGCCCACGAATCGTCGGCGAGCATGGGATCCGCCCACGCTGCCTGGCCGTTCACGAGACCGGCGTCCGTCGTCGGCGGGTCACCGATTCGCGACCGCAGCCCGGCGCGAAGCGAATCGTTATGCGCGCGGTCCTTCGCCATCGCGGCTCGCCATGTGCTCTCGGACATGCCGAGTGCCTCTCGGCTCATCCAGGTCTCGATGTTCGCGCCGCCCCACGACGTGTGGATGATGCCGATTGGCACGTCGATCGATTTCCGGAGATCGCGCGCGAAGAAGTACGCGACGCCGGAGAAGCGGCCGACATGCTGCGAGTCGGCATGGGCCCAGCTGCCACCCACCACCTCGGCTTCAGGCTTCTCGGAGTACGAATGCGGTATCGCGAACTCGCGGATCTTTACGTCGTTCGCGCTCGCGATCTCGGCCGAAGCGTTGTCCGACGATTCGACCGGCCACTCCATGTTCGACTGTCCCGACGCGACCCACACATCGCCCACGAGGATGTCGCGAACGGTGATGCGTGTAGCGCCGCCAACGATGGTCATCTCGAACGGACCACCGGCCTTCATCGCAGGGAAGGTCACACGCCACGTGCCGGACGCGTCGGCCGCGGTGGTTCGCGTCTGGCCGTTCAGTGATACCGAGACGGATGTCTTCGTCGGCGCCCAGCCCCACACGGGTACCGGCACTCCGCGCTGGAGCACCAGGCCGTCGCTGAAGAGCCGCGCCGGCCGGAGCGCGGAGGCAAGGGTGTCGGTCTGTGCGGCGGCAGTACGCGCGGCGCCCGTCATCGCGAGCGCAACCAGAAACGCAAGTCGAGCTCGGTGCCTAACGTCGAGACTCATCGATGAAAGCTCTCCGGTGGGCCGAGATAGCTTGGCCGCTCACCGCCGGCGTCCACGACCATCTTCTGAAGCACCACGCCGGGGTCCACCAGCCAGAACTTGAGCACGTGAGGCCCTGGCCGCGCAAGCTGGTGACGAGTGCCGAGGATGCGAATGTTGTCCGCGACCGACTTCCCCCACGCGGCCGTCGACGTGTCGGCCGTGATATTCACGATCTGCGGTGCCTCGTCATCGAAGGAGACCGCGTAGCGGAGTCCGTCCCTGGCGCCCCTGTAGTTGAGCGTCGGCGAGATGTAGGCCTTCACGGTCACCGCTCCGCTGTCGAACATGAACAGCCGATATTCGAGCCGAGCGGCGTTGGCGCCGAGCGCCTGGGTGGTGAGGGTGACAGGCATGGCCGTCACGCCCGACAAGGTGCGACCGAAACTCGGGATCACCTGCCACCGAATTGCCGGAGGAGCCACCGCCCGCGTGAAGTGCGCGGCCTCGATCGACACGTAGCCGTTCCCCTCCACGAAGCCTCTCACGGCGTCGCGCGTTGGTGCTGCCGGGTTTCTCACGATCGCCTGGATGATCCGCGGACTGGTGCCGCGACCGGCCGCGCCCGGGCCGTCGAGCGTGATCGCGACCTTGTATATCCCGTTAGGTGCGTTATCCCAGTCGATCGAGACCGTCAGCCGCTGCTCCTTGTCGACTTTCCCGCGCGCGGGCGTCACGATCACCCACGGTTCCGCGGCGCGCGCCTGGAACTCGAAAGGGGTCTGGCCTCCGTTGTAGATATCGATGTAATGGCTCGCTCGGGTGTACCCGTCGAACTCGAGAAGCGTCGGCTCCTGTGTGCGAGATGCCACCGCGGGTGATGCAGCCGGTCCCGGAAGGCCGGGCGGCATCTGTCCCTCGTATGCGACGCCCATCTCGGCCGGCATCGGCACCTGGATCACGTCGACGCGCGGCATCACGTTGCGGGGCGGCTCCTGCCAATACGTGTAGCCGATATGCGTCTGGTCCATCATGTGGTTCCATTTGCCGCCGGCGAGCTGCGTGTTGTAGTACCGCGAGATCTCGGTGTCGCGCTCGAACAAGGCACGTGCGCGGTCGGCGAGATCGTTCGTGGCCGCTCGCCCCTGCTGCGCGTAGAGCCGGTTCTTGGCGACGGTCACGTACAGCTCGTTCAGGTTTGCGCTCGCCAGCACTGGATGCAGGACGAGCTGGTAGAAGGCGTCACGGTATTGCGCGGGCAGCATGTCCGAGAGCCGCTCCGCCCGTTGGGCGAGCGCGTTATACTCGGCGACGACGGTCTCGGCTTCGCGGTAGTTCGTTAGGCTGTAGGTTTCGGGCGAGAGGAGCTCGGGCTTTCGGCGCCCGTTGAACATCGAATACGCGGTGATGATGTCGGCGATCTCGGCGGCGTGTTCTGCACCGAAGGTGCGTTCCGCCCATCGCCGCGTGTAGTCGGGAAGCCGCTCGGCCGGCCAGCGCTCGGGGTTCCACGCGTAGTCGAGGAAGAATTGAGTCGGGAACTCCATCGGCTTGATGTCCCCGACGTTCACGATCCAGATGCGCCTCGCTCCGGCCGCATAGGCGAGATGCATCTGCTCCCACACGCGCGCGATCGGGTTTGTGTTGATCCACTTGTAGTTGCGCGGGCCGCCGACGTAATCGAAGTGGTAGTAGACGCCGAACCCGCCGGGGCGGTTGCGCTGAGTGCCAGCGGGCAGCCGGCGAATGTTGCCCCAGTTGTCATCGGCGAAAAGGAGAGTGATGTCGTCGGGGACGCGCATCCCCTGGTCGTAATAGTCCTGTACTTCCTTATATAGAGCCCACAGCTGCGGCGTTCTGCTCGCATCCTTGCCGGTCTCTTCCGTGATGATCCGGCGCTGGTCGGCGACGATGCGCTCGAGCAGCGGAATCGGCGTTCCTTCTGTCATCGGCTCGTCGCCGTCGCCGCGCATGCCTACGGTCACGATGTTCTCGCGCGCACCCATCCGGCGGATGCCGCCGCGCCAGAACTCGCGGAGCACGGAGTCGTTCTGCTCGTAGTTCCAGGGGCCCTTGCCGTACTTTCGCCACTCGGCCTGGGCACGCGTTAGCGGCTCGTGGTGCGACGTCCCCATGACGATGCCGTACTCGTCGGCGAGTCGCGGGCTCAGCGTGTCGTCGTCAGCGAACGCGCTGCCCCACATAGCGGGCCAGAGGTAGTTGCCCTTCAGGCGAAGCACGAGCTCGAACACCTTCTCATAGAACTCGTGATTGAAGCCGCCGAACTTCTCGCGAGCCCAGCCCGAAAGCGCTGGCGCCTCATCGTTGATGAAGATTCCGCGATACCTGACGGCAGGCTCGCCTAACGTGTGTCGACCGGGCAGCACGTAAAGGGCGGGGTGCTTCCGGACTGGAACGTCGGCCCACCAGTACCACGGCGACACACCGATCTGGGCCGAGAGATCGTAGATGCCGAAGATGGTCCCACGCCTGTCGCTCCCGGCGATGACGAGCGCCTGGTCGATATCAGGCTGTGGCTTCGGCACGATCTGGATGACGAACGTCTCCCATTTTCCCGCGAGGCCGCGCGGGTCGAGCTTGCGCTCCCGCACGAGGCGGTCGATGACCGGGCTTTTGCCGAGCGTTCCGGCGATCACGACGTATCGAGCGTCAGGTATCGTGTCGAGGGAGAGCGTTGGCTCGCCTGGCGTAGCGCGGCCAAGGTCGGCATGAAGGTCGCGCGCGGCGCGAACGACGCCTGGGTAGTCGGCAAGGCTGACGTACAGCGCGACGGCGCGGCCGTCCGCGTACAACGGAAAGCGCCCGGTCCCCGCGTTAGGTGTGACGTATGATTCGGTAAGCGGCGTGTCCTGTGCTTCGGGTGACCGGCCAGGCCAGAGCGCTGTGAGTGAGGCGGCGAGGGTGACGAGGCCCCGACTCGTCATTGATGTGTCGAGACCAGAATGACGCCGCCGCCGTGATCGATTCCCCATCGGGCGGTCGCGGCAACGCCATCGAAGTAGCGGATCTCGCGGATGGTCGCGACGGCGACGTTTCGCAGTGTCTCGACGCCGCCGAAGCTGGTGTTGTCGACGTAGACCCGAACCTGCGATGGGTTCTGGAAGCTGTCGACCGTTTTGGCCTGGAGCCAGTTGGAGTGGAGCGCCTGTACGGCCTCGTATGCGTTCGTGAAGTGGTGCTCGCGAATCTGCGCATTCGTGATAACGCTGCGGTCGGTGCGCGCGGTTCCGGGCGAGCTCTGAGCGCTTCGGCAACCCGAAACCACGATTGAGAGGGCGGCGAGAAAAGGCGCCGCGGATCGTCCGAAAGCGAGTCGCAGCATTGGGTCGCAACCGTGGGAGGGTAGGACTCAGGATTCTGGAAGATCATATTGTCATCAAATGACAGTGGCAAGAGAAGGACTGCCGGGAAGCGCCTCCCGAGGGGTTCTCGCTTTCTACCGCCGCTTCCCGTCTCCCGTCTCCCCGGTTTTATCGGTTCCAGGCTGGCGACAGGTCGTCGCGCGTGTTGTTCGTCAGCCGTGTTACAGCCCTTCCGTCGACGTTCATCGTGTAGATCTCGCGCGGGTCACGTGCCCGCGTGCTCGTGAACGCCAGCTGCTTGCCGTCGGGCGACCAGGTCGGGTCGGCGTCGGCCGCGGGGCTGGACGTGCCGTCCGTGAGCCGCGTGAGTTGCATCCCATCGAGGTTCAACACGAATACATCGGTGCTGCCCGCCTCCTCGAACCCGGCGGTGAACGCGATCTGTTTGCCGCCTGGCGCCCAGCTGGGCTGAGTGACTTGCACTCCCTCGTTCGTTAGGCGAGTGACCCCGAGGCCATCCAGGGTGACTGCGTAGAGATCGGTTGTGCCAGTGGTGTCGGCGTCGCGTGCACTCACGAAGACGATCTGCTTGCCATCTGACGACTAGGACGGGTCGAAGCCCCGACCGGGCTGGCTGGTCACGCGCACGACATTCCGTCCGTCGGTGGCGTCCATGATAGATAGGGAAATGGCTTGCATGGCTGCATTCCTCGCTGAGAAGTGAAAGCGTCGCGCTCGGCTCGCGCCGCATTGCCGGCCTGCGCGACGGCGGGTAGTATGGGCGCAGGCTTCTGGCGGACTTCAGCGGGGAATTCGCCAGAAAATCTTCTGGCGCAACATGCTGCGAATAAACGCGTTAGGCGGCCTGACCATCTTCGAGGACGCCGGTCCCGTAAGTGGCGCGGCCGCTCAACCCAGGCGCCTGGCGATTCTCGCGCACCGCGTTCTTGCCCGTCTGAAGCAAGCCGAAACCCACCTTGCCGCCCTCACCAACGGTCGCCCCAACACGCAATGAGCGCAGACTCGATCAATCGACGCGACTTCCTGCTCACGACGGCCGGAGGCAGCCTGGCCGCATCCGTTCCACTCGGCAGGGTCGTCGACCCACTGCATCATGTGGCTCCGGCAGTGCGACGGAGCGCCGTGCGGCCGCTCGTCATCGCCGATGCGAGCGGCATCCAGTTCAAGAACGGCGGCTCCGAGTGCGCGGTCGAACGCGCGTTCCGTCTCATTACCGAAGGCAAGGATGTCCTCGACGCCCTCATCGCCGGTGTGAACATCCCCGAGCTCGACCCGGAGGAGACCGGCATCGGGTACGGTGCACTGCCTAACGCCGATGGCGTCGTACAGCTCGACGCATCGTGCATGCACGGGCCCAGGCGCAGAGCCGGCGGCGTGGCGGCGATCGAGGGCGTTCGTACGCCGTCGCTCGTCGCGCAGGCCGTCATGGATCAGACCGACCACCACCTGATCGCGGGCAAAGGCGCTCAGGATTTCGCGCGCGCGCTCGGGTTCACGGTGGAAGCGGATCTCAATACCGAGCGCTCGCGCAAGCTGTGGCTCGAGTGGCGCCGACGCATGGACCCCGACCACTGGCTCGATCCATCGAAGCGCGGCATCCGCGAGAAGGACAAGCACGAGAAGGACCCTGGCGATGCGCAGCTCTCGGCGCTGACTCGTCGAGATTTCGGGCGGCGGGCGATCGACGCGGGCTGGTCGATGGTGAAGGACGGCCTCATCCCGGAAGGCACTTTCTGGGGCACCATCAACTGCAACGGCATCAATGCGAGCGGCGACATCTGCGGCGTCACGACGACGAGCGGTCTCGCCTGGAAGATCCCGGGCCGCGTTGGTGACTCCCCGATACTCGGCGCCGGCCTCTACGTCGACAACGACGTGGGTGCTGCAGGATCCACGGGACGCGGCGAGGCGAACCTGTACAACCTCTCGTCGTACCTCATCGTCGAAAGCATGCGCCGTGGCATGCACCCGAAGGACGCCGGGATCGAAGCGCTCAAGCGCATCCGCGCGAACACCGTCGAGTCCCGGCTGCTGAACGCGCGCGGTCTGCCGAACTTCAACATCCGCTTCTTCATCCTCGACAAGAAGGGTCAGCACGCGGGCGTCGCCATGTACGGTTCGGGCGAGAAGACCTTCGCGTTATGCACGGAGAAGGGAGCCGAGGCGCCCGTGCTCGAGCCGTTGTTGGCGGGGGATCCAACGGACTGACGCGATGAGCAGCGCACGATACGGGCGAACGGCCGGTACGGTCGCCGAACCTCAGTCTCTGCCGCCGTTCTGGCTGCTGCACACGGTGGGATGGGTGGCGTACGGCCTCGCGATGACGTTCTCGCGCATCGGGATGTACCCGCTGTCGTTCATGGTCGTGGCGAAAGGCATCCTGATGGTCAGCGGTTTCCTGCTGAGCCTTGCTTTGCGTCAGGCGTATCGCCCGCTCATTCGCCGAGGTACGCCGCTGCTCACGCTGGTCGCCATTGCGGTCGTGGCCTCCTATGTCGTTTCCATGATATGGACGGCGTTCGACAACCTCATCGCCGTTCCCGTCTACAGCGCATTCGGCATCAGGCCGCCCGTTTTCCGATCCGTGCTGCAGGTCTTCGGCGGCACCGTCTACAACGCGTTCACGATGCTCGCGTGGAGCGTGCTGTACATCGGCATCCGGTACTACGCGGCGCTGCAGGCCGAACGCGAACGGTCACTCAGGGCCGAGGCGGCCGCGCACCAGGCGCAGCTCGAGGCGCTGCGCTATCAGATCAATCCGCACTTTCTCTTCAACTCGCTCAACGCTGTGTCGACGCTC
This sequence comes from Gemmatimonadota bacterium, assembly GCA_046725585.1. Classification (GTDB taxonomy): domain Bacteria; phylum Gemmatimonadota; class Gemmatimonadetes; order Gemmatimonadales; family Gemmatimonadaceae; genus JAJKIV01. The sequence continues at coordinate 7,386 of JBKOYV010000156.1, read as the reverse complement.
GTGACCGAGCGGCGGAACGACGAGGCGGCACGCATGCTGTCACGCGTGAGCGACTTCCTGCGTTTGACGCTCACGGCCCCGGTGCGGGACGAGGTCGCGCTCGCCGACGAGATCGACTACGTGAAGCAGTACCTCGAGATCGAGCGGGTGCGGTTCGGGGATCGATTGCGCGTGGAGTTCGACGTGGCGACCGACGCATGGGAGGCGGTAGTGCCGTCCTTCGTTCTGCAGCCTATCGTCGAGAATGCGGTGCGTCACGCGATCGCGCCGCGTGAAGCGGGCGGGACGATCGTCATCGAGGCGCAGCGCATCGGCGACGTGCTGCGCGTCTCGATCGTTGACGACGGTCCCGGCGTCAGTGGGGAGGTGCGCGCCAACGGCAACGGCCGGATCGGGCTGGTGAACACGCGAAACAGGCTTCACGAGATGTATGGCGAGCGAGGCCGGCTCGAGCTCACGAACGGTACTGGTCGGGGCACCCGCGTGATGGTTGAGCTCCCATTCCGTCGGCCAGCTCAGTCTGCGCGCAGCGACCTCGCCGGATCGACTCGAGACGCCTGAATCGCCGGGAATCCGCTCGCCGCGAGCGCAACCCCGACCAGCAGCAGTGCCACACCCGTGAAGACGACCGGGTCTCGCGGCGAGACCTGAAAGAGCAGCGGCCCGAGCCAGCGTCCGGCGGCAAGCGTTAGGCCCAGGCCGAGAGTCACCCCGAGGACGACGACGCGAAGTCCATGCCGCATTACGAGCGCCACGATATCTGTGACGCGAGCCCCCAACGCGATACGTACCCCGACCTCGTGCCGCCGTTGCGCGACGTCATATGCCACGACGCTATACAGACCCACCGCGGCCACCACCAGCGCCAACCCACCGAACGCCGCGAACATCACGGCGCCGAGCCGCCAGGATCGCGTGACGTTTCCGACGATGCCCTTCATGGGTCGAACGACCAGGTATGCGGACTGCGGTATCACGCTCGTTAGGTCGCGGCGAAGAGCTTCGCTTTGTGCGTCCGGCTCACCCCGCACCCGCACCAAGAATCGTCCGCGGCCCCCGCCGTCCTGCTCGGCCGGGACGTAGTACTGGAATCCGGCATCGTCCCCGATCTTTTCCTGCACCACGTTCTCGGCGATCCCGACGACCGTACGGCACGGAGCCGTGTCGGCACCGGTCCGAAAGCACCTGCCAATCGCGTCCCGTCCCGGCCAAAGCGCACGTGCCATCGCCTCACTGACCACGGCCACCAGCGGGCCTCCGGCGCGGTCATCCTCCTTCTGAATCCCGCGGCCCCGCAGAATCCGAGTGCCAGTGGTCTGAAAGTACGTCGGTGACACGGTCTGCCTCACGAACTCGCCGAGGCGGTTCGTCGAGTCCACGCCTTCGACGAACACGGGCCGCGTGCACGTCCCCGAGAACGGGACAGAGCACGCGAGCGTCACGTTCTCGACCAGCGGATTCTGCGCGGTGCGCTCGATCAGCGCGCGTCGTAGCGCGACCTGTCCGGCTGAATCCAGCACGGTGGTACGCAGTCGAAGGTCCACGAGCACCAGTCGCTCGACATCGTACCCGATGTCGAGCCGCGCGAGGTGCTGGACGCTGCGCACGAACAACCCGGCTCCGATGAGGAGCGTCACCGACAGCGTGACCTGGGCGAGGATGAGGGCGGTTCGCAGTCGGGAACGACGGCCGAGCCCGTCGCGCGCGCCCGTCTTGAGCGCCGACGCAACCTCGTACCGGGTCGCCTGAAGCACAGGTACGATGCCAGCACAGAGCCCAACGACGACCGCGGAAAGCGTCGCGAACAGCAGCGTACGGCGGTCGTCGATCACACCCTGCCACTCCATGCCGGGCATCAGAAATGCCCGCAGCAGCTGTCCTCCGTACTGAGCGAGCAGCAGTCCGGCAAGTCCGCCGAGAAGCGCGAGCAGCATGCTCTCGAGCAGCAGGTGCCTAACCAGTCTCCCGCGGCTCACACCGAGCGCGAGTCGCACTGCAATCTCTCGCCGGCGAGTCAGTGCCCTGGCCAGGAGCAGGTTCCCGACGTTGGCACATGCAATGATCAGAACGATCCCCGTCACGCCGAACAGCCATGTGGCCACGCGCGCGTCCGCGGACGGTCGGGGGCCACGCTCGGCGAGCATGGAGCTGAGGAACATTTTTGGCTTCGCGGCTTCGATCGGCGCTGTGTAGCGCGGTTCGAGTGCGAGTTGCTTGCGGTAGCTGTCGAGAAACGCGGCCGACAGATCCGCGGTGGCGGCGTCGAGCGTTACACCAGCTTTGCGCCGGCCGTAGAGGTCGAGCCAGCTCGTCGAGTATTCGGCATGCTCGCTGGCCCATCTCTTCCCGAAGTCGTCCACTCCAGCGCTCGTGATCGGAATGAAGACGCTTGGCGTCTCTCGTTCGACGCCGGTAAAGCCGGCCGGAGCGACGCCGACGATGGTGTATCGCGCCGGCGTGATGACGATCGTCGCGCCGACGACACTCGGCGAGCCACCGTACTGGGCCTGCCAGTAGCCGTATGACAGTACCGCCACGCGCTCCCCGTTAGGCTCGCGATCCTCTGCGGCGGTGAAGAACCGTCCGATTGCGGGGCGGCCGTCGAACAGTTGCCACAGCGAAGCGCTCGCGGCGCCGACCAGGATCTCGCGCGCGTTGTCGCCCGAGCCGACCGAGAGACGCCGCGACATGTACGCCGCGATCACCTCCATCGTCTTCGCGGACCGGCTCAGGTCGAGAAAGCGTTGGTAGGGGAACGCCTGCCCGATTGTCTCGGTCCCGTTGAGGAATCGAGTGAAGTACAGGTGATGTGAACGCTCCGGGGCAACGAGGTAGGCGGGTGCACGAAACAGGAGGCGATCGACGATCCCGAACATCGTCGCATTGGCGCCAACCCCGAGCCCGAGCGTGACGATGACGGCGATCGCGAATCCAGGTTTCCGGCGCAAGCCGCGCACGGCGTAGCGAACGTCCTGCACGGTGTCCTCGAGCCATCGTACACCCCGAGCATCGCGTGCCTGCTCCTCGACGAACGCAATGTTGCCGAACTCGCGCCGCGCTTCGGCGCGTGCGACGTCGGATGGTAGACCGCGTGCGATCAGACGTTCGGTCGCGCGTTCCAGATGGAGCTGCATCTCTTCGTGCATCTCCTGCTCGACGACAGCGCGTCGCAGAAGCGCGCGGGCCCAACCGCGAAGCCTGAGCCACATGAGCGCCGGTCCCCTCCACTAGGGCGTCTAGTGATGGGACGATGTCACCTCTTCACTAGACTGTCAAGTGGTAGCTCGCGACGTGTGCCGTCCAGCGGCGCCCGGGGCGCGCAGCATCTTGTCGCTCTCTTCGAGCTGTTTCTCCAGCAGGTCGTACGCCTTCTTCTTCTGTGGCTCCTTGAGGAGCGTAACGGCGCTGTCTCGGGCCGCCTTGTTGTTCGCGCGGAGTTGTGTGAGCGTCTCGTAGAACAACTGCCGGTTCTCCATCATGCCGGCGCGGCCGCCATCGGACCCTGTGCTGCGCGTGAAGCCGCCCGACGGCGTCCTGAACGTGTTGTGGAGGGAGTCGACGCGCTGGTAGTACGGCCCGTTCTCTGCTTGGAGCGACGCGTCGAGCGTGTGAAGCGCGGCGATCTGCGTCTTGTCGAGCTTGAGCTTCTTGTGCTTGTCGAGCAGCAGCTGCACCGGGTCCTGCTTCTCGACGTCTTTGGCGGAGGGGTTGGGCGGTGCCTCGAACGCGCGGCCCATCGCGCCGCCGCCGTGGCCTCCACCCATCCCTCCGCCGCGCCCACCCATTCCGCCTCCGCTGCCCGTGTATTGAGCCGACGCAGCTGTCCTGGCGACGACGAGAAGCAGGACGAGAAGCGCACGGACAACCATTTGGATCACGAGTCGATGCTCGGCGGATTGGGTGAGCGACGGCTGCCTAACGACTATCTATACCAGCACGCAGGTGGCGACCGCCGGGACTGCCAGCCGGAGCCGGGGGACGGCTTCGACGTGCTGGCAGGAACTGTTCACGTCAACCGGCTCTGGACGGTGACGCTCCCGGTCGGTCCTGCCACGTAGTACAGCGTGCGCGAAGAATGTGTTGGCGACACTCGATACAGCATTAACGTCGGTCTCCAACCGCGAAATGACGAGCACCTGTAACGAGATCCCAGCGCTGTTCGTGCCTGCCGTAAGGGTATGTCTAGCCCACCGTGTTCATATGAGAGGGCCGCACCGCGCCAACAGGCGACGGGGCTGCGCGGTATCCCATACGGAAAGGGCAACGATGGCGGGTGGCTTCGGGGTGGCGGCGGTTCCGAACGCGCCGCACGACGACGAACGCGAGCTGGTAATCCGGGTACAACACGGCGACCGCGAGGCCTTCGACGAGCTCGCCCGCCGCCATGCAAGGCGAGCCTTCGCAATCGCGTACCGGATTCTCCGGCACACGCAGGACGCCGAGGACCTCGTTCAGGACTCGTTTCTCGCTGCACTCGACGGGATCGGCTCGTTCGACCCGACTCGGCCGTTCGCGCCCTGGTTTTTCAAGATCGTCGTCAACCGCGCTCTCAACGCAGTGAGCGCGCGGTCAACGCGGGAGCGGCATGTGACCGTTACACATCTCTGGAGCAGCGAAGCCGCGGCGGTTGAGTTCGATCCGGCCGAGCGTTCGGAGATCCGCGAGCGCTTTCAGCAGGCGCTCACCGCCCTCCCGGAACAGCAGCGACTCATCGTCGAGCTGTCGGACGTCGATGGCCGGTCCAGCACCGAGATCGGCGAGATGCTGGACCTTCCACGCGGCACCGTACGGTGGCATTTGCACCAGGCGCGAAAAACGCTACGCACCGCGCTGGCCGGTCTCCTCGAGCGCACTCCATGAGCACACCAGACCGTCCACTCCACCGTCCGGAGGACGAACGCGCGACGACTTACGCACGAGCGTTGGTCGACGCGAGCGGCCTTGTCCCTTATGAGCGGGTAGACTGGGACGGGTTTCACATGCGGCTGGCAGCGCGCGCGGAGCTTCCGCTCGCTCGGCTCCGGCACACACGGCTCGGGCCGCATTCTCTCGGACGCTCGGCCGTGGCTCTTGCGAGCGACGCACCGGTTACGATTGCATGGTGGGAGTACGCGGCTCGGTGGTCGCGACTCGTCGTCGGCGCGTCGGTCGCCGCCAGCATCCCACTCATTATGGTAGTGCGCAGCTCCCCGAAGGATGCGGTGGACACGATCGTCGCAAGCGCTACCGTGGCACCCGACCAGGGGGATGGCACACGCGCCGTGTTCGAGTCAGCCGCGCTCGGACGCGGGTCGAAGTGGACGATCGACTCGGTCCTGCTGCCGAGCACTGCCGAGCTGCTGATCCCGTTAGGCAAGCGGGACGCATCGCGATGACGGATCGGGGCTCGAGCTTCATCGCCGGGATCGCCATGGCCGCCATGTTCGCCGTCGGCGTGGCATTCGGCATCGCGCTCGATCACCGCGTGCTGCATCGTCGCCCGCCCCGCGTCGCGTTCGGTGGCGACCCGGGGCGTGCGCGGCCGCCGTTCATGGTGCCGCCGGCGATTCCGGGAACCGGCCGTCCGCCATCCCCTAACGCGATCGGCCCCGGCCCGGAACGCGCCGTCGACGCCTTCGCGCGCGACCTCGCGCTCTCGCCGCAGCAGCGCACGAGAGCCGACTCGATTCTCCGGCACGAGTTCGAGGCTGCGAACGCCATTCGCGAGGAGACATGGCCGCGAATGGAGGCCGTGATGAACGACACCCGCCAGAAGCTCGATAGTCTGCTCACGCCGGATCAGCGCGAACAATACCATGCCCTGTTGGCCGAACAGGAGCAGCGATTCCGCGCGCGCGAACCGCGGCGCCCACGGTTTCCACAACACCCTCGCTAGAAGCTCAATGCATACGCCCGCTCGCGCAGTCGGGATGCTCCTGGCCCTCGCTGCCGCAACCGTCAACGCGCAACAACCCGGCGATTCCCCAGGTCGCGGTGGACGGCCGGCCTTCGGGATGCTGGCAGGTCTCCCCGGCAGAGGCGGCGCCGGTCCCGTCGCCGCAACAGCTGATTTTCTTCTCGCGCACACCGGCGATCTCGCTCTCACCGACGCGCAGGTCGTTCGACTCGCCGCGATCTCGCGCCGCACGGAGGCGCGGCGCAAGGCATTCGTCGCACGAATGGATTCCGCTCGAGCCGCTGGTCGGCCGGCCCCCGGTGACTCGGCGAGCGGTCGCGGCCGTCGTCCAGCCGGAGCGTCGACCGCCGAGCTGCAGCAGGCTCGCGACCGGATGCATGTGGACGTGCGTGATGCGATCGCCGTGCTTACCCCCGACCAGCAGGCTACCGCCTGGATGATGGTCGCGGGCAGTCCGGCGTTAGGCACCATGCCGCGCGGGCCGATCAGTCGACCCCCGGCGCCGCGTGACGTACCTCGCCGTCCCGAAGGGGACGCGCGCACCGAACCCTGACGACTGCAGGTGGTGACATCGTGGAGCACCATGGACAGCTTGAACGTCGCCGGCTACCAGTTCCGGATGCGACGTCTCTTCAGCCACCGGGACTCGACGCCGGCGTCGTGATTCGCGCGATCATCGTCGATGACGAGCAGCTTGCCCGACGCGGCATTCGCGCGCGCCTCGAGCGCGCGGGCGGCTACACCGTCGTAGCCGAATGCGCGAGTGGAAGCGAGGCGATCGCCGCCATCCGCGAGCATCAGCCGGCGGTCGTGTTCCTCGACGTGCAGATGCCCGGAGTCGACGGCTTCGGCGTGATCGAGGAGATCGGCGCCGAGCAGATGCCGGTCGTGATCTTCGTGACCGCGTTCGACAATCACGCGCTCAAGGCGTTCGAGGCCCACGCGTTTGACTACCTGCTCAAGCCTATCGACGACGTGCGCTTCGCGACGACGATCGAACGGGCACGGCACCGTGTAATCGAACGCGAGGAAAGCGGAGTCGCCCGTCGCCTCGCGGCGCTGATGAACGACATTCGCCCGGCGCTCGGCGCCGGTCCGGGAGTAGCTCGGCACCTCGACTCTCCCGACGCGTCGGCGTCGGCGCCGATGAATCGCATCGTCGTGCGTGACCGCGATCGCGTGCTGCTCATCGACGTCGGGGACATCGATTGGATCGGCGCTGACGGCGACTACGTGCGGATCCACGCGAGCGGCAAGAGTCACCTGATTCGGGACACGATGACCGCAATGGAGCAGCGGCTCGACCGCGGGGCGTTCGTGCGCATTCACCGCTCGACGATCGTGAACACGTCCCGCATCCGGGAGCTCAGGCCGTACTCCAGTCGCGAGTACGCCGTGATTCTTCGAGACGGAACGCGGTTACGGCTGAGTCGCCGGTATCGCGAGCGGTTGCGTGCGCACTTCGGTGAGTTCCTTTAGTCCTTTAGGGG
>JBKOYV010000276.1:0-6833 GCA_046725585.1 Gemmatimonadota bacterium | reverse complement strand
GAAGCTGAGGATGCCGCCCCAGCTGAACGAGGACTGTTCCTGAATTTCGCCGGCCAGGATGCTGGAGAAGCCCTGCGTGTCGAACGACCCACCCCACTGGTAGGCGCCGAACGGCGTGATCTCGAAGCGCTTCGGCGGCGTGTAGCCCCCCTGGGCCCGCGCCGGCGACGTCGTCGCGGGGAGCAGGACCGCGGCGGTCAGGCCGACCGCGCGCAAGATCACAAAAATGCGTGGCATGATGGTTCCTCCATCCGGTGCGTTAGGCGAAGCCGTCAGCGGATGATTGCCTGCGACCGCGGGACCGGCCATTGCACCTTCGTGCAGAGAGCCCGTCAGTTCAGCGCGGGCAGCGAGAACTGGAACGTCGCGCCGTGCGTCACGTTGGGTGTCGCCCACAGGCGACCACCATGCCCCTCGATGATCGAGCGGCTGATCGCGAGCCCGATCCCCATGCCGGACGGCTTGGTGGTGAAGAACGCGTCGAACAGCTGACTCATGTGACGCGGATCGAGGCCCACGCCGACGTCCTGCACGGCAACCAGGACCTCATCGTTCGCGCGGGCGTTCGATCGAATCACGAGCTCGCGCGGCCGGTCATCGACGGCGGTCATCGCTTCGACACCATTCATCACCAGGTTGATGAGCACCTGCTGCAGCTGCACGCGATCGCCCAGGGCAGGCGGCAGCGCCGACGCCAGCGCGACACGCAACGACGTGCGATGCCGCTGCACCTCGCTGCGCACCAGGGCCACGACGTCCTGGATCACCTCATTCAGGTCCAGGCGGTCCATCTGCGGATCGCTCCTCGTTACCAGCTGACGAATCCGGTGCATGACTGCCGCCGCGCGATACGCGTCGGTCACGATGTCGGCCACGGCCTCGCGCACCAGTGCGAGATCCGTGTTTGGCCTGCTGAGCCAGTTGAGTGACGCCGCGCCATTCGCCCCGATTGCGGCCAGTGGCTGATTGATCTCGTGAGCGATCGATGCGGCGAGCTCTCCAAGCGTCGTCGCTCGCGTGACGCGTGTGAGCTCGGCGCTCATGCGGCGCAATTCGGCCGTCCGCTCCGTCACCTTCATCTCCAGCTCATCGCGGGCGCGGCGCAGCTCCTCTTCCGCGCGGCGTCGCTCGTGGATCAGGCGTGCGTTATGAAACGCGGTCGCCGCCTCGTTGGCCGCCACGGAGACAAGCAGCTGGTCGGTCTCGGTAGGAAAGTCGATGCGATTGCACGCAACGGCCACGAGACCACCGGCGGCATCCACGCCAATGGGACTCACCAGGCCGCGGCACTTCTGCGTCCCGTCACCCAGGTCGAGGATGATTTCCTTTCGCGAGCACTGTCCGACGGTCGCTGGGCGGCGCTCGAGCCATTGTGGAAACTCCTTCCATGCATCGCCACGCGTGGCCTCGACTACATCGGCGCCGCCGTTGGGATCGCGCAAGCGTACGAATGCGAAATCGAGGTGCAGCGTACCCACCAGCACGTCGGCAAGGCCGGCGGCGATCGTGGCTGGCTCTCTTCCGACCCACGCCGCCGGGATCGTCGACAGGGCGACGAGATCCCTGAGCGCCAGTCGTAGCTGGCGGATCTCGCTGGACATGGGTCAGCTGGCGATGCTCGCGCTCTTCCGGAGCGACCGGCGCTCCCGGATCTCGAGGAGGACCTGGTCGGGCGGACCGAAGAACGGTTTCTCCTGGAGGACTCCGCCGACGATCACCATCGGGTGGGTGCGCATCACGTCCATGACGACGCTCGCGCTGAATTTCGACAGGTCGTACGTGCAGATCACCGGCGCGTAGTACTTGGGCAGCACGTAGTTCACGCGCGTCTCGTACTCGACCAGGCCATCGACGCCGGGCTTGTCGAGCAGCGCCCATTCCATGTGGGCGAGAATCCGGGTGAGCGGGTATCCGGAGGCCGCGTTCGACTTCAGCACCTCCTCGACGAGGTGAAGCATCGCGTCCTGCTCGAAGCGACCTCCCTGGAGGTGGGCCTCCTCCCACGGGCGCACCTCGAGTTGGCCGGTCGCCATGGCCTGGTCGACGTTGATGCCGGCGTCGCCGAGCCGCTTCAGGTGATCGTCCCGCATGTGCGGGTCGACGATGTGGAAGCTTTTTTCCCCGCCGTCGATTCCATCCTTGATAAAGGAGCGCAGGACGCGGTACTCCTCGTCGGGGCCGTTGAAGAACGCACAGATGTGACAGTCTCTGCCGAGGGTGCCGCCGGCGATGTGGATGGGGCGGTCGATGGCGCTCATGTGGGGCGGCCTCTGTTCGTTAGGCGTCGCTCGGGACGCATCGGGATCAGGGTGCCGGTCGGCGGGCGCGTATTTCGTGCCGCGGCAGACCGGTGGTGTGAAACAGTCGCGCCTGAGCCCGCTGTCGTGACGCTACCTCAAGGTCCAATTGTGTCCGGAGGTGGCCGTTCCGTGCGGCCCTCATGCTGGCGCTCGCGAGTCTCGGCGACGTCGCGCTCAAGGAAGTAGTCGAGGAACGTCCTAATGAGCGCGATGGCGCCGAGCCGTCCGACTGCCTCCCAGCTCGTCGTGATGGAGGACTCGATGATGTCCGCGGCAAGCTGGAAGGTCAGCCCCGCAACCAGCCACCGTGCAAACCGCAGCCAGATGGCGCGTCGCTCATGGGCGGACGGGGGCGAGAACACCCCGCGAATGACCTTGATGAACGCCTCGAGCGCGCCAAAGACGATCACCACCAGGGCCAGCATGTCGATCACGACGATCGCATGTTCGCTGGCGATCCTGAGCCATTCGCTCATAACGTGTGTCGTCGCATCCGGTCGGCGAACCCGGTCCGCATTTGGTGCAGGCCTACCCGAATCAGGCCGAGCGCGTGCCGACGACAGTCTGCCCCGCGCCGACGGCGCGCTCGATCGCGCCGATCAGAATGTCGGCGTCGATCGGTTTGCACAGGTAGGCGCACGCCCCGCCGGCGATCGACCGGTCGCGCAGCTCGGTGTCGTCCCGTCCGGTGATCACCACCGCCGGAATGGTGATGCCGCGCTCGCGCAGCCACGTCTGCGCGCCCAATCCTCCGATGCCCGGCATGTGCGCATCGAGCACGAGGCAATCCGGACGTCGATCGTCGAGCGACGCGAGCATCTCCTCCGCCGACGCGAACGTACGCGTGCTCATGCCGTACGCGCTGCATAACCGGCGCAGCGCGACGCGGACGGACTGCTCGTCGTCAACGATGGCGATCAGCGGTCGCGTGTCGGCCATGCGCGTGATGCGTGCGAAGCAGCAGGTGGAAGGTGGCGCCCTGATACGCGTTGTTCTCGCCCCAGAGGCGCCCGCCGTGCGCGTTCACGATCGACCGGCCGATCGCGAGGCCAAGCCCCAGCCCGTGTTCCTTGGTCGTGAAGAACGGGTCGAACACGCGATCCTCACCGCCGTTAGGCAGCCCGGCACCCCGGTCGCTGACGAGGACCTCCACGTGCTCGCGGTCGACTGGTGCGACTTGAAGCTCGAGACGACGCGCCGGTTGCGGCGTCAGGTGCATCGACTCGCAGCCGTTTACGACGAGGTTCACCATCACCTGAAGCAGCTGCACCGGGTCGCCCCAGACGCGCGGCAGCCCGGCAGGGATGTACGTCTGCACTTCGACCCCCGAGAGCTCCACCGTGCTCTTGCTCAGGGCCAACGCGTCACGCACGACGGTATCGACGGCGAGCGGTTCGAATCGCGACTGCCCCTCCTTCAGGAACAGCCGTAGACGCGCGATGACGTTGGCGGCCTGTCTGTCGTCACGGATGATGTCCTCCAGGATCTCACGCACCTGCTTGAGATCCGCCCGGTCGTCGTCGAGCAGCCGAACGGCCGCCTGCGCATTCGCCAGGATCGACGTGAGCGGCTGACGCAGCTCGTGCGCGATGGCGCCCGAGAGCTCGCCGGCCGTCGCTACGCGCGTCACGTGGGCGAGCTGGTTGCGTTGCTCATGGAGAGCCTCCTCCGCCTGCTCGCGCTCGCGAATGACGGCCGCGAGCAGCATGATCGGCGGACCGATGGCGATCCAGAACAGTTGCAGCGCCAGGACCTGCTCCGCTTCGCTCGTCATGACGAAGGGCCCAAGCTGGCGCGCCGTCCCAAGCGTGGAGAGCAACGCGACAAAGAAGACCGACGTCACAGATCCCGCCGGTCCCAGCCTGACCGCGGCCCACACGAGCGGCGGAAAGAACCAGAGCAGCAGGGCAGGGAAGTGCGCGAACTCGGGGCCGGTGCCGAACGCGACGAAGCCCACCACCAACAGCGACGCCATGATGGCTGCCGCCTCGGCAACCCGACGCCCCGTCAGCTCCCCGAGCGGCCGAAGGCTTCCCTGTGCCCAGAGCAGCAGCACCGGGGCGACCAGGAGCATCGCGATCACGTTCGACAGTATCGTACGAAGCAGCGCCGCGCTCGGGCTGTACATCGGGTCGAGACCGAGCAGCGGTCGGACGAACGACGGCATTCCCAGTGCGAAGAGCACCGGCATCACGATCGAGACGGCCGCGTACGTGAACACCTGGCGCCGGCTCCCGAAGTGGAGCGGCAATCCGGCGTGTCGGCACAGCAGCACTGCCGTCGTCGTCGCGAACACCGAGTTGCCGACGATCTGCCAGGCCCAGCGCCATGCCGGCGTCACGGGGCTCATCGCCGCGATGTGCGCGAGTGAAACCGTGACCAACACCGCCCACCAGCGCGCACGAGGTGTGAGCAGCAGTGCCGCCACAATCACGGCGTTGGCGGGCCACACGACGCTGATCTGCGAGTTTTGAAAGCGGAACGCGAGTCCCAGCTTCGCCGCCACGTAGTAGCTACCCGCGAGAATTGCGGCTCGCGAGGCGAACACCAAGGCGCGCTTCAGCGAATCGCTGGCGCCATGTGCTGCGACACCCTTGAGTGGAAGAACCGCGTGAGCCAAATGCAGTCTCGCTGGTGCACCGCACGACAAGTCTTCCGGTCGACTCCAGTCGGCGGGCTCGAAGTCCGGATGTATCTAATAATTAGAGCGCTATAACCGAGCCCAAGGTATACAACCAGGCTGTGGCGTCAACCATGGGTTGATGGTTGCGCCCGCTACCGTTACACGATGGAGATGTGGGGGAGATGCGGGCGGCTGGCGCCGCAACGCACATACCGGACCGCCCGGATCACCTGATGCGTGAGACCGGCGGTGGTGTCCACTGACCGCCGGTAACCGTCGGGTCGGGCCAATAGGCGCTGATGTAGAGCGAAAAGTCTTCGCCCCTGGGCGCCGGCAGCCAGTTCGGCCGCTGCGCCTTGTCCGTCGGCTCCCCGGCCTGCACGTAAATCGTGAGGGAGCCGTCCGCGTTGAGCAGGAGATCTCTGTTCTTCGTCCCCAGCGAGTAGCGCCTTATCCCGTTCGGCACGAAGAAGTGGAAGCGGTCGTAGAGCGTGAGCGACCATAAGCCCTTCACCGGCGGCTCACCTCTGGCGAAGGTGACCGTGTAGCGGTTGCCACCATTGAGGCGCACCCCCGCCGCGTCGAGGTCCTGGTAGAAGTACTTCGTCTCGGTCCCCTTGTTCACGAGGATGTTCGACCGCGCCACGGCCGTGCGCATGAAGTAGTCGCTGCCGAACGCCGCGCCGTTGTCCGCCGTGGTCCAGTTGTGTGGCAGCGGCGTACCGAAGTTGCGGAATTGCATCAGCGGGTCGATCAGCGTCGTCTCCGCATGCTCGGCTTCATCGATCAGCGCCTTCGCGAGCGTCGGGTTCTTCTGCGCGGCGTCGATGACGGCGAGCACTTCTTCGTAGCGCGTTTCTTCCCCCGCGAGCGGCGGCGCATCCAGCAGGACCATCGGGAGCCGATCGAAGAAGGTCTTCGGAAAGACCCACTTCGTCTCCCCCGATCCACCGTCCACCGTCGCAGGCGTCAGATTTGGAAGTCTGCTCCAATCCTGACGCCTTTCCTTGCCGTCGTATTGGGCGACGGGATACATGTCGATGCGGCCGATCACGTTCTGCACCGTCCGGTTGTCCTGCCGCGTCATATCCTGGAACACACGCGGCACGACCATCCCGGTGCGCGTCGGGCAGCGGAGCACCCGCGCGATCCCGTTAGGCGCTTTCCCTTCCCAGGCGGGGCCGACAATCAGGTAGAAACCGGGCCTGGTCCCGTACATCGCCCCGACGTCCGCGAAGCTGTCGGTGCGGAGGTCCACGAGCTGATAGATCCAGAAGCGTGAGCCGAAGTCCGGCACCTGCAGGACGACCGGACTCTCGTCGAGCGCGACGATGCCGGCGCCGTATACCATGTCCTGGTTCGGGCATGCTACCCAGCGCTGGTCGGGGTCGACGTAGTCGTGCAGCATCGACAAGAGGTTGAGTGGCGCGATCGGCAGCACGCCATTCATCAACCCACGCGCCGGCGCCTGTCTGAATGCCAGGCGCCGGTTGTAGATGTTGACCATTGGCCACGCCCAGAAGTACGCCTCGCGGGCGACCATGCGCGCATACGCTTCCGTGATGCGCGTGCCGGGCACCGGCCGAGGTACTCCGGTGATGCGGCCACGCGCGGCACGGGTCGTGTCCGTCCCGCCGGAGGTGCGCGTGGGCTCGGTCGTCATGAAACGCTCTCCTGCGGGCCAGCTTCTTCGCCATCATGTGTCACCGACTTCACGTCGTGCTGCAGTCGGCCGTTCCAGACATCACCGATGACCCACGACGCGACGCGTCAGAACGCGAAGACGAGGCCGAGGCCGGCCGAGCCCTGGTGCAGCCAGTCGGTGCCCGAGGTGACGTAGCAGCCCCAGTAGTCGCACCACGTGCCGTAGGTGCCCGACGGCACCGGCGTGACCATCCACTTGATGTCCA